>PWVH01000067.1 GCA_003563465.1 Coriobacteriaceae bacterium | reverse complement strand
GCACGTCCCCCGGCCATGCCACGTTAGCCAGACGGCTAGGGTCGCGGGCGGTCCCGACCACCGTCCACCCGTCGCGCGCGAATCGCTCGGCCAGCGCACGTCCGATGCCTGTCGAGACTCCTGTGACGAGAATGAGGGGCATCGCAAGACCTCCGTATGTTCGGAAGAAGGCGCCGCTGGTGTTTGGCGCCCGTTTCGGGAAGATATACCCGTGAGGGCTGGGAAAACGACACGTTCGGCTCCATCGGGCATGGGAGGATAGCGTGAAAGTAGGCGTGATCGGCGCGGGCATATCCGGGCTGGGGGCGGCCTGGCTGCTCTCTCCGGCCAACGAAGTCGATCTGTTCGAGGCCGATGCCCGGCTCGGAGGGCATGCTCACACGCACGACGTGACGCTCGACGGGCAGACCGCGCCCGCCGACACGGGTTTCATGGTCTACAACGAGCGAACCTACCCCAACCTCATCCGCTTCTTCGAGCGGCTCGGCGTCAGCCATGCCGAGAGCGACATGTCTTTCTCGGTTCAATGCCCCGAAGAGAGCGTCGAGTGGGCCGGCAATAGCCTGGACTCGATCTTCGCTCAGCGCACCAATCTGATCAGCCCGGGTTTCCTGCGCATGTTGGTCGATATCGTCCGCTTCTCCACAATGGCCGAGCGCCTGCTCGCAGACGAAAGCGTCGACCCCCTCACTCTCGGCGAGCTTCTCGAGCGCGAGCGGCTCGGGAAGGGGTTCACCGACTGGTACTTGATTCCGATGGGATCGGCGATATGGTCGACCCCGCCCGGCCAGATGCTCGATTTCCCGGCCAAGACCTTCCTGCGCTTCTGCGACAACCATGGGCTGCTGCACATAACCGGCAAACCGCAGTGGCGAAGCCTGGTGGGCGGGGCCCGCACTTATGTGGAATCCGCAGCACGTCAGATCTCGGGGACGGTCAGGGTCTCGTCGCCGGTCGAGCGCGTCGAGCGGCGCCCCGACGGTGTCATCGTAAGCTGGCCGGACGGTGAAGAGCGCTACGATGCCGTTGTGATCGCCTCCCACGCCGACGAGTCGCTCTCCATGCTCGCTGACCCGACCGACGCCGAGCGCGCGGTGCTCGGCGCATTCGCTTCGAGCCGAAACGATATCGTCCTGCACACGGACACTTCGTTTCTGCCTTCACGCAAGAGGGCACATGCGTCGTGGAACTACTTCTCGGAGACAGCGGAGGTGGTCGCCTCCGGCCTCTCGCTGACCTACTATCTGAACCGGCTGCAGCCTTTGGGGGTCGAAACCCCACTGCTTGTGACGCTCAACCCCGTGCGTGACCCCGCCCCGGCGAGCGTGATCGGACGCATGTCCTATACGCATCCGCTCTTCTCCGCGGATGCGGTCGCAGCACAGGGCCGCCTCGGCGAGATACAAGGCGAACGCCACACCTGGTTCGCCGGAGCGTGGCAGCGCTATGGCTTTCACGAAGACGGTATGCTCTCGGCGGTATGGGTCGCCGAAGCGATGGGCGCGCGACTTCCCTGGGGCGACGAGCTTGACGAGACGCGTACGCGAGTCGTATAGGGTTCGCAGGATGACGACGTCAGTGCACAGCAGGCTCTATGTCGGAACGGTCGCCCACGACCGCAGGATTCCGCGCGCCAACCGCTTCCGCTACGGCATCTACTATCTGTACGTAGACCTCGACGAGCTGGAGTTGCTCGACGAGTCGCTGCGGCTGTTCTCGGTCGACCGCGCGAACCTCGTCACGCTGCGGACCCGCGATCACGGCCCGCGCGACGGCTCTGCATGGCGCCCGTGGGTAGACGCTACCCTCGCACGCGCGGGAATCGATCTCGAGAGGGGCCCGGTGCGGTTACTCACCTTCCCCCGTGTTCTTGGCTTCAAGTTCTATCCGGTCTCCTTCTGGTACTGCTTCCACGCCGACGGAACCCCCCGGGCGGTCCTAGCCGAGGTGCAGAACACCTTCGGCGACCACCACAACTACCTACTCCACAACGGTGGTGACGTCTTCGATTGGCAAAGCGCCCCCGAAATGGTCAAGGTGTTTCACGTCTCGCCGTTCATCGAGATGGATGCTCGTTACGAGTTCCGCTTCAGCGAGCCGGGCGAGCAGCTTTCCGTGAGCCTCCTCGATTTCGTCAAGGGCCCGCTTCTGCTCATCGCGGCGGTATCTCTCACGGCGCGTCCGCTCACCGACGCAGCTTTGCTGCGCGCTATAGCTCGCTACGGTCCGATGTCCGCCCGTGCCTGGCTTTTCATCCACTACCAGGCGCTTCGCCTCTTCGCAAAACGTATAAGATACGTACCGAGGACAGAGCCACCGGCCGAGGAGACTACCTGGTGAAACGGCGAACTAGGAGTGACGAACGAGGTCCGTCCACCATGCACGAGCGCTTGATCGACGTGATGCTTTCGCGAGGGTTACCCGCTGGAAGCCTCACGGTGACGTGGCCGCAAGGCGGCAAGAGCACGTACGCGGGGGCCCTGCCCGGGCCTCACGCAGAAGTCACTCTGAACGAACCAGCCGCTGCCAAACGAATCGTCCGCGACAGCTCGCTGGGCCTAGCCGAATCCTACATGGCAGGCGAGTGGAACACTCACGACCTTCGAGCCGTGCTCGAGCTAGGGGCTGCAGGAATGGCTGCGGGCGGAATGGGGGGCGCCGGGGGCAGAGTGACGATTGCCAACCGGCTATTCCACCTGCTGCGCGCCAACAACCGCCGGGGCTCGAGGCGCAACATCGCCGCGCACTACGACCTCGGCAACGACTTCTACCGGCTCTGGCTCGACGACACGATGACGTACTCGGCTGCATGTTTCGAGGACGGCTGCGACGACCTCGCCGCAGCCCAGCGCCTCAAGTGGGACCGCATCCTCGAGATCGCCAATCCCGACAGCCGGTCGCACCTGTTCGAGATCGGGTGCGGTTGGGGCGGGTTCGCGATTCACGCGGCGAAGCAGGCGGGGTGCCGCGTGACCGGCGTCACCCTCTCGCAAGAGCAGCGCGACTTGGCAGTGGCGCGCGTCACCGAGGAAGGACTCGAGGACCGTGTCGAAATCCGGCTGCAAGACTACCGGGACGTCACGGAAATCTACGACCGTATCGTATCCATCGAGATGTTCGAAGCGGTGGGCGAAAGGTACTGGCCCGTCTTCTTCGGCACCGTACGCGACCGGCTCCGCAAAGGCGGTGCTGCAGCAGTGCAGACCATAACGATCCCGGAGGAGCGCTTCGAAGAATACCGAAGAGGGCCGGACTTCACCCAGCGCTACATATTCCCGGGCGGCATGCTGCCCAGTCCTGAGCGCTTCGAGGAGGCTGCCCGGTCGGCCGGGCTTGCGATTGGATCGCCGCGATTCATCGGCGAGTCCTACGCTCGGACGTTAGATGCCTGGCTGGAGCGTTTCGACCGAGCCCTGCCGCAGGTGCATGCTCTCGGCTTCGACGAACGCTTCGTGCGGATGTGGCGCTTCTATCTCGCTCTTTGCCGGGCTGGATTCTCGTATCGCCAGATCGATGTGATGCAGGTCGGTCTGCAGCCGTGAATCGGCCTGGCGGGCCATCACAGCAGCACTGCCCGCCAGCCGCGATCGGTGGCCATTCTACACCGCACAGAGAACGGACGTGCGCGCCTTCCTGACGGGAGGGCGCGCACGTCCTGTGGTTCCAAGTGGGCAACTCTCAGTGAGACCGGAATCAGGCCGCACTAGTGAACAAGTCTGAATACGAGCTGCTTGACGGCTTCGGGCCACCTGGCCACTTCGATGACCACATGGGCCCTGGCCGGGCTCGCCATCGCAGTGGCTGCGGTCGCCATTACCAGCGAGGTCGCCAACGTGACAACTTTGAGAAGTCGACTCATCTGTACACCTCCCTTCGAGTGCTGTGTAAACGTATTCCCCAGATTAATCCGGATGAAACCCGCTTGCCGCTACTGAACGTCTGCGTGAGCGGGGGCTGCCGAGTAGGAATCGTCGTAGAGAGGGCGGCAAAGAAGCCCCGCCCGTTTCCAGGCAGGGCTTGTCGATTACTAGTGGTGGGCCCGATTGGATTCGAACCAATGACCTCACGGTTATCAGCCGTGCGCTCTAACCGACTGAGCTACGGGCCCCTGTCCGGGCGAAACGCCTCCGTACCATAGCCCAACAGTCGTGCCCGGTCAAGGACACAACCGCTGGTCAGAGGCGCGGCTCTAGCTGGACACGACCCGCAGTTGCAGCCGCCTTCGCCTCGGTCCGTCGAACTCCCCGAAGAACACCCCTTGCCACGTGCCGAGCGCGAGACTCCCGGCCTCGACAGGCAAGACGACCGAGGAACCCAGCAGGCTTGCTTTCACATGCCCGTCCGCATTGCCCTCCCTGTGCCGGTAGCCGGCGTCTCGCGGCACGATGCGCTCGAGAGAGTCGGCGATGTCTGCGGCTACGTCCGGGTCTGCCGCCTCGTTGACCGTGATTCCCGCCGTGGTGTGAGGGCACCACACGTGCACCAAACCTTCCTTTATCTCTAGCCTGGCAACCGCTTCGGCCAGAATCGCGGTCACGTCGACCAGCTCCGAGCGTTTGTTCGTCTGCACCTCGAGTTCGATCAAGGTTTTGCTCCTTCCTGCACCGATTCCATGCCGTATGATAGTGGAAGGTACTTCGAAGAGAGCGTGACGAGAGGAGGTGTGGGCGTGGTCCACGTACGCATCGCAAGCCTGAGCGTGGATTCGACGAGCAATCAACCGGTAATCATACTGCGCCCCACCGACGACGAGCAGGCCGCGGGACGGTTGATCCCGATCTGGATAGGCCAGAACGAGGCGACCGCGATTCTGCTCGCTCTGCAAGGAATCGCACCTCCTCGGCCCATGACGCATGACCTGCTCAAGAGCGTCATCGAGCATCTGGGTGCGTCCATAACCCGAATCGAGATCACCCGCATAGAAGGCGGAACCTTCTTCGCGAGCATCATCCTCTCCAGTGAGGGCGGAGCGAGCGTCGAGGTGGACGCGAGACCTAGCGACTCGATCGCCTTGGCCGTGCGCACCGGCGCACCGATATACGTCGCGGAGCAGGTTCTGGACGAAGCGGCTGTCGTCGAAGTGACCGAGCAGGACGAGGAGGCCGAGGTCGAACGCTTCCGCGAGTTCCTTGAAGACGTGGATCCGAGTGATTTCCAAGGATAGCGTGCCGGCGATCGCGACAGGGGCCCTGACTCCCGCTCACTCGTAGCGAAGGGCTTCGATGGGATCGAGCGCCGACGCCTTGTAGGCGGGATACACGCCGAAGAACACTCCGACCGCCGCCGAGAACCCGAAGGCCAGGGCCACGGCCCACGCCGTCACTTCGGTCGGCACCCACTGCTCCAGGACCCTTGCGCCAACCGCACCCAGGGCAATGCCTACCGCACCTCCTGCGATCGAAAGCGTGACCGCTTCGATGACGAACTGGCTCATGATGTCGTAGGTGCGCGCGCCGACCGCCTTTCGGATGCCGATCTCCCGCGTCCGCTCGCTCACGCTCACCAGCATGATGTTCATGATTCCGATACCGCCCACCAGCAGTGAGATGCCGGCGATTCCGGCCAGCATGAAGGTCAGCGTGCCGAGAATCTGCTGGAAGATGCCGAGCGTCTGCTCCTGGGAGAACACGCTGAACTCCTCCCCGAAGCGCGGGGCCAGGACCTGGCGGATGCGGCTCTGGAGGCCCTCGACGTCGTCGGCGCTTGCGGCCTTGATCGCGATGAGCCCGACATCCGTGGTACCGAGCAGGCGCTGCGCCGCGGTTATCGGCATGTAGACCTGGTTGTCCTGGTCTCCAGTAAGCGAGCCTCCTTGTGCGGCGACGTGTCCGATGACGGTGAAGCGCTGCCCGTTGACGCTCATGGTCTCACCCACCGGGTCTTGGTTCGGGAATAGACGATCGCGCACGGTGGCTCCTATGACGATGACGCGCGCGCTCGCGGATACCTCGCTACGGCGATACCATCTGCCGCCGACGTATTCCGCGCTGAAGACGTCACCGGCGTTCTCGTTGGCCGCCGCCACCGTCGTGCGCATGGTGCGATTGCCCACGCGCAGGGTGAGCGGGCCCTGGACGACCGGTACGACGGAGTGCTCGAGCCCTAGGCGCCGCTGGAGCAGCTCGGCGTCCTCCACGGAAAACTGCCGGACGGCGCGGCCCCCCGGGCCTCCCCCGCCCGGCCCTTCCTCGAAGTTGCCCGCGAACACGAAGATGAGATTCGAACCCAGTCCCTCGATCGAGCCGGTGATCTCCTCCTGAACACCGGTGCCGATCGCCACCAACAGGATGACTGCAGCCACGCCGATGATCACTCCGAGCATAGTGAGCGCGCTCCGTACCTTGTTGGCGTTGAGTGCGCGAACGGCAATCCGGATGCTCTCTGCGAACTTCATGCGTCGGGCCGCCCGGCCATATCCACAACGGCTTCGCGCAGCTCGGCGGCGGAGAGGCGCTCCGCTACGGGTTCGTCGCTCACGATCAGACCATCATGGATGCGCACGATCCGCTCGGCATGGCGGGCGACTGTGTCGTCGTGCGTCACAAGTACGACAGTGATGCCTTGAGTGTTGAGCTCCTGCAGGATGCCCATCACCTCGACGCCAGAGGCCGAGTCGAGGTTGCCGGTGGGCTCGTCGGCCAGCACGATCGAGGGTTCGGTCACGAGTGCCCGTGCAATCGCGACACGCTGCTGCTGACCCCCGGACAGCTGGTTGGGCAGGTGTCCGAGACGATCGCCCAGCCCTACGCGTTCGAGCGCTTCACGTGCACGCTTCGAGCGCTGCGCGCCAGAGACGCCCGCGTATACCAGCGGCAGCTCCACGTTGGCGAGAGCCGTCGTTCTCGAGAGAAGGTTGAACGACTGGAACACGAAACCTACCCACCGGTTTCGCACAGCGGCAAGGTCGTTGGGGGCCATGCTCGAAACTTCTTCGGCCTCTACGATCACGCTCCCCTCGGTGGGCCGGTCGAGCAGCCCTATGATGTGCATCAGCGTAGACTTGCCCGAACCGCTCGGCCCCATGAGTGAGAGCATCTGCCCTTCGCACACTGAAAGGTCTACGCCGCGCAAGGCGTGAACCTCGACCTCGCCTAAGTGATAGCATTTGGTCACCCCGCGCGCTTCGAGAATCACGCGTGCTTCGTCGCATGGGTCCCCGGGCGGTCTTGCGTTCGGCCTGTCCATGTTGCTCACGGCTGACCTACACGGACGGGCATGCCGTCCTCGAACTCGGTCTCGCTCGAAAGGGCTACCTCTTCGCCGGCGGTTACACCCGAGAGCACCTCGACCGTTGTCTCGGTCAGCGTTCCAACCTCTACGCTAGTTCGAAACAGCCGGTCGTCCTTCACGATGTAGACGAAGGACTCCCCCACCTCATCGAAGAGGGCCTCGATCGGAATGGTCGTGGCCTCTTCGACCAGGCTGACCTCGATCGTAGCGTCCCCTTTCATGCCGAGGAGTACAGGCGCCTCCGAGCCGGACAAGCGCAGGTAGACCGGAAACACCGTGCCCCCGGTAGGCGTCAGCATGGCAGCCGGCCTGATCTCGGACACCGTCGTCTCGAACGACCGGTCGGCGAACGCATCGAGCCTGACCGTCGCCTTCATGCCTTCCTCGACAAGTTCGATGTCCACCTCGTCGAGCTCGGCAGTGAACCTGGTCTCGCCGAGCTGCACGATGGTGAAGGGTGCTGCCTGGGGCCCGACGCCTGCATTGGGCGCCGCCTTGGGCACCGTGCCGTCCGCCGACGGAGCCCCTAGCGCATTGAAGAGCACGACTCCCTCTATAGGAGCTACGAGCTTGGCGCGGGCCAGGTTGTTCTCGGCGATCGCCAACGCCTCGCGCGCCTGCTCGAGAGCCGCCCGTGCTGCCCTGCGCTGTGGTGAGAGGTCGATGTCTTCCAGCTTTTCTTGTTGGGCCTTGGCGCCCAGGTAGGCCGCGTAGGCCTGGTCCACGCCGGCATCGGCCGCAGACTGCTGGCTCGAAAGGTCCGCCGAGCGGAGCTGGCGCTCGGTGGCTTGGGCCCCCAGGTAAGCGGCGTACGCCTGTTCCAGCACGAGCTCGGCCGCCTCCAGCTCGGCCAGGCTCTCCGGTGTCGGCATCGCTTCGTGAAGCGCCTTGAGGCTGTCGCGCGCGCCTTGCGCCTGCTCGTAAGCGGTCCTGGCGGCCCGGGTGGCGGCGGCCGCGGCATCGAGGTCGGCCTGCGAGGGTGCCTGACCCGAAACCGCATCGGCGGCAGACTGGGCCGATCGGTATGCCGCCCATGCGGCATCTGTCGCCGCCCTTGCGGCAACGACCTCGGCGCTTGTGGGCGCCTGATCGTCGACAGAGGCGAGTCCCGCCTCGGCTTGCGCCAGCCCTGCCTCGGCTTGCGCCACGGCGATTTCCAGGGGATCCGTGTCCATGAGCGCCAGCACGGCGCCCTCTTTCACGCGCTCGCCGTCCCGGACCACTACCTCTGCGAGCGTCCCTGCGGTGGGCGGGAATACGTCCGCTCGCACGTCGGATTCGATCTGGCCGGATGCGGTCACCGTCACAGCCAAGTCCTCGATCAGGACCGCGGCTACCTCCACCTCGGCCCTCGGCCTCGTGGCGCCGTAGGCCACGGCTGCCACTAGCACTCCGACTGCTGCGAGGATCGCACCTGCTGCGATCGCCTTACTCTTTCTCGACACCGTTCCTCCTTGCCCTGAGAGACGCGAAGCGCTCTCTACATGCTACCCGTCGCCACGGTTGTCCTGTCGTTCGTCCCGCGATTCTTCGGTATGGCTTGCCGCTCGGTAACGATCGGCCTCTCCGTCCAATAGCGAGGGGAGCTCGATGATGGTTTCCAATGCGTATTCAGGTCTGGCCGCTAGCACCGCCTCCGGGGGGAAAGCACCCCAAAGCGCCGCTACCGAGACCGAGCCTGCGGCGAGGGCTGCCGTGATGTCGTACGGGCTGTCGCCGAGGTATAGACACCGCTCGACGGGTACGCCGATGTGCCCCGCGGCCTCGATTAGCGGGTGCGGGTCGGGCTTGTGAAGCGCGACATCGTCTGCGGTCACCACGGTCTCGAAGAAGCGACCGAGCCCGAAGGCCTCGAGGCCCCTGCGCGCCATGAGCGAACCCTTCGAGGTCACCACCCCCATGGGCAACCTCATTTCTCGAAGCTCTTCGAGCGCCTCTCGGGTGCCGGGGTACTCGGCAATCATGCTGTCGTGCATCGCGGCGTTGTGTTCGCGGTAGACACGCAAGAGCTCATCGGCGTGATCGGGCGAGATGTCCTGCATCTGGCGGGCTAGCGGCACGCCGATATTGCACATGAGAATCTCATCGGGAAGAGGCGCGCCTAAGACGGCGCGCGTCGCGTACCTGAAAGAGCTCAGTATGAGCGTGACGGTGTCGATAAGCGTTCCGTCCAAGTCGAACAGGACGGCGCGCACGCGACCGCCGATGAGGGGTTTCGACATGTAGCTAGGGTCCTACTCTTCGCCGATATCTTCGAACTCTTCGCTGACCAGCTCTTCGGCTGCCGCCTCGCGATCGGCGTCTCCCATCGGCGCCGGGCATGCAGGAGGCTTCGTCCCTCCGTCTTCTGGAAGCAGCTCCTCCTGACCCTCTGCCGGGCCTCGGGACCTTCGTTTCTTGCCTCCGACCACACGGGCTATCGCGCGCACGCGATCGTTCTCGGAGACGTTCATCACCTTGACGCCCTGTGTCGAGCGGCCGAGGCGCGAGATGTCTTCCGCGCGCACTCGGATCACCACGCCTTCTTCTGAGATGAGCATCAGCTCGTGAGAGGGCCGAACGATCTTCATGCCGGCCAGCGGCCCCTTCTTCTCGGTGATCTGAATGGTCTTCACTCCCATGCCGCCTCGCTTCTGGAGCGGGTAATCGCTTGCAGGGGTGCGCTTGCCATAGCCGCGCTCCGTCACCACGAAGAGCTCGCTGCCTTCCGGAGCGATCTCCATGCCAAGGACCTGCTCGCCGGGCTTGAGTGTCATGCCCTTCACGCCCATTGTGTCTCGCCCCATCGGGCGTGCGTCTCCCTCGCTCCACATGATGGCCTTGCCCGCGGTCGATACCATCATCACGCGCTCGCCCGGGCGGACTCTCCGGACGCTGATAAGCTCGTCGTCCTCCCGCAGATTGATGGCGATTATGCCGTCGCGGCGGCTGCGGTCGTAGGCGTCCATGGCGGTCTTCTTGCTCATCCCCTGTCTGGTGGCGAACAGCAGGTAGTCGTCGGGGGCGAACTCGCGCGTGTTGATGACGGCGGCTATCCGCTCGTCGGACGCGAACGGAAGGAGGTTCACTATCGCTGTCCCGCGAGCATGACGCGATCCTACCGGCAGCTCGTGGACCTTGAGCCGATAGACCTTGCCCTTCGTCGAGAAGAAGAGCACCCAGTCGAGATTCGAGCTGATGAACAGGTGCTCGACGAAATCATTCTCGCGCAGATTCGTGCCCGCTACACCCTTGCCGCCTCGCTTCTGCTGGCGGAATGTCGCGACCGGCAGCCGCTTCACGTAGCCGGCTTGCGTGATGGTGACCACCATGTCCTCTTCGGCGATCAGGTCCTCCACGTCGAGATCGTGTGCGACTCCTGTGATCTCGGTGCGCCTGTCGTCAGCGAACTTGGCGCGAATCTCTGCCATTTCTTCCTTGATAATCTTACGTACCAGGCCTTCGTCGCCGAGGACCTTCTTGTAGAACGCGATGCGCTCGCGCAGCCCACCGAGTTCGTCCTCGATCTTGTGGCGCTCGAGCCCGGTCAAGCGACGTAGGCGCATCTCGAGTATCGCATCGGTCTGGGCCTCGGACAGGGCAAAGCGCTCGATGAGACGGGCCTTCGCTTCGGTGTCGTCTTCGCTGCCCCGGATGATCTTGATGACCTCGTCGATGTTATCGAGCGCGATGACGTAGCCCTCGAGGATGTGCTCTCTCTCCTCGGCCTTGCGCAGCTCAAAGCGTGTTCGCCGAGTGATGACTTCCTCTTGAAAGTGGATGTAGTGCCGCAGCACCTCGGGAAGCGTCAGCGTGCGAGGTACGCCGTCGACCAACGCTAGCATTATGACGCCGAAGCCCGTCTGCAGCGGTGTGTGCTTGTATAGCTTGTTGAGAACCACCTGCGGAATGCACGCCTGCTTGAGCTCCACCACTATGCGCATGCCCTTGCGATCCGATTCGTCCCGCAGGTCACTGATCTCTGTGAGCTTCTTCTCGCGTACGAGGTCTGCGATCTTGGTTACGAGCTTGGATTTGTTCACCGTGTAAGGGATCTCGGTGATGATTATCCGCGTGCGCCCGGTAGAGGTCTGTTCGACATGGGCCTTCCCGCGCACCTTGATCGAGCCACGTCCGGTCGTATATGCATCCCGGATGCCTTCCATGCCCATGATGATCCCGCCAGTCGGGAAGTCCGGTCCGGGGAGTGCTTCCATCAGCTCTTCCACCGTTGCTTCAGGATTGTCGATCGCTATCGTAGCTGCATCGATGACCTCGCCGAGGTTGTGCGGCGGTATGTTGGTGGCCATGCCCACGGCTATGCCGGCAGAACCGTTCACCAGCAGATTCGGGTAACGGCTGGGCAAGACGACGGGCTCTAGCAACGACTCGTCGTAGTTCGGGCCGAAGTCCACGGTCTCTTTGTCCAGATCTCTCAGCAGCTCCATGGAGATCCGATGCAGCCGCGCTTCGGTATAGCGCATCGCCGCTGCGGAGTCGCCATCGATCGAGCCGAAGTTCCCGTGCCCGTCTATGAGCGGGGCCCGCATCGAGAAGTCCTGCGCCATGCGTACCATCGTGTCGTAGACAGCCGTATCGCCGTGTGGGTGGTACTTGCCTATGACCTCTCCTACGGTCCAGGCGGACTTCTTGTACGAACGGCCCGCCGTGAGCCCCGACTCGTGCATAGCGAAGAGGATGCGTCGGTGCACGGGCTTGAGGCCGTCTCGCACATCCGGGAGCGCGCGTGCGACGATCACGCTCATGGAGTATTCCAGGAAGCTTTCGCGCAGTTCCTGTTGTATGTCGATCGGCAGGACTGTGCTCTCCATGATCTCGTCTGCCACCTAAAACACTCCTCGTTGTTGAAGGCTGCGCTGGCCCATCCAGACACTGAGCGCGACGAGCAATCCGCCCATGATGACCATGATTGCCGACCCCATCACGCCCGCAGGGCCTGCCCCCACAGTGCGGGCAAGAGCCACGGCTCCCCAGATAACGAGAGCCAGGCCGATGGTGCCCATGAGCACTGCCGCAGCCAGCCCGACCTTCCATGTTTCCGCTGTCGCTCCGGGTTCTTCTTCCCTAAGCGCTGCGATCATCATGTCAAACGCCTCCGGAGGAATCTCTTCCTTCGCGCCGGGCGGACGCATCTGCTGCTCGGCGAGCTCTTGGCCCGGTTCCTCGGCCGGGAGGCTGGAGGCCTCCTCCTCGCTCGGGGCGGAGGACTCCTCCTTGCCGGCCTCTTCCTGCTCATCGGCCTTTCTGCGTGCGAGGTCTTCGAACTGCTCGCGCTCCCATGGGGGCGGCTCGAAGCGTCGTGGCTCTCGCTTTTCGGGAATCCCGGTCACCGTCTCCCGTCCGTTCGCCCGTCAGATGTCCAAAAAGCGGACGTCTTTGGCGTGGCGTTGTATGAACTCCCGCCGTGGCTCAACCTGGTCGCCCATAAGGTCGCCGAAGGACTTCTCGGCGGCCAGAGCGTCGTCGACGGTAATCTGCAGCAGTGTCCGCCGGGAGGGGTCCATCGTGGTCTCCCACAGCTGCTCCGGGTTCATCTCGCCGAGGCCTTTGTATCGCTGCAGGCCATGCTTCGTGCCCTCCGGCAGGCGCGCAAGTGTCTGCTGCAGCTGTCTGTCGCTATACGCATACTCGTGCTTCTTGCCTACTGCCACTTTGTACAGCGGTGGTTGCGCGATGTAGATGTAGCCCGCTTCGAGCATCTCGCGCATGTAGCGGTAGAAGAAGGTGAGGATGAGGCACCGAATGTGAGCGCCGTCTACGTCGGCGTCTGTCATTATGATCGCCTTGTGGTAGCGCGCTTGCGAAAGATCGAACTCCTCGGCGATGCTCGTTCCGAGCGCCGTGATCATCGCCTGTATCTCCTCGGAAGAAAGCGCCCGGTTGATTCCCGCCTTCTCCACATTGAGAATCTTGCCTTTCAGCGGAAGAATGGCCTGGAACGAACGGTCTCTGGCCTGTTTCGCGCTGCCGCCCGCCGAGTCACCCTCCACCAGGAATATCTCGGTCAGCTCTGGGTCGCGAACCGAACAGTCGGCCAGCTTGCCCGGAAGAGTGGATGACTCGAGCAGGCCTTTTCGCCTGGTAAGCTCGCGGGCCTTGCGGGCTGCGGCCCGGGCCTTGGCAGCCTGAGAAGCCTTGCCGACAATGGCCCTTGCCGGCTTCGGGTGTTCCTCCAGGTACTCTGAGAGCGCCTGCATCACGGTCGACTGCACGAAGCCTCGCATCTCCGTGTTGCCGAGCTTGGTCTTGGTCTGGCCTTCGAACTGCGGGTCGCGCAGCTTCACGGACACGACCGCCACGAGGCCCTCGCGGATGTCCTCGCCGGAGAGATTGTCCTCCTTGTCCTTGAGAATCCCCTGCCTCCGCGCATAGTCGTTGACGGTACGCGTGAGCGCGTTCTTGAAGCCCTCCAGGTGCGTGCCCCCTTCGTGAGTGTTGATGTTGTTCGCAAAGGCAAGTACCGAATCCGAGTAGCCCGTGTTCCACTGCATGGCGACCTCTATGTGGCCTTCCCGGCCCTCGGTCTCGAACGAGATCACCTTGCTATGAAGAGTGTCTTTCACTTCGTTGAGGTACTTGACGAAATCGACGATCCCCCCCGCGTAGCGGTGTTCTTCGCTGCGCGGCTCCAGTTCGCGCTCGTCTGTAAGCGTTATCTTCAGGTTCTTATTCAAAAACGCCGTTTCGCGCATGCGTGCAGAAAGGGTCTCGTAATCGAAATCGATGGTTTCGAAGATGTCGGTGTCCGGCCAGAACCGAATCTTGGTCCCGCTCGTCTTCGAGCGCCCCGACGCCTTCAGCGGGCCCGTCGGCTTTCCGTATTCGTAGGTCTGTGTCCAAATCTTGTTCTCGCGCTTGACTTCTACTTCCAACCGACGCGAGAGAGCATTCACGACGGACACGCCGACGCCATGCAGACCTCCGGACACCTTGTATCCGTCTCCTCCGAACTTCCCTCCTGCATGGAGAACCGTGAGAACGACCTCTACGGCCGGCTTGCGATGTTTGGGCACCTTGTCGACAGGAATGCCTCTACCGTTGTCGATCACCTCGACCGAGCCGTCCGCCTTCAGAGTGATGGACACGGCGGTGCAATGCCCTGCCAGTGCTTCATCCACAGAGTTGTCGACGACTTCGTATACGAGATGGTGGAGTCCTTTGGGCCCCGTCGAACCGATGTACATGCTCGGACGCTTGCGAACGGCCTCGAGTCCTTCGAGAACTTGTATGTCTTTGCCTGAATAGGTCTGTTCGGGCACGGCGGCTCCTTTACACGGATCTCGCGCCGGACAACGCAGGGAGGCGACCACGACATATTGTGGTCTCCCTTCGAATTCTACCACAATAACTAGGGTATTTGCTCCTCGTCGTGCCCCTTCGCGACCCGAGGCGGCTCGTCCCGTCTTTCCTGAGACTCTTGCCCTTTTTGCCACTCTAGAAAGGCCACCTGGGCTCTGATCGCCGCCTCTTTGAGCTGCCCGTTCTTAACGGGACTCGCCTGCTCTTCAACCTCAGCGAGTTCGTCTGGTGTAAGCGCGGCTGATTCGACCCTTTCTCCACCGTACCTTCGGCTGCTGTCTCTCACTTGGCGTGCGATCTCTCGTTCGTCTTCTACGGCGCGAGATACAGTGAAGCGTATGCGGTTAACCAGTTCCTCTCCCAGAACTGAATTCATGCGCCGCCGGAGGTCGTCGGACATGAGAGAGAGTTGCGTGGCCCAGGCATGGGAGTCCACATGCACGACGAGCTCACCTTTACGCATGCCGAGTCCGGCCGTATGGCGAGAGATTTCCTCTCCTGCAACCTCGTCCCAGGCAGAGACGGCCCGGGCTTGTGAGTAACCGCCGCGGGTGTCGGCGGATTGCAGCCATTTTTGAAGTGCTTCGCCTAGACGCACGGTCTTCCTTTCTAGCCTGCCCGGTGAGGATTCCCTCGGCGCGGCCTACCCGAGACGTACGGGCATCAACAGATACAAGAACCCTTCATCTTCCGGGCTCGTTATGACTCCTGGCTTCAGCGGGCTTACTATGCTGAGCTTCATGGTCTCCCCCTCTGATGCCATAAGTCCATCTAGCAGAAACGCGTGATTGAACGCGATCTCCACGTTTTGCCCTTCTACCGTTGCCATCAGGTCCTCCGATGCGTCTCCCACGTCATGCGTGGCTGCAGAAAGGCTGAGTGTCTGATCGTCGGCGCTGGCTGTTATTCTCATTGGCGTGTTGTGTTGGGCGAGGAGAGAAACCCTTTTGACCGCTGCGAGGACATCCTCTCTGGGCAGGACAACGGTCGTCTCTGCCTCCTTCGGTATGAGCTGCTTGTAGTTTGGAAAAGAGCCTTCTATTCTCCTGGTCACAAACTCCGTCTCGCCGAAGGAAAACACGACCTGGTTCTCGCTTATCCCTATACCTACGTCTCCATCCTCTGGCGCCAGTCTCGAAACCTCTTCCATGACCTTGCCGGGAACCACTACTTCTGTATCCTCGAGCGCATCAGAATCGACGACCGCTTCTTTAATAGCCAGCCGATACGAATCCGTCGACACCATCTTCACCACACTGCCCTCTATCGTCAGCAGAACGCCCGTCAAAACCGGCCGGGTTTCGTCTCGGCTCACAGCTTTCGAGACGTGCTTGACGATGCTTGAAATCGAAGTCGCCGGTAGCGAGATCGACTGTGCACTCTTGACCTCAGGAAACTGTGGGAAGTCGTCAGCAGGCAGCGTCTTCACCGTGAAAGAGGACTGCATGCACGTCAGAGAGGCAATGTCTCCTTCAACCGTAAGCGTGACCGCCGCTTCCGGAAGAGATCTCACTATCTCCGTCACCAGCTTCCCAGGAATCACACTCTTTCCCTCTCTCTCGACGGAGGCTTGGGAAAGACTGTTACGTAGAGATACTTCCAGGTCGGTTGATTGGAGCGTGACCTTTCCATCGGAAGAAGCGCTTATCAGAATGCCCGAGAGTATCGGGAGAGTGGATCTTGAGGATAGGCCTCTGCTTGCTATCGTGAGGGACTCGAGCATCTCGCTTCTGTCAACGGTCAGCTTCATGATTACGTCCTTTCTTACATATCGTCAGTAGTAATAGTAGAGAGTCCTACGAGTTGTGGATATCTTCCATCAGGGCACTTGGCTGTGGCAGTAAGAGGTGTCAACAACGTGTGGAAGGCAAGTATCATTCCGTCCACACAATCCCCAGACAGAAGAAACCACCAACAAGAGACGCCGGTGTTCCACAAACCTCCCCCACTCTCTCCACAGATGAGTCCACATATCTCATGAAGTCAGCTCTTTTGGCGTATCTGATTCGTCAAGGTCTGTATCTGGTTGTAGACCTCACGATCTCCATTCAACAGCTTGCGAATCTTAGCAGTCGCGTGCATGACAGTAGTGTGGTCTCGGCCGCCGAACTCGGCTCCGATTCTCGGCAGGGACAGATCGGTCAGTTCTCTGGTGAGATACATGGCCACCTGTCTGGGATAGACGATCGACTGAGAGCGCTTATTGCCGATGAGCTCAGAGCGAGATATCGAATAGTAAGAGCACACTTCCCTCTGGATGGTCGGAAGAGAGATCGGTCGAGTCGTTCTCTCGGGGAAGATGTCTTTTAGGACGTTCCGCGCGAGTTCCAGATTCACAGCGTGCCGAGTCAGCGAACTGAACGCCACGACGCGAATCAGCGCCCCTTCGAGCTCTCGAATGTTCGAGGACACTCTATCGGCGACGAACGACAAGACATCGTCAGGAACGTCGAGGCGCTGGGCCTCGACGTTCCTCTTCAAGATGGCGATGCGGGTTTCAAGATCGGGCGGCTGTATGTCGGTTATCAACCCCATCTCGAACCTGCTCCGTAGCCGTTCCTCAAGCTTCTCGATGTCTTTGGGAGGCCTATCCGAAGATAAAACAACCTGCTTGCCCGCCTGCTGGAGAGTATTGAAAGTATGGAAGAACTCCTCTTGGGTCCCCTCTTTTCCTTTTAGGAACTGGATGTCGTCTACTAACAGAACGTCGTTCGTCCGGTACTGTCGACGGAAGCCTTCGATGCGCTTCTTGTCGCGGTCTCCTATGGAGTTGATGAAATCGTTGGTGAACTGTTCGGTCGATACATACTTGACCTTCAAGTGAGGGAAGCTCGTCTGTACGTAGCGCCCGATGGCCTGAAGCAGGTGGGTCTTACCGAGGCCAACGCCGCCGTACACGAACAGAGGATTGTAGGCCCGCCCAGGAGACTCAGCGACAGCAAGGGCTGCGGCGTGAGCAAACTGGTTAGACGCCCCGATGACGTACGAGTCGAAGGTGTACTTCGGATTGAACTCGCCGTTCGAACTCGGACCCGGTTCGCCGGCAACGGCCTCGGCTGGAGAAGCCTGGATAAGTGACTCTTGCTCGGCCTCGTCGGCAGAACGGAGGCCCTGCGCCGAGGAAGAGTCTGCAGGAACCGTGAATTCGAGAGAAAGATCTTCCCCGGCCACCTGCGAAAGCGCTGACTGTAGTAGCCCGGAGTAACGGGACTCTAGCCACTCGCGCGCGAATTCGTTCTGGACGGCTACGACCAGAGAGCCGGCGACAACGCTCACAGGCGCTGTATGCTCGAACCAGGTCTTGAAGGTCGGAGTGTTCAGTTCGGACTTGACCACCTCGAGTACGTCAGACCAGATTCGTTCTGCGTCTTGAGTCTGCATAGATCCCCCTCTGAAGGCTATTGGGCGAAGAGACTATCGAGACAGGATGACCCTTCTTGCGTGAGGACTCGCTTCCCGGAGGCGTCGGAGGCGATGAGCCCCTGATGCTCCAGATAAGCGAGATCCCGATAGGCAGTGGACAGGGCAACGGCGAGCTCTCGAGAGACCAGGGTCGGGCCGGCGACGCCGACCTCCATCACGAGTGACAGCACTTGTTTCTGGCGAGTGGTCAGGACGGGACAAGAAGAGAGGGGCCGCGAGGAGCCGGCAGTCTCATTCTCGGGAGAACGCGTGGCAGAAGGCTCAGGAGGTCGCGCGGGACGATCGGCACCCGACCTCACCGTCACCACTGTTCCCTTCCGAAGGTTGTCTTCAATCTCGAGCAAGCCCCCGGCGTACCTGAGGTATTCGGTGACGATCGGCAGACCAGAGCCAACCCCGCGGATCACGCGCTTCATCTCATAGGTCGCGGTCGAGAAGCCGGGGAAAAGGGCCCGTTCCTTGTCGGGAATGCCCGGGCCCTGGTCGGCGAAGCGGATAGTAAGCCCCCCATCTAGTACGGAAACCACAGGCTCGCAGAGGTTGGCGTGGATGAGGTTCTCCGCCACCTCCCGAACAACCGTGTAAGGGATGTCGCCCCCAGCCTCCTTGGCCAAGGTGTATGCTCGAGTAGCGAGGCCCTGCACCAAATCTGTTTCCGAGGCGGCCCGAATCTCCTCGGTTCGCGGGGCGACAGCAGGAGCGTCATAGACGGCGATCAGAGCAGTCCATTTCGGCGGAACCAGAGGTTTCTCTGGAGCAGACGGCGAGGCGGGCCCGGGATGCGTCGGCTTGTCCGATAGAGAAACCCCCGCCTTGTCGAAGAACACCTTCACCATCCCCGCGCTTTCTCTTCAGTAAAGACAATCCACACGCTTATCAACATCCTCACGCCTGTCTGCGTCAGCCCGAATGCCTGTAGAGAACCGTAGCCGCCCGCGAGGTCACCTGTTCTAACGGCCTCTGCCGAAAGGCCTAGGCGGACTTTTCCAACTTTTACACACGACTTTCCACATCTGTGGAAACAGCTAGCCGAGCAATGCCGCAGCAACCCTAAAGCTTGCTGCACGGAGACGTTCAGGGTACTTTTGGCTTTCCCCGGCTGTTGAAAAGGACGCTGGGAGGAGCTCCCCGCTTGTGGATAGCCGGAGTAGATTAACGGCGAAGCCGCAGCGATCTTCATAAGAAAGCCCCACAAGCCCCAGTGCCCGCAGCGAGGCTCGTGCTTAACTGTTCTGAACAGGCATTTTCAACGTACACACGAAGCACTCCCCACCCTCACGAACTGGGCCGATTCTAGCAGAGGGGTCTAGGTCCAACAACGAGCGGCTCCCGGTTGTCCACAGGTTCAACAAACGCGAATCCTGCTTTTTCCACAGTATCCACAGATTTCAGGAGAGTTTCTGTCGCACGCCGACAGCATGAAGTCATGAGCTCGCTAGTGCGGGAAACGCTCTGGAACGGGAGATGCTCGACTCCCGAAGCCCGGATTGACAGCGTCAGCGGCACGCCGATATAATCGCTGAGCTTTGCTCCTTTCAGGTAGCCGGAACCGGAGGAAGTGGCCTTGAAGAGGACTTATCAACCCAGTAAGCGCAGGCGCAGCAAGAACCACGGGTTCCGCCGTCGGATGTCGACACGGGCGGGCCGACGCGTGCTTGCCAACCGGCGCCGCAAGGGCCGGGAGGTACTGTCCGCCTGAGCGGTTCCGCGGGAGCGGAGAGTGGAGGATTGCGCACTATCAGATCGAGCCGGGAGATCGAGAGGGTCTTCCATGAGGGCGTTCGATTCGCGCACCCAGTCGCCGCGGTGTTCATGCGCGAGACAGGTGAGGAACGCGGCCCAGCGGGCCGCGTCGCTTTTGTTGCGGGAAAGAGGCTTGGCAGCGCGGTGCTACGGAACCGAAGCAAACGCGTTCTGAGGGAGGCGGTCCGCCGCGCAGAGGGGCCATGGCCGGGGCTTGACGCCGTCTTGGTGGCCAGGCCGAAGACCGCCGGGGCGACTGCCGAAGAGGCTGACGAAATGATCAAGGCCACAGTAGAGACTTTCAAAGCGAGGAGGGCGGAGCGATGACGCGCCTGCCGGCGTCATTGGGGGTCGGCCTCGTGAAGCTCTACCGCATCCTGGTATCTCCCATTCTCGGCGATTCTTGCAGATTCGCGCCCTCGTGTTCGGCGTATGCGATAACATCACTGGAGCGCTACGGTTTGCTCAAGGGCGGCTATCTGGCGCTGCGTCGCGTGGGGCGCTGTCATCCCTGGAATCCCGGGGGGCATGATCCGGTGCCATGAGACAGCCCGCGTCATCTACGCCCGCCGCCTCGTGGCGGTTTGGCCGAGGAGGTTTCTGACCCGTGTGGCTTGCGATCAAAGAGGGGATATTCGCTGCTCTTCAGTACCTGCACGACCTCACTGGCGATTATGGCGTCGCAATCATCTTGTTAACGGTCTGCATCCGAGCGCTCATGGTCCCGCTGACCGTCAAGCAGACCAGGTCGATGTACGAACTCCAGCGCATTCAGCCGAAGATCAAACAGCTGCAGAAGAAGTACAAGAACGACAAGGAGAAGCTCCAGGAAGAAACACTGAAGTTCTATCAGGAGAACAAAGTGAACCCGCTAGGGGGATGCTTACCGCTCCTTCTGCAGATGCCGATTTTCATCGCTCTTTATCAGGTTCTGGGAGGGACAGAGACCAGACCAGGCCTTTTCCTGCAGTACGTTGCAGCGCTTCCGGAAGCCGCCCAGGCTGCGGCGACGCGGTTCTGGATAATTCTACCAGATTTGACTGCGACCCCGATGTCTATCTGGAATGACGACGGCCTACTGTCCGTTATCCCCTACGCACTGTTGGTTGTCCTGTTCGGTCTGAGCATCTGGCTTCCCCAGATGCTGATGCCGGGAGAGAGCCAGCAGAAACAGGTCGGGATGATCATGGCTTTCTTCATGCTCTACATCGGCTGGATCAGCCCCGCCGGAGTTCTGGTTTACTGGGTGACGTCGAGCCTGCTGGGCATAGTTCAGCAACAAGTACAGATGAAGTTTCTTGCCCAGAGAGAAGGAGCCACGACATGAAGCAGGAGATAACGACACAGGCCTCGACTGTTGAAGAGGCGCTTGACAAGGCACTGGAAGAGCTCGGCGTGCAACAGGATGCGGTGGAGTACGAGGTTCTGGAAGAAACCGGGCGCAGGCTGTTCGGGCTCGGGGCCGAGCGACAGGCCAAGGTGAGAGTATGGCTCCGGGAAGAGTTCATCCGCGAGATCGAGCTCGGGGAGCTGCGCACGGAGGAAGAGTCTCGGCCTGATGATGAGAAGGATTTCGGCGTCGGCGAAAAGGGGCCGATCGCGAAGGGCGGGCCGCCGAAGGCTTTCGCGGCCGCCGGCGACGTGGTATCGAGCCTTACGGAAGAAGAACTCGACAACGTCGCCGATGAGGCAGTGAACACCGTACAAGCTATTCTCGGCACTCTAGGCATCGGAGCAACGATTGAAGAATACGAAGGGGATGAAGGCGAAATCATCCTTGATGTGGTCGGCGACGACCTGGGCGTACTTATCGGCAGGCATGGAAAGACGTTGGGCGCCCTGCAGGTGCTGACATCGGCAGTCACCAACCGGCGTCTTGGGTTTCGTTATCCGGTGCAGGTGGACGTGGAGGGCTACCGCAATCGGCGTCGTGTGAAGCTGGAAGATATCGCCCGCCGCGCGGCCGATAGAGCGTCGAGACAGGGCGAGCCGGTCAAGCTTCGCCCGATGCCCAGCCTGGAGCGCCGAGTTATCCACGTCTGTCTCCGCGATGACGAAAGGGTTGCTACCGAGAGCGAGGGCCAGGAGCCCTTCAGGGCTGTGGTTGTAGTTCCGCGAAGGCGCTGAAGGACGACCATCCACCTCGCAAGGTCCGAGTCGGCTCAGGAGCGGATTCGCTAAAAGAGCGTGGTCTGCTTGATCGGCCCTCGTGGTGCCGCAGGCCTGTAGACATCGAAGCGAGCTGGCTTGCCAACGAACGTACCCCGCCTGCACTCTCCGCGCACCGGGCAGTCCACGCGTGATCTCTGGTTCCAGGAACGGGCTGCACTTGTCGATGCGATGGCCGGCATGCGTGCGACGGACCTGATCCGACCTGTTTGCCTGAGATTCCCGTCTCGCATACTCTTGGCAACTGTCGCGGGCTAGCCTCGTTGGCATGCAACGTGGCCGTTAGCTGTGTCGGCCCCACGTCCCGTGTCTTAGGCTTTCCCGGGAGAGCCTGGAGGGGCGACACGTCGCAAGGAGCAGACCGTGGTGGTGTCCCCGAGCAAGGCTCAGTGGGCAAGATCGTCGCGTTGCGGAGCCGCCTTGCGGGCGCTCGCAGTGCCGAAGGCATGCGATCGTGAGATTCCAACGGGGATGTTGGAATCACGGTTCAGGTATGATGTTGCGTGAACCTGACGATCGGTTTCACGTGAAACCTCTTCGGGCGGGATTGGCTACTGGAGAGACCAGTGTTTCACGTGAAACACAGGCGACTTGGAGGCTAAAGCAGTGGACGAGTGTGACTTGCTGCTCGAAGAAGGGGCAAGCGCATTGGAAGTCAAGCTGAGTGAGTGCGATCGCGAGCTTCTCCTTCAGCATCTGGATGCCGTTCTGGAAGCCAACAGACAACTGAATCTTACCGGACCCACAACGCGCGAAGAAGCGGTAGTTCGACATACGCTTGACTCACTTGCGCTCCTGCACATCCTTGGTGAAGGCGCGCTCAAGTTGGCGGACTTGGGATCGGGGGCTGGCTTTCCCGGGATTCCTATCGGAATCGTAGGGGGTTTCGAAGTGCATCTTATCGAGTCGATAGGAAAGAAAGCCGCATTCTTGAGACGAGTGGTGAGGCAGCTAGGCAGGGGCATCCACGCAGAGGTTCATGCGATGCGCGCAGAAGAGAGGGCGCTCTCTGAGCCGGGTTGTTATGATGTCGTGACGGCGCGCGCGGTGACCTCTTTGCCGGCGCTTGTCGAACTCGCCGCACCGCTGCTGCGCCTAGGAGGCTTGATGCTCGCAATGAAGGGGCGGCCGGACGTAGGAGAGCTCGAGCGAGGAGTTCTGGCCGCAAAGGCCGCAGGTATGTGCGAAGTTCTTCAGCACCCTTACGAGCTGCCGATTGCTGAAGGGGGGCGGCTGATCGTCGTCTACGAGAAGAGGTCGGCCCCGCTGGTTCGCCTGCCCCGTCGAGCAGGCAAGGCGCAGAAGCGTCCTCTTGTGTGAGGGGACTTCCAGTTGGCGCGGACTTGGCCTATACTCTGCGGAAGCACCTTGCTGGGGGAAGGGGAAGCCGCATTGCACAAGGCAGACGAGGGCCAGGGCGAGGCTACCAAGAAGGCTCAGGTTCTAGCCGTGGCCAACCAGAAGGGTGGCGTCGGCAAGAGCACTACCGCTGTTAACCTGGTTGCTGCCCTGGGCGATCTTGGAGAGGACGTCCTGATAGTGGACATCGACCCCCAGGGCAACGCGACATCAGGCCTTGGGCTCGACAAGAATCAGCGGCAGAGGTGCGTATACGATGCTCTTCTAGGAGACACGCCCATCGAGACCCTAATCGAGCCGGTTGGAATCGAACACGTGTTCGCCGTTCCCGCTACGATCCAGCTTGCTGGAGCAGAAATCGAACTGGTCTCTGCAATGAGCAGAGAAGCGCGACTGAAAACGATAATCAGGCCCGTGCTTGACGATTTTGACTTCGTCATCGTTGATTGTCCCCCGTCCTTGGGCCTGCTCACGATTAATGCGCTTACTGCGGCAAAAGGGCTGATTATCCCCATACAGTGCGAGTACTATGCCCTTGAGGGCCTGTCGAAACTGCTCGAGAGCGTCCGCCTGGTGCGATCTCACCTGAATCCCGTGCTGGAGGTATTCGGCGTGGTGATGACGATGTATGACTCGCGAACCCGGCTGTCACAGCAGGTGGTAGAGGAAGTCCGCGACTTCTTCGACGAGAAGGTGTTCGAGACGCTGATCCCTCGAACGGTGCGGCTGTCAGAGGCTCCGAGCTTCGGGCAGCCCGTGACCATCTACGACCCGAGGGGCAAGGGGGCCGAGGCATATCGCGCTCTAGCGAAGGAAGTGGTGCAACGTGTCTAAGAGGGGGCTGGGCCGAGGTCTTTCGGCGCTCATTCCAAATGCGATCGCCGAAGAGGACATCGAAGTGCACGAAGTGTCTATCAACGAAATCACCCCGAATCCTAAACAGCCGAGAACGGACATGGGAGAAGAAAGCGTGGCCGAACTCGCTGATTCGATTCGGAAGGTGGGCATGCTGCAACCGATCGTCGTCCGGCCCCACGGGGACAGATATCAGATAATTGCCGGAGAGCGCAGGTGGATAGCAGCGAGAGCGGCCGGCCTGAAGCGGGTGCCGGTCCGTGTCATGAGCAAGAGCGAGGCCGAGTCACTAGAGCTGGCGCTCATCGAGAACTTGCAGAGACAGGACCTTAACGCTATCGAAGAGGCTCGTGGATACCGGCGCCTGCTTACCGAGCACCAGATGACCCAGGCCGAGCTGGCGGAGAAGGTGTCGAAGTCACGCTCCACCGTCACGAACGCACTTCGATTGCTTGATCTGCCCGAAGAGGTCCAGCGGCTTGTCTACGAAGGCCAGCTCTCCGCGGGACATGCGCGGACGGTGCTGTCGGTGCCCGACGAGGCCCTGCGCGTACGGCTTGGCAACAGAGTGGTAACCGAGGGTCTGTCGGTGCGGGAGACCGAGAACCTCGCACGGCTCTATGCTGCAGGGCAGGCAGAGCGAGAGCCGCGCACGCAGACCCCGAAGTCGTTCAAGATCGTAGCTCGCAAGCTCAGGAAGATACTGGGTACGGGAGTGCGGGTGCGCCAGACACAGAAGAAAGGCAAGATAGAGATCGAGTTTCACGGGGAAGACGAGTTGGAGAGGATTTTCAGGCTGATGACCGAAGGCGAGGCTTCCTGCGAGGACAAGGAGGTCGAGCGATGAAGGAGCGTATGGAATATTTTGCCATCGGCTTAGTAGTGGGTGTCGTGGCCGGAATAGTGGCAGGCATTCTCTTCGCCCCGAACAGCGGAGCGAAGACCCGGCGCCGGCTCGCGGGCGAGGCGATGCGGGCAGCCGAAATCGCCCGGAATGTGGCGGATCGAGCGGAGCGGGCCGCCGTGGCTTTGGGCGGCCGCGTAGAGCACTATCTCGGCCGGGACGAAGAGGTCGCCTGGCGTAAGGTGGGGGAGATCAGGGAAGCCGTGCAGCGCTATACGCGCGCGCAGGCGACCAGCTGATCGTGTCGGCGGGGCATCAACTGTGTCTGTGCGGCGGGATATCTCCGGTCATCTCTGGCTGTGTCGCTGCGTGAGCTGTCCGCAGGCCGCCTCGATGTCGGAGCCCCTCTCTGCCCGAACGGAAGCCTCGATTCCAGCTTCGGTCAACTTCGAGGCGAACAGCTCGACTCGACCAGCGGGCGGGCGGGAGAATCCTGCGGCCGGAACCTCGTTCACGGGCATGAGATTGACGTGGGAGCCGAGGTCCCGGCAGAACCCTATGAGAGCGGCAAGCTCTCGATCGGAGTCGTTCACGCCTTGCATCAGGGCATACTCTATGCTCGGACGTCTACCTGTGCGGGTGACATAGTCGGCGAGCACGGTCTTCAGTCGCGATACGGGCTGGCCTCGAAGCGCAGGCATGATTCGGTCACGCGTGGACTGTACTGCCGAATGGAGCGACACGGCGAGCGTGAACTGCTCGGGCTCTGAAGCGAGCCGCGTGATTCCCTCTAGGACTCCGCAAGTGGAGATGGTAAGGCGACGAGCCCCGATCGCGAGGCCGTCCGCATCATTCATCAGTCGCAAGGCTCCAAGCGTCGCAGCGTAGTTCATGAACGGCTCGCCCTGGCCCATGGCAACGGCATTGGTGGCTCTGCGTCCGTAGTCTTCTGCGGTGAGGCGCACCTGCTCGACCATCTCTCCCGGTCCGAGATTGCGGACGAAGCCCCCTTTGCCCGTCGCGCAGAAAGTACATTCCATAGCGCAGCCAGCCTGCACGGAGAAGCACACCGTCAGACGCTTCGGCGTCGGTAGGCCCACGCTTTCGACTGTCGCGCTGTCTGAGAGCCGCCAAAGATAACGGCGGGTATCGTCTAGGGCGGAGACGAGGCAGCTCTCGAGGACCGGGCGGGCTACGGGCAGCTCTTCGGCCAGTGAGCGTCTGAGAGCCGACGGGAGATCGGTCATCTCCTCGTACGAGGAGGCGCTTCGCTGGTAAAGCCACCTGATGAGCTGCCCCGTGCGAAAGCGTGGCTCACCCCTTGCGACGAGCCACGCCTCCAGCCCTGCACGGTCCAGCTGCGAGACCCCGATTATCGGTGAGCCTGCCTCGTCCACGAGTCTAGCCGTCGGTGTTTCCTGTGGCTTTCTTGTAGTCCTCCCGGTGTTCCTTTTCGAATCGCCCGACCGAGCGGAAGTAGTAGGCTATATCGCTGAAACCCTCTTCCTCGGCGGTGTCGGCGAAGGAGGGATACATATCCTGGGCCTCGTAGTCCTCGCCGGCGGCAGCTTTAGCAAGATTGTCATCCGTGGAGCCGACCCCGCCCATGTACGCAAGGTGTCCGTGGGCGTGCGCGGTCTCTTCGGCAGCGGCCCGCTCGAAGGCCGCACGAGCCTCAGGCCGCCCCTCGAGCTCTGCGATTCGGGCGAAAAGAGTGTACATGCGGTTGGCCTGGGACTCGCCTGCGAAGGCAGCCTCTAGGTTCTCGAGCGTCTTGGTTCCGGCAAGGTCTCCCGGACCGTCATACTCGACGAACATACTCTTGGGCGCCCCGCAGACGGGGCAGGGCTCTGGCGCCGGGCCGACGTGAAGATAGCCGCAGCCTTTACAGCGAACCTTCTCGATCATCTCGTTCTCCTCTCATGGGCACCCGAAGCGCCCCCCGGATTACGTCCGTAGATGTGTTATTGCCAAACGGGGGCCGCGACTCACACGCTTCGGCATAAACGGAGAAACAGTCGAGGTACACCTGGCAGGAGCATTGCTATAATGCAAGCTTGTCGAGCGCTAGAGAAGTGAAGAGAATGGGGATGTGGCGATGAGAGGCCCCAGAACAGGGATCGCCGGATTGATGCTAGCGATGTTGTTCGCATCAGCGAGCATAGCTGCAGCGCAGCTGCCGGAGGTACCGGCTGACGCATTCGAGCCTTCGTCGAACTGCAGTTGCCACGCTGCACTTGTGACACAGTGGGCTAGATCGATGCATGCCCAAGCCCTTACCGACCCGCTATACCTGGCCAAGCTGGAGCAGGCGGACCGCGAGACCGGCGGCGCGGTGGTGCCGTTCTGCGAGGAGTGTCACGGCGCAGTGGCCGCTATGGCCGGCGAGGTCGAAGACCGCGTCTTCTCCGAACAAGGCGGCGAAGGCGTTACCTGCGACCTTTGTCATCAGATGACGGGGCGCCAGGAGGGCCGTATCGGCAACACATCGATCGTAGTGACGCCTGACGGCGTGAAAAGGGGCCCCCATGATGACGCCGTCTCTCGCTCGCACGAAAGCGAGTATTCTGCCTTTCACGAGACTGCAGAGTTCTGTGGAACGTGCCACAATGTGTTCCACCCCGTTAACGGCCTGGTTCTCGAGGCCACATACACCGAATGGCTCGAGGGACCGTATTCCGGCGAGGGAATCGTCTGCCAAGACTGCCACATGACACCCGGTCCCGGCGTCACAAAGCCGAATCCGGGCAGGGCTGCGGCAGGCGGGCCAGACCGGCCGCACATCTACACCATGACTTTCGTGGGCGGGAACGTGGCGTTGGGCGACCCGGTGCTCGCCGAGGAGCGTTTGCAGGCGGCCGCGGAGATAGATTTGGAGGCGCCGGATGTCGTCGAGAGCGGTGGTGCGGTGGCCGCTACCGTGCGGATCACCAACGTCGGAGCGGGACACTACCTGCCCACAGGACTGACGGATTTCCGGCGAATGTGGGTGGAGCTGGTTGCGACTGGGCCCGATGGCTCGGAGACTCTTGTCGACAAACGCGAGTTCCACACCGTGTTCGCCGACGCTGACGGCAACGCTCCCGTCGAAATCTGGGATGCCGTGGCAGTCGATAGCGACGATCGCATCCCGCCGCGAGAGTCCGTAGAGAACACCTGGGAAGCGGTTATGCCTGAAGATGGACCGCTGGCCTTGACAGCCACGCTCTACTACCGCTCGTGCACCGAGGAGTTCGCCGAGAAGGCGGGAGTGGACGTGCCGACAACGACGATGACCTCGGCCTCGACGCTGGTATACACGTCGGAGGCCGAGGCAGAGGCGGCCCGTCGCCAGGCGCCAGGCGCGTCGCCGGCCGCTGGTGGCGGGCTACTGCTCGTGATGACGGCAGCGGCGATGGCGTTGATAGCGGCGATACTCGCCTACTTCATCCTGCGGCATCGCGCGAGCAGCAGCTGACGTATAGGCCCGCTTGCAGCAGCTGACCTATAGCCCGGGGACCTCATCCGCATGACATCAGCGACGGGGCCCCGGGCAACGCCCTCAGTCTTGTTCCTGGTCGTCTGGGTCCTCCGGAACGGCTGGTGTTTCGGACTCAGGGAGTTCGATGTCCTCGGGCTTGATGCCCACTTCCATCACCAGCTCGATGAGCTCGCCTTCTCGCCATATGCCGAGGGATACGCGGTCGCCTATGTCGCGGCGACGTACCTGCAGAATCAGGTCGTCCATCGAGCGTATCGGCTGGTCATCGAGCGAGACGATGACATCGCCTGCGAGAATGCCGGCCTCGTCGGCCTTGGTGCCCTCGATGGGCTCTACGACGAAGGCCCCTTGCTCAACGGGAAGGCCCTCTGTTTCTGCGATGTCTAGAGTGACGTCCTGGCCGATGATTCCGAGGAACGGGTGCTCGGCTCGACCGTGAGAGATCAGCTGGTCGGCGATTCTGACTGCCGTATTGACCGGAACAGCGAAGCCGATACCGCCGCTGGTTCCGGTCTCGGAGAATATGGCCGTGTTTATGCCGACAAGACTCCCGGCGCGGTCCACCAATGCCCCGCCAGAGTTACCAGGATTGATTGCCGCATCGGTCTGGATGACGTCTACGAGCGGGTATACGCCGCGCTGGCTTCCTGGCCCTGGCAGGGAGCGGCCTATGGCGGAGACGACTCCAGAGGTGACTGAGTGGGACAGGCCGAAGGGAGAGCCGATTGCGGTCACCGATTGGCCGACCAGCAGGTCATCCGAGTCCCCGATGTCGACCAGAGGAAGCTCTGCGGCTACACTGACGACGGCTATGTCGGTTTCGGCGTCGGATCCGATGAGTTCGGCACGGCGACGCTCGCCGTCCACCCCGGTCACGACTATTGAGTCCGCCTCGGCGACTACGTGAGCGTTCGTAAGGATGTAGGTCCCGCCGTCCTCGGCCGCCCGGAAAGCGACGCCGGAGCCGTTGCCGCGCCTTGGTACGCCTGGGTGGCCCTCTGGCAGCTCAGGTTGGACTTCCATCGAAGCGGAGCCCGACACATCGATGTTCACGACGCTGGGCAACGCAGCAGCGGCTGCGGCGACTACCGGCTCGTCGGTCTCAGGCGGAACGACCCGCACGGTGTCGGCCACAGGAGCTTCAGCCCGGTGAGTCGCCAACCAGGCACCGGCGAAGCCACCGAAGCCTCCGGCGATCGAGCCCGCGAACAGGGCGACTGCAAGAGCGATAGCCACCACAGCTCCTCGGGTCGGGCCTGGCTGGCCGGGACGCTCACCAGGGGGAGGGGCTATAGGAGCAGGTGTTGGGGCAGAAGGCGGGGGCTCGTGCGGGATGTTCTCAGTACCGGGCAGCGGAGGCTGTCTGCCCTGGGCAGAGAAACCTTCCGTTCGTTCGGCGGGAAGCTCACCCGGACGCGCTGGGCCCTGCTCTTCGGAATGGTCTTCGTACATTCGTCCACCTCTATGAGTCGGCTGACAACTCTTCGAACGCCACATGCGTGCAAGCAGCTAGCAAGCAGCTATGCACATAGTATGCCCGGTATAGGGCCCAGTGTTAGGTGTGTGGGAAAATGCACGAAAGCACCATAGCGCGTCACTGAGAAACGGACGACGGTCTTGCGCCTGCCGGCTCGGCGGTCTCGCACCTGCTAGCTGGAGAGAGAGTCCGGGCACGACCGAGGTCGACGCGGTGTCTGCAGCTCGCGTAGACTCCTTCTCAGGGCGAAGCGAAGAAAGGCACCTATGGACGGGGAGCAAGCGCCGACTGCCAAGGAGGAGCTGGCCGAGGAGCCGGCGGCAGAAGAGTCGGTGGAGGCAGACGAGGAGATGGCTGCAGAGGGGGCCGACGGGGCCGCGCAGGATTCCGAGAAGGAGATGACCGCCGAGGAGGCGCTACAGCCAACCGCCGAGGAGCGGGAGGCAGTGCCGACCAGGCCGCGCAACCCGGTTGCCACTTGGCCCTTCCTCGTCTACCTGGCTTTGTGGGCCGCGCAGGCTACGGCGACCGCCCTTTTGCTCACCGGGCCCGATGCTGCAGCGGTCCCCTTGGACGACCCGGTCTATCCGGTTCTCCTCATGACCGGGCTTCTTCTGGCGGCTTTCGGCCCCGTGCTCTCGGGGGCCGTATGGCTGTTCGCACTCAGGAGACGAGAGCGAGGGGAAAGAAGCGGCCTGCTTACAGCGGCCCTCGTAAGAGGGGCCGCAGCCACGCTCTTCGGTGTCGTAGCCTGGTGGACGGCTTTGTTGCTGGTAGACGCGTTGCGGCTCGGCCTCGTGTGACGGCCGGCTGAGGGAAGGAGTCATCGTGGCCGACATCGTCCCGGCTCCACGAGTGGCCATACTGATGGGGGGGCGCTCGGCCGAACGCGAGGTGTCTTTGAACACCGGTCGGCAGGTTGCCGACGCCCTGGAAAGCATCGGGTACGAGACCGTGTGCATCGACAGCGGCGCTCCAGGCTTCATCACGGCGCTCACCGAGGCCTCGCCGACTGTCGTGTTCGTGTGCCTTCACGGCCGGTTCGGTGAGGACGGCACCGTTCAGGGAATGCTCGAACTGCTCGATCTCCCCTATGTAGGTTCGGGGGTGCTGGCAAGCGCGCTCGCAATGGACAAGGTGATGTCCAAGCATTTCTTCGCACAAGCAGGAATCCCCTCGCCCGCCTACGTGCACGTCCGACGCGAAGAACCCCCTGACATCGAAAGCATCACCGAGAAACTGGGCACCAAAACCGTGGTCAAACCTGCCAGCGAAGGATCTGCGATAGGGGTGACGATTTCGCACGAGCCAGAAGAACTCCCCTCTGCCATAGACGAAGCCTTCCGCTTCGACGACAGCGTGCTCGTAGAGGAGTTCGTTGCCGGAGTGGAGGTGACCGTCGGCGTTATCGGCAACGACGAGTTGACCGCGCTGCCGACTCTAGAGATCGTTCCCGAGCACGAGTTCTACGATTATGAGTCCAAGTACGTCCCGGGCATGAGTCGCCACATCATCCCCGCCCGGGTCAGCGAGGAGGCCCGTTCCGAGTGTCAAAGCCTCGCCATTCGAGCGCATCGGGCACTGGGATGCCGAGGAATGTCGCGCTCGGATACGATCGTGAACGCCGACGGGCAGGTGCAGATGCTCGAAATTAACACCATTCCCGGCATGACAAAGACGAGCCTTCTGCCCGATGCTGCAAGGGCTGCGGGAATCGAATTCCCCCAGCTTTGCGAAAGGCTGGTCGAACTGGCTTTGGAGAAACGCTGACGTCCGTCAGGACTCGTCAGCCTCCGGGAGCTCTACCACTACGCGAGCACCGGGGACATCGCCTCGATCCCGCACGCGCACGCTGCCGCCATGTTCTTCCACGATGGCGCGCACTATGTAGAGTCCCAGCCCGACTCCCGGGCTTTCAAGGCCTTCACGCCTGAGACGGGTGAAGCGCTCGAAGACGTGTTCGCGGTCTTCTTCGGGAATCCCCGGGCCCTCATCTTCGACCAGAGTCACAACGCGGTTCTCCCTGCAGTCAACCGTCACGTCAATCCGGCCGTCGTCGGGCGTATGCTTGATCGCGTTCGCAATCAGGTTTACCAGCACCTGCCGCAACCGTCTCTCCTCGCCGATCACCATGCCCTCACACAGCGCATGTGCCTGGATGGCGTGGCCGGAGGTGTGCTCCAAGGAGGAGACGACCTCCTCGGCCAACACGGACATCGATACGGGCTCGAGCCTGGAGGGAGTGAAGAGCTCCTCGGCCCTGGTGGCGCTCAAGAGATC
>PWVH01000017.1 GCA_003563465.1 Coriobacteriaceae bacterium | reverse complement strand
TCGCACCGCCTCGTCCGTCGCTCCGACGGAGCGCGTTCCGGGGCGAGACGGGCCTATGCTGCTGGCCGACAAGCGCTCGAGACAGTGTCCGCGGTTGAGCATCAAACCGGTGGTTCGTCAGCGTCATCGGTCTTGCGGAACAGGCGCAGCGCCTCTTCCTCGGCGACCTTAGCGGGCGTGCCGTGCGCTTTGCGAGAGCGTTCCTCCAGTTCAGCGCGCCACGCGGCAGCATCCCGTTCCGGGTCTTCGAGCGGCAGCGTACAAACGTCGAAGGGAGCCTGCACTCGACCGTCGACAGAAGTGCGCATGATGCAGCGATAGTTCTCGAGACGCGTGAACTCGCTCTCCCCGTACTCGACGAACTCGTCGCCTATGAGCTTCGCGTCTGTCATGGAGAGGCGAAAGACGCACAATGCCCCGACGTTTCCGAAGAGCGCCATGCGGAGGTGATCCGGCAGCTGGTGCAAGTGCTGGTTCGCGAGCGTAAGGGCCAGTCCGTACTTGCGTGCCTCGGCCACGATTTCGTCGAACGTGGTCAGTGTCAGCGCCTGGAACTCATCCACGTAGAGATGGAACCTCTTGCGCTTGTCGGGAGGGAGCTCCGCCCTGCTGAGTGTCGCCATCTGGATCTTGCTCACCAGTATCATCCCGAGCAGTCTGGCGTTGATCTCTCCTATCTGACCCTTTTCGAGCTTGATTAGGACGATTCGGCCCTCGTCCATGGCCCGACGGAAGTCGAGCGCAGAGCGGCGCTGGCCCAGGACCCTTCGCATCGTCGCGTTCGCAAGGAACGCCCCCCACTTGCCGACGAACCAAGAGAGCAACTCGGCTTTGTGGAAATCGGCTAGGTTGGATTGTTCGTCTAGCCAAAACGACCTCACGACTGGGTCTTTGACGTGCTTGATCTGCTGGTCACGCACCCGCGCGTTGGTGAAAACCAGCGGGATGTCCAAGAAAGTGCCCCCTGCGGGGTCGCTCATCACGGTGAGAGCTGCGCAACGCAGCATGTGCTCGAACCGCGGACCCATGATTTGTTGACGCAACGGGTCGTACAGGCGGTAGAGGATGGAGATGACTTGCTGGATCGCGAAGTCGCGTTCGGCTTCGGTGTGCGCTTCGAAGAGGTTGAGACCGATCGGATACTCCTCTTCGCAGGGATCGAAAACGATCAGTTCGTCCGCCCGGTCCTCGGGAAAGCGGTCCAGGATGTCGTCGACCAGGTCACCATGTGGATCGATGACGCAGACCCCTTTGCCCGCATGGATGTCGTGTAGCGCCATACGCGCTGTCAGAGTCGACTTGCCCGTACCCGTCTGGCCCAGAATCCACATGTGCCGAGAGCGGTCGGTGTCGCTCAAAGCCACGGCGCGCTCTCGAGCCGAGGACAGGCTCACGCCAAGCTCGGCGCCCTCTGTCGGGACCGCAGAGGGCACGCGACGCGGGACGGGAACGATCACGCGGATCGCGCCGGGAAACGACTCGCTTAGAGGAGGTAGCCAGACACCCGAGGCGATTTCGGACAGTGAAGCGAGATAGCCATCACTCACGTGGCGCCGCCCGGCGTCCTCCTCCGTCATGACCCCCCACGAGTCGAATCCCACCCGGCACAGGTTGCTCGCGAACGTCTTCAAATCGGCAGGCTCGGCAGCGGGCACGTACTCGAGGGACCCGGCGCTCCATCCGATAGCAGCTTGGGCGGCCGCGCGGAAAGTCTTGCTCATCGGACCTTCCGAAGCGACGGAGATGCGCAACTTGCCGAGACGATCGAAATGCCCGATGCGCTGTGCGAGAGCCGCGGTGGCAGCCTCGACACGAGCAGAAGACAGGTCGCTGTCCGCTCCCCGATCGTAGTCGTGAGCGTACGAGTCGGCTACCCGGCGAGCTTCCAGAACCCGCCGCTCTAACTGCGCAAGCTCGCCCTCCAGCACCTCGCAGGAGAGCTCGTCGACATGGACCGGTGTTGCAGCCAGGCTCACGCACGCCCGTTGGGGGAGTTCGACCATCTCGTCAATCAACGTGTGCAGAGCCTGCCGGAAGGGCTTGAGGGGCACCGGCACTTCGTAGCGCCTGGCCGCCGTCTCGAACCCGATCCTCTTGCGCAGCAGGTCTCCGCCCTCACCGACCTCGAATGGCAGCGCGACGCCGAAGCCGGAGGAGGGCTCTGTCAGCCGAACGAGCTCGATTCCGCCTACGAGACGACGCAGGAGGCGTTCGAGATCACTCGTCAGGCGCAGGACCTCAGCGGTCGTGTTGTCGCGATCCATGCCCGAGCAGCGCACGAGGACGAATGCGCGCACGCCACCGTCGCAGGCGAGCCAGCGGAACTCGACGGCCGCCTCGGCTATGAGCGGCCAGACCGTTTCCCAGAAGCGGATCCGGGCCGGCAGCTCTCCGGCCTCACCTGCGTGCATAGGTAGCGCGGTGACCTCGAGACACGCGAGCGCCGCGCCCGTGGGCGAGAAGGGCTCCGCGGGCGAGACCTCGTCGCCGGAAGCCCCACGCGCAGGCGCCAGCGGGACAGCCAAGTCGTCAGCGATCCAGGCCACCTGCGTTGGATCGTGAGCTGTCATGTTCGCTTCCTCTCCCCTCGTCTTCTATCACCCGGTACCGCACGACCTTCCGCTGTATGTCTACGCACGTCTAACGCGCGCGAGGAAACGGCTGGTGCTCTGCCCCGTAGAGAACGCCATCAGCTGCCCGTACCTGTCGGTCGTCCTGGCCATCAGCGCATCGCCTCCACCCTCCGGATGGCGTCGGCCGGGATCTGACTGCCGGAGAAGGGCCGGCCGTCGAAGAGGAAGTCCTCGTAGAG
>PWVH01000041.1 GCA_003563465.1 Coriobacteriaceae bacterium | reverse complement strand
GGCTGTCGCTGCGAATGACGAACTGAACGAATCCGGTTTCCAGAAGCCGCCTGACGGGTTCGGGAAGACTAGGTCGTTGTCCTCGTAGACGTCACCCGCAGCAAGCCGTCTTAGGGCTTGTTCTATCCTGTGGGCATTGAGCACCTTCACCGTCATGTCTGGCAGGGCGATGGTGCGCCGACTCTTCTTGGTCTTGGGGTCTTTGAACCGCAGCCCGTCACGGGTCTGTTCAAGCGAGCGCCGGATAGTGAGAGTGGCCTTGTCGAGGTCGAGGTCTCTCCACTTAAGGCCGAGAATCTCTCCGCGTCTTGCCCCGGTGGTCAGAGCGACTACTACCGGTGCATAGAGCCTTCTGCCGCGCAGCTCCTCAAGAAGGGCATCAACGCTTGTTCTGTCGAGCGTGTTCATCTCTTGTTGCACGGGGCGCGGAGGCTCCACCGCGTCGGCAGGGTTGTAGGGGATAAGCCGCCACTTGACGGCTTGAGCGAGAGCCTTCTTCAACACAGCATGGTGGTGTTTGACGGTCTGAGCGGACAGGCCGCCCTCTCCTCTTCTGCGGCCGTGCTCCATCTCCCAGGCATAGTAGTCTTGGATCTCTAACGGCGAAAGCTTGGCCAAAGGGATGTGTCCGAGTCTAGGCGAGATGTACTTCAGGCATATGTCCTCGTAGCGGTAGTAGGTCTTGCCCGCCCCGATGCTGGTCTGATGCGAGGCCAGCCACTTCGTTAGGAACTCTGCAAGTGACACGTCCGTCGGCTCCACGTAGCTGCCTTTGTGCAGCTCATCGACGATTCTGGCGCACTCGCGTTGAGCCGCCTTCTTGGTGGGGCCGACTGGAATCCATTTCTGACGGCGAGCGCCATCGGGGGTGCGCGGCAGCTCGACCACCACGTACCAGGTGCTCCCACGTTTTCTGACGTGTCCCTTCATCTGTCCTCCGCAAAGGAAGCATCAAGAGCGATGCGTTCTTGCATCTCTCCCGAAATCATGTACTGCGAGTCTGACACAAGCTCTTGTCCGGTCCACGTTCACGGCAAGAACAGTCTTTCTTGTCGATGAAGCTCAAGGTATCCAGCTTCAGTGATGGTTTTCAGTCCTGCTCGCCCGCCCCCCCACCAGTGTCTTGTCATTGCAGGGCATGAAGTCTACTGACGATACTGACAACATATCCCTAATCTTCTCTCTCTTTCCCGAGGATAAGAGACGAAAGAAGAGAGTAATGACGGGGGGGCGGGTCTTTGTTGTCAGTTTCGTCAGTCGCCGGCATTCAAACGGAGAAACACCCGGAGGCGGTCTCCGTTGCTCCCTCCCCGCTTCTTGGTCATCTCGATGTTCTTGCTGCGGAGCAAAGGGGCTACTCTTCTGAGTTCAGCGGCCATCCCCTGCGGAGTGGAGGGAACGCCGTGCCCTTTTGTGCTCCAGCTCTTGACTTGCTCGATCAGTTGACCGCAGGTGGCCTCGAGAATGCCGTTCTCATCGACCCTCTCCTGGATGTATCGGGCCACGGGGCTTTCCAAGAACAGTTCGGCATCGCGAGCCTCCTCGTGCTCCCATAGGGTCTTGAGGAACCCGCCAGGCTCAAGGCCTAGGACAACCTCGGCCCCGCTCACCCAGACCGCGAAGTCCGCCTTTCTGGGCAGGCGCTCGGGCTTGGGGGAGAAACGATTCCTCAACGCCTCGGAGGCCGCATCGTAGAGCCCCCCCAATATGGCGGGCAACTCGCGTTCGAAATCGGAAAAGACCTCCTCCTCGGTCTTGCGGACGTCCTTGGTGATCTCAGGACACTCCACCACCAGGGACCGGTCCATCAGATCATCGCGGCGGACGAAGCTCTCGATGCCGTTCATGATGATTGGTCGCTTGGCTTCGAAGGTGATCTCTTGGTCGTTCGAGTAGCGAGCCCTGACGTTGAATCCGCCGCCGGTGGAGAGCGAGCACAGTAAGTCGGACTGCGCAGACGACAGCGATGAGATGTTGTCCAACACGATCAGGTAGCTGTGTCCGGCGCCTATGTATGTGTCCCAGGTCCCGTTATCGAGCGAGCGGAACGACGGACTGCCTGGGTCGATGATCGACTTCAGAATCAGGGACATGGTCGACTTCGACGAGCCACGCTGTCCATAGACGACCAGCGGGTGAAACGGTCCTGTCTGCCAGAGCGCTCCGAGAAGGAAGCCGCAGACGATGATGAAGTCTTTTCGGTCGGCAAAGTGGAGATGGCTTGCCAGAAGGGATATGTCACCCTCACGAACGGGCAGTGGCAAAGCCCGCATCCCATCCGGCCTCTTGAAGAGCACAGGACTGCGGTCGTCCACTCGCCATCCATCAGCGTCGATGCGCACGCACTCGAACGTCTCGGTGCCCAGGTCGATCACGATCTCTCGATCGGTCCAGCCGACTCTGACGTGCAGAGTCTCGGGCGCGCCGCCCTTGAGCCTCGTTCGAGAGATGAGACCGGAGACGTGCTCTTCGACGAGTCGGTCGCTGGCGTGAAGCTGCGTCTCGTCGAACACCACCTGCTTCAGGATGTCGGAGACCGCCGTAGACCTGGCCTTCACCGGGTGGCTGCTGGGACGGCCCGGAACGGCGACGTAGACATCGGAATCATCCGAGAGGAGCGCCTCCCAGCCGCTGGTAGCCGTCTTCAGCGCTTCCCGGATTCGATCCTGCTTGCCCAGGTTGGACTTGCTGGCTTGGGCGAGTTGTTCGCATGCATTAGTCAAGGTGTCCACCTCCCTTCCGGGAGAGCTCACGCAGGGCAATGGAGTCGATAACGCCTTGCACCTCGTCTTCGTCTAACCGAGGATGCGTACGGGCCTTGGCCCACGCGAGCACGAGCG
>PWVH01000014.1 GCA_003563465.1 Coriobacteriaceae bacterium | reverse complement strand
TCAACAGCACGCGCGAGGAGCCGCCGGTCTCCGTAGCCTTGCGCGCAAGCTCGACAGGGTCGAAGCCATTGGTCCCAAACAGATAATGCGATACGTAGGCAGGATGGGTCACGCACGGATCGGCAAGGAAGCCGACCTCACCCACGTCCGGCGTCATGAGCTCGAACCGTGGCGCAAGACCTACGGCCTTCGCGGCGTACATGCCCCCAGCGTCGGCGACCAACGTAGCATCGGCGGCGCAGGATGCGAGTTCCTCGACCGCGTGCTTCATGAGCGCCATGATCGGCTGCATGTAGTGGAAAGCGATGACGGTCGGTCGGTGCGTGGCACATGCCTCGGCTAGGCGCGCGAACACGGCTCGCGTCCCGTCGCCGCGACCGATGTCGCCTCCGACAATCGCCCGAGGCGGTTTGACTCCCAGGTGGCCGGCCACCTGACAGGCCGCGCCAAGCATTGCCGAGGTGCCCTGAGACGCGGGTACGCGTGCCCCCTGTATCAGCAGCGTGCCGTCAGGCTCGAGGGTCACGTCGCCTTCGAGCACCGGACCACCGCTCACCGGATACGTCGCGACTACGAGGAGGCTCATTCGGTTGCACCCCCCTCGAGCTGCGCTTTCACTTCGAGGTAGGCACGATCGAGCATGAGGCCGCAGAGCGTGTAGCCGAGTTCCTTGGGCCGAGGAGCATCCTCGAGAGGCACGCCCACCAGCTCCAGATTCAAGTACGGGATGTCCGGACACCCGCCGCCCGAGGTGTTCACGATCGTGCCAGTCGCCTTCTCGATCACGATCTTCATGTTCCCGGACCGCACCATCAGCCACTCGCCGAAGTCCACGGTGGTAACGAGGTCGCATATCTTAGAGATGCCTTCGACGTCGTTCACCCACTCCTTGAAGTGCACGCCCGCCTCGACAAGCACGCGCTCGGCTCCCACGTGCTCGACCCGCGGGAGCGCGACAGCGAGGTCGCATCCGGCACGCAGGTGAGGTGGCGGGGCCACCAGCGTGATGTCGTATCCCGCAGCTTTGAGTGCACGCTCGGCAGCAAGCGCGTGAGGCACTTCGTCGAAGAGGAAGAGCCCGAACGCCTCCTCGGCGTCCGGGGCTTCCGTCTGTTTCTTCTTGCGTCCGAACAGCATCAGGCACGCATCCCTTTGATCCGGTATTCCTCGCCGGTCTGCTCGACACTCACAGTGAAACCGTAGTCGCTGAGCAGGCCGACGACGTTCTGCTTCGCCGTCCCGCTGTCAACGTGTACGAGTATCTCGCCGGGGTTCTCCTCGAGAGCCTTCTTGGTAAGCATCAGCGGCATCGGACAAGAGAGTCCGAGTGCATCGACTTCCTTCAACGTTCTCTCCCTTCGCCCTATGCGGCCCTGGCACGCTTCGCAAGCGCGATGGCCGCAAGAATGACCGCCATGACACCGAGTGCAGGCCACGCCCTGTCGGCCAAGCCCGCCGGCGAGGACGCATAGCCAGCCCAGTGGGTGAAACCTGCGCCGATCACCATGCCGACCACCGCAGCGGCGCCGTCGGCGTCACCCTCGGCGCCCATAATCATCTGACGCATCGGGCAACCTCCGAGCATGACGGCCGCCAACGCGGCTATCACCATCGCGGCGATGTTACCGAGTGCGTCGTTGTGGGCCACCGGCTGACCCGTGAACCCAAGATTGTACTGACCGAAAATCATGTTGACCACGGTCGCGCCGATCACGAGCCCGATCACTCCGAACAGCAGGTCGAAGCGCCTGATGAGAATCGCGTCACGGATGCCGCCGACCGAGCAGAAACGGCTGCGCTGTGCGACGACACCGATAGCCAGCCCAGCAGCGAGCGAAATGAAGAAAGGTGCGCGCCTTCCGCCAGGCATCGGCCCAGTGGATGCGACTTTGTCGGCATCCGCAAGCACCTCTCCGTCGGCTGCAACGACCGCGCCGTCGACAATGGTTGCGTCGGCAGGCCTCAGTACAGTGAGACCGTCACCGTCGGGCGCGGGCGCCACGACGACTTCACCTGGGATGACCGCCCTGGCATTCGCCGGGGTGAGCGTAGCGAACTCCGGCTTGGTCCCGAACTGCGTCCAGAGCGCAAACGCCAGCAAGATGACCGCAATCCCGGTGACGATCCACCCGGTCCAGGCGGGCGCGCCCTTAGCGCGACCCAGGTTATAGCCGCTCTTGAGAATGACGATGCCGACACCGACACCGATGACGATCCCGAGGAGCCCCCAGAGCGCCGTGAGGTCTCCGCCACCCAGACGTACCCAGGCACGTACCGTACAGCCGAGGAAGACCAGGGCCGAACTCATGAAGATGAATCCCATCACAAAACGCAACAGAGGCGCGCTGCCGCCACGCGGTTTGTACTCCTTGGTCACGATGGCGGCGCCCAGAGCCCCCAAGATGATCCCGATTATCTCGGGACGGATGTACGCGACGGCCGCTTGATTCGAGACCCCTCCCACGAAGAACCCAGCGATGTCGCGCCAGAAGCATGCGATGCACAGGCCCATGTTGCCGGGGTTGCCCTGGCTGACCAGCCAGCCAGCGAGGGCCCCGATGAACAGGCCCGCTGCGCCCACGATCCATGCCGTGGGGCCGATTACCCTACGCTGGGTCATAGAACTCCTCCGTTCTCAAGGACTGGACAAGGACTCCTATCCTATTGCCTTATGCATTCTATAACATATGTCCAATCTCTGACAGCGCGTGCTTTTCGATTCAGGCGGGGGAGGTTACTAAGTGAACGCGCGCATGGCCGAAAGGAACCGGCGAGCATCAGGGAGTCGGACTTGTCAAGAGGTTGGAGACTGGTTTCGGAATCGAACCGAACAGCTGACCTCTGCGGTGAGCCCAACGGATTTGCACTCCGCGATCGGCGCCAGCCGACTCAACCAGTCACATAACCAGCGTACATCTTAGGGATAAGCTACGTCAATACTTGGATTCAGAGCGATCCCGCTTCCCAGCGCAGCACATGAATCAGATTCCGGGTCGGCAACCTCGAGCTCGACCGGCAAACGGCGCACCGTGAGGCCACGGGCTTGACGTGCAGAGTCATCCGGGTTCAGCCCTGGTTCGAATCCCTGCGTAGCGAACGTTGGTCGCCTTCGAATCTCGTCAGGCGTATGGAGTCGAAGTGCTCCAGCAGCGGGACCACGTACTTGCGGCTCACGCCGATGACGTCGCGCAGCTCCCAGGTCGGCGCGCTACCGTGCTGACCCAGGTGGGCGACGATCCGCTGCCGAATGGCATCGACTGCGCCCACGTCGAAGTACAGATCAGAGCTGACACGCACGATCTTGCCCTCGGATGCCATGCGGTTGAGAACCTTGCGGGCCACCCCGGGATCGACCCCTGCTTCGGCCGACCACGCGGCCACGGTCCTTGGAGCGAAACCGTCTTGCGCCACCAGGGGCCGCAGCGCCACCTCGGCCGCTTGCTCCTCGGCAAGCGCCGAAACGGCGGCCTTCGGATGTCGCACGGTACCTTTCTCGACCACGGCGACTTCCCGCCCGACAGCGACTTCGAGCAGGGCGTCGAAAGCCCTGGGTGTCAACCTGCGGTCCACGCGACTGCGCAGCGCTGCCTTTCCGACACCGGTGGCCTTCGGTTTGGCCTCGTGAAACGAGAGCAGTTCTCGCTCGATCATGACCACGAACGCCTCCAGCGCGCCGGATGTGATGAAGGCGGTCTCTCCGCCGATCTTCAGCCGGGCGAAATCGGCGCGGTTGAGCTCGTCGGCGACCTGCGCCCGCGGTACACCGAGCGCCGCCGCGACCTCTGCCGAGGTCATAGGCAGGCCACGCGAAGCAAGCAGCCCGCTGTTGGCCGCCGAGAGGTCGTGCGCGATGAGAGCCTCGAGCAACTCGCGCTCGTGCGCCCGCAGGTTCGTGCGGCGAGGGGGCAGGACGTCGAGCACCAGCCCGCCACCGATCGTGTATACGGGCGAGTAGGACCGCACGATGAAGCGGTCGTCGTAGCGAGGCACGAGCGGCTCCTCCAGGCGAACTTGGGCAAGGCCAGAATCGCCTGGTGCAAGCATCGGTGAGTCCATCAGCAGCACCCTGCCGATCACTTCGCGAGTGCCATGGTGGACGTGCACGCGCGTGCCGCTCTCGAAGACCTTGTCCTCCCCCGGAATCCCAAGGTAAGTAAAGCGAGCATCGAAGCGGTCGGTGACTCCCAGAGTGCCTGGCGCGGCAATCACGTCTCCCCGAGCGATGTCGTCTCTGTCGAGACCGGCGACATTGAGCGCCACGCGCTGACCGGCGGTGGCCTTAGAAACGCTCTCCGAGTGCACCTGCACACCTCGTACGCGACCCTCATGACCGGCGGGCAGGACTTCTAACTGCTCGTCTTTGGTTACAGAACCGGACCAGAGCGTGCCGGTGACTACCGTGCCCGCCCCTGCGATGGTGAAGACCCGGTCGACCGGAAGACGCATGGGCAGATTCGCTTGACGAGTGGGAGCCTCTGCAGCAATCGCATCGAGTGCGGTCAGCAGATCGGTGAGTCCCTCACTAGCGATGGCAGAAACCGGCACGACGGGAGCGCCCGCAATCGAGGTGCCTCCCAGCAGCGAGCGAACTTCCTCGGCGACCAGCTCGAGCCACTCGGAATCGGCGAGATCGGCCTTGGTGAGCGCCACGACACCCTGTTCTACTCCCAGAAGATCGATAATCGCGAGATGCTCGCGAGTCTGTGGCATCACACCGTCGTCTGCCGCTACCGCTAGGAGCACGACATCGATGCCCGTGGCGCCAGCAACCATGTGCCTGACGAAGCGCTCGTGACCTGGCACATCGATCACGCCCATCGTGCGCCCGCTCGGTAGTACGAGCTGCGCGAAGCCGAGTTCGATGGTGATGCCGCGGGCCTTCTCTTCAGCGAGGCGATCGGGATCGGTGCCGGTGAGCGCCTTGATGAGCGTGGACTTGCCGTGATCGATGTGACCGGCGGTACCGAGGACAAGCGACGGCATGCCGCTCACGCCTCGTTCGAAAGAACCGACGCCACCCGTGAGACGACTTCGGCGTCCTCTCCCGCGCACAGCGTGCGCGGATCGATAAGCAGGCGTTCGTCTTTGATTCGTGCCACTATGGGCGGCTCGCCGAGGCGCAGACGGCGTTCCAGTTCCGTCACCGAGAAGCTTCGGGGCTTGACGCGAGCGACCGTGGTCGGGATATCAGCCAGCGGCAGCGACCCACCTCCGGCCCGCGAGACATCACCCGCGGTGTCGGTCTCGACTCCGTTCCCACACTCCTCCGCGATACGGGAAGCGAGGGCTGCCGCACGCTCGGCCACCTCGGCGGGCGGCATGACGAGCATGCGAAGTGTCGGAATCTCGGCAAGCGCCGCTTCGGTGTCGATGTAGGTGCGAAGCGTGGCCTCCAGGGCAGCCAGCGTCATCTTGTCGAGGCGCAAGGCACGGGCCATGGGATGCTTCTTAAGGCGCTGGATGATCTCGGCACTGCCCACAAGAATTCCAGCTTGAGGCCCTCCTAGAAGCTTGTCACCCGAGCAAGAGACCAGTCCGGCGCCCGTCGCCACAGACTCGGCTACCGTGGGCTCGTATGGCAGACCGTAACGCCGCAGGTCGATGATCACCCCAGAGCCCAAATCCTCGAAGACCACCACTCCGTGCCTGGCCCCGAGCTCCACCAGCTCGCTCAATCCGACCTCTTGCGTGAAGCCCACCACGCGGAAGTTGCTCGAGTGCACCTTGAGGATGAGACCCGTGCGCTCCGTTATGGCGTTTTCGTAGTCGCGCAAGTGGGTCTTGTTGGTGGTGCCGACTTCGACCATGGTCGCGCCGGACTCTCGCATGATGTCGGGTATGCGAAAGGAGCCGCCTATCTCCACGAGCTGGCCGCGGCTGACCACCGCTTCTTTGCCCCTGGCGAAGGCGGCGAGTGCAATCATGACTGCGCCAGCGTTGTTGTTGACGGCCATGGCCGCCTCGGCGCCGGTCAAGCGGCAAAGCAGCTCCTCGCAGTGGACATGACGGCTGCCCCGTTCGCCCGAAGCCGTGTCGTACTCGAGCGTCGAGTAGGAGCCTGCGACCTCCGTGACGGCTGCTACCGCCTTCTTCGAGAGGATGGACCTGCCGAGGTTCGTGTGAACGATGATCCCGGTCGCGTTTATCACGCGGCGCAGACTCGGCAGCGACTTCAGTGCGAGCCGCGTTTCAGCCTCCGCGAGCAACGTGGCCTCGTCATAGGATGCGCGCTCGTCGGCAATCAAGCGTTTGCGCGTGAGGTCGAGTGACTCGCGCAGAACTTCGAGCACGAGAGGGCGCGGGTGGTCTTCGAGCATCTCGAGCACGCGAGAGTGCCTGAGCAGATCGTCGACCTTGGGAAGCCGTCTGAGACGTTCTTGAGTGTCCATGAGAGTGATTCTACCTGTTCGAAGGGCAGGCTGCGCGCAGCCGTCGATCCACCGATCTCGACACGCCAAGCGGGACTATTACCTCAATCTCCCTCATCTCCTACGAGATCGTTACTACGTCATCTCGGCCGAGAAGCGCGGCGACGGAATCGATCATCGTCCCCTCTTCACCCACAGCCAGCGACTCTTTCAAGCCGAGGAAGTCCAGACAGGTGCCGCATGCCTTGACCGCGACACCCTTCTCGACGAGCAGGCGCAGGTCGTCGAGCACCTCAGACCCTTCGCACGCCAGACGCACGCCCTCGTTCATGAGCATCACCGAAGCCGGCTTACGTTCGTTGCGTGCGAGCGAGTGACAGAAGCTGCGCATCAACACCCAGCCAAGCTCTTCATCACCGCGTCCGATCCGATCCGTCACTATGAGCACGCGCTTGGCCATGGCCTCAGTCCCTTTCCTTCTGCGCCGGTCTCGATGCCGCACTAGACTATGACGATAGCGCCCGGTTCACCCGCAATGATGTGGCCGACCAACGCCGCCGTCTCGCCCTTGGCTTCGAGCGATGCTAAGAGATCATCGACGCGATCGGGCGACACAGCCATCAGCAGCCCTCCGCTGGTCTGCGGGTCGCAAAGAACGTCTTTCCATGCCTGATCGGCGGGGCCCCAGTCGACATGCTCGTCGAGTGCGTCGATCACGTCGAGGGTTCGTCCCGGCTTGGCACCTTGGCTCGCGTATTCGTAGGCCTTCGGCCAGACAGGTACCGCATCGAGCTCGATTTCCGCGGCGACACCGCTACCGAGTGCCATCTCCCGGACGTGGCCCAGAAGTCCGAACCCGGTCACATCCGTAGCTGCGTTCACCCCGATCTCGATCATGGCCTCGGCAGCAGTCTTGTTCAGGTGCGCCATGGACTCGACGACATCAGCAAGCGTCTCCTCTGTCTCGAGTTCGGCCTTGAGTGCGGTATTCATGATCCCGACCCCGATGCGCTTCGTGAGCACGAGAGAGTCGCCTTCGCGCGCGCCGACGTTGCGCACGACCGCATCCGGATCGGCCTCCCCCATGACCGCAAGCCCGAACTTCGGCTCCTTGTCGTCGATCGTGTGCCCCCCGACCACGAGCACCCCGGCCTCGGCACAGGTCGCCGCGCCACCCTGGAGCACCTGGGCAACCACGTCCGGGTCCATCGAGCAGGGAAAGGCGAGCATGTTGAGTGCCGCAAGAGGCCGGCCACCCATCGCATATATGTCGGATAGCGCGTTGGCAGCCGTGATTCGCCCGAAGTCGTAAGGGTCGTCCACCATGGCCGTGAAGAAGTCTATGGTGAGCAGAACAGCGCGGTCGCCGAGCAGGTAGACAGCGGCGTCATCGCTGGTCTCGAAACCCACCATGAGCCGCTCGGACTCCTGAGGTGAGAGCGAAGCGAGCACGTTGGCGAGGTCCTCCGGACCCCACTTCGCAGCTCAACCGGCCTTGCTAGACATCTGGGTGAGGCGAATCGGATCGCTCACTGTCGCAGCGTCCCCCGCTTTCGGTCTTAACCGTCTCGCGTCCTTCTATTATAAGCGAGAGTAATCCAAGCTAGAAATTTTGGCTAATCGTAACTCAGGCGCAGGGCGGCGGCACCGTTCGGACCCAGCGGCACGCCGAACGAAGTGTCGCCTACGTCGACCGGACTTCCCCCGCGGACATCGGCGATGGTCGCTACCTTTCGTTCGCACGCAAGCCCGGCCGTCACCTTCTCGGCCGAGTGATTGAGCAGGAGTACGACGTCATCGATATCGCTGGAGAAGACCGCGACCTCGACCACGGGAGTATCGCAAACAAGCGGCCCACCGCATCCGGCGGCATCTGCCACCGCTCCATAGACGGTCCGCAGAAGGCTCCTGATCGCCTCGGGTGGCACCCGATGACGTCCCTGCGCCAGCGCGCGTTCGAGCGGCGCAGCCACGAACACCGTCCGGCCCTGACCTTGATTGTGCAACGTCAGCAGCGGACTGCTCTTGGCGTCGGTGGCGACGACGGTGGCTCCGCCCTGACCGAGGAGAGCGAACGCCGGCAGGTCGAGCGTTGCATCGAACGAGGTGAGCGGGCCAAGCACGTCGGGCTGGGCTACGCGACAGGTGACGCGGCGCCGAGATCCTCCATCTCCGAGGAACTCCACGCCGAACAGGTCGCGAACGACAGGATGAGTGTCTCCGCCACCGTAGGACAGGATGAGAGAACCTCCTCCCTGCACCCACTCGCCAAGGTGCTCCCACGTCTGATCGGCCAAAGAGAACGCCGAAGGAACTATGATCACGGAAATATGCTCGTATGGTTCCTCCTCGTGAATCACCTTGACTGGGATATGGGCCTCCTTGGCCGACACGTATGCTTCGAGGCAGGCACGCGGATCGAAGAGGCCGGCCAGACTCGGCAGTGGCTCTTTGCGCTCGGCAGGCATGAGTATCCCCGTACGCTCCGGCACAAGCGTGTAGCGGCGGAGATCGAGCCTGGAGACCACTTGCGAGAAGCTAAGCAACTCCGACATGGCAGGCTTCGCGACACCGGACGTGTCGTGCACTCCCACCAACACCTCGAACGGATCGAGAAAGTAAGGCTCTCGGCGCTCGGTGTCCAGATCGCGCCATCTGCGAATCAGTACGCCGGTAGCCCTGTTCATGAGTCCGGAGTAGAGCGCACAGCGCATGGCCGCGGCCTCTTCGGCGAGCGAGTAGTCGAGCGAGTGCACGCCCACATCGTCGAGAAGCACGGGCATGCCACGAGCAGCCGAACGTAGCAGGAAGGACTCCAGGTAGGTCGAAGGACCAGAGTCAATCGGCCCGGCAGCGGCATACGCACGATATGACGCTGTCGCATGGCTGACGGTGATCTCGCACTCCTGGAGTGCCGCGAATGCATCGATCTCCGCCTCGCGAAAGAGCGTCTCCGGGTCGATCGAAAGCAGTATCGGACGCTCTGGGTCGATCTCGCGCACGGCGTCACGCAGCGTTTCCACCCAGTTCCTCATCTCCTCTGTCGAGGAGAAGCCGTTGCAGAACGCCTCGTTCGCGAGATCCCAGGCCATGATCGACCTTTCGGCCCGGAAACGGTTGACGATGCGCTGGACAAGCGCCACCTCGCGCTGAATGAGGTATTCGTCCGAACGTGGATTGCGCCTCTTTCCCCACAAGACATCGAGGAGGTCTGAGAGTCGATCATCGGCGAAAAGACAGACCACGAGCTGGAGTCCATGTTCTCTGGCCGCCTCGATGATGTCGAGGAGCCGTTCCTCGGCCACTTCTGAGTACTGACCCACCTGGGGCTCGTACATCTTCCACGAGACGAACACGCGTACCACGCTCATTCGTGCCTTGGCGAAGGCCGCGAAGTCGCCTGCGATATCCCCCGCATACCAGTCGTCCCACGCTTCGGACTCGGAGTCCAGAGGATAGTAGTTCACTCCAATCGGAAAGAGCGGGTTTCTCCGCGGCCGTTTCGCGGAGACCGCCGCCGAATCGGAGTCGCCGTTTGGACTGACGGAGTCTACGGGCCTGGCAGGCACGGTATCAAGCCCTCCCTTCGGCGTAATCGTCGTAGAGGACCCAGAAGAGCTTCTGGCGACGGGTGTCGTGATAAGCCGCTCGACTGATCTCCCACTCGGCTTCGGAGTGACGGCCTTCGGTGTGAAGCACGGCGGCAAGTCCGAATCGAGCGCGCACGCACGCGGGATCGAGGTTGACAGCCGCCCGATAGGATTCGCCCGCAGATCTGTAGCGCTGCAGCCCTAGCAGGGACTCGGCTAGAAGCACGTATGGCATCGGCTTCGACGGAACGAGCTTCGCCAGCGCGTCGAACACTCTCGCCGCGTGATACGACAGGCCGGGCCGCTTGGCAAAGGCAGCGCCCAGGCAGTAGACCGCTGTGGGGGTACGGGTCGAAAGGGTCAGAGCACGTAGAGCACACGCCATCGCTTCGTCTACGGCTTCCTGCTTCAGATAGAGATAGGAAGCAAGACCTAATGTCTCGGCGTCATCGGGGTCTTCATCGAGGATCAGCCGAACCAGCTCAGCGGCCGAGAAGAGATCTTCTTCGTGCGCAAGAACGTATGCGGCCTCCAGGCGGCTGCCGCGCTCGGGCGCGACTTCGGAGAGAACGGGAGTAGGCTGACCGTCACCAGAGGCCCCCGCGAGCGTGAAGAAGAGAGCGTCTTGGCTCGGGTCGAGTTCCCCAGCTTTGCGGAATCCCGGCAGCGCGGTGGCCATTCCCTCTCGCTTCAAGGCAGCGATCGCGAGATCGTACATGGCGCGCGCCTCCTTCGGATCGAGCTCGAGAGCCCGTCGCCAGGAGGCGATCGCCTCTTCTTCGAAGGCGGTGGCCGCGAACGCCTCGCCCAACTGCACGTGAGCTGTCACCAGTTCCGGCGCCACCTCGGCCAACTCGTGCCAGACAAGAATCGACTGGTCCCACATCCCGCCACGTCTATCGTAGGCCAAGCCCAAAGCAAGATACGCCGGCGAACAGCCGGAGTCCAGCTCGATCGCCCTGCTGGCCGCGAAGATCGCCTCGTCGTAGAAGTCGCCCGAAAGCATGAGTTCGGCCAGGAGACAGTACACCAGGGGGTCGATCTCGCCGACCCGCAGGGCCTGATAGCATGCCTCAACGGCGGGGGCTATCTGCTCCTGACGTGCGAGCCCCTCGGCAAGCTTCACATGCTTGGACCGCGAGCGCATCACCGCTCGCTCCCGGCGAAGCGCTCGCGAGCGACACGTTCTACGAGCCTGAGCGCGCTCTCTGCTCCCCGTACCACGCCGTTCGCGCCAACATCGCGCGCCAATCCCTCATCCGCCGCGAACGGCCCTCCCGAAACGAGCATGATGACATCGTCACGTCCTTGCGCCTCGAACACCTCTCTTATGCGACTCACTGCACGAGCAGTCGAAATCATCTGGGCCGAGACGATGACCATTCGCGCACCGGTCTCTTCGGCACGTTCGAAGAAATCCACGGGGCGAACGTCGACGCCGAGGTCTATCACGCGATGTCCGGCCTCTCTCAACGCTGCGGCGATCACGTTCTTGTCGATGCTGTGGACGTCGCGATGCATCGAACCGACCAGCACGGTGATGCCGGTGTCGTGTGCGGTAGCCGGGGGCGTCACGAACGAGTTGACCTGCTCGGCCACGACCGAAGCTTGAGTGAAGGTGTCCTCGTCGATGACTCCGGCAGCCCAGGCTCCCCCGAGCATGGCCATGGCAGGCGCGAAGAGCGAGTCGAAGAGCTTGGCCTTATCGCTGCTGCTGTCGCGCACGCCCTCGATCACGGCGATCGCGGCCGCCGGGTCCTGACTGACGAACGCCTGGTAGAGGCGTGCTGCAGAGTCATCGCCCACGCCTCACGCTCCCTTCACATCGGCTCCGGTAGCCCACCCCCGGAAAGCGACATTCCAAACTCTTGCAGTATCGCAGAGCCGCAGCGTGCCGGGCAAAGTACCCCGGCGTTCAATATCGGCAGAGCAGCGCCGGAGGTTGTGGTGGCGGTGGTGGGACTCGAACCCACACGGCCTTGCGGCCAGAGGCTTTTAAGGCCCCTTCCTGTGCCAATTCGGATACACCGCCGTCTTTCACCCGATCCTCGGCTTCGCGAATACGTTCACGAGATGGAAGCGTACGCATCCAGCACGATTCCGTACAGTATGTCGTGCTCGCTTACGGTCGTCGAATCCAGGCCTGCCAATTCGAGGACCAGCTCTAGAATCAGAGTTCCCGCGACGATGACCGGTGCGCGACCCGGATCCAGGCCCACTACCTCCTCGCGCCGTCTATCGAGCGGCAGGGCAGCCAGTCTTCCTAAAAGCTTCACGATCTCGGCTCTCGTAAGCGTCGAGCCGTGCACTAGATCCGGATCGTAGACCGCCATGCCCTGCCGTATCGCAGAAAGCGTGGTCGCGGTCCCGGCAAGAGCGATCGAAAGCCGAGGCCGTTCGGTAAGGGAGTCGAAGAAGGAGGCTAGCTCGTCCCGGCCCCACGAGCGTGCCCGGTCCAGTTCGGACGATGTCGGCAGGTCGGAATCGAGAAACATCTCCGTCATGCGCCGCGAGCCGATATCTATCGATCTTTCCTCCACTACTTCGGCAAGCTTCGTGCCACCCTGCTCGAACGCTCGCCCTAGAATGAGTTCGGTTGAACCGCCTCCGATGTCGCTTACCAAAAGCCCTTCGCCGACGATTCCGTGAGTAGCCCCCGCAAAAGCCAGGCGCGCCTCCGTAGAACCGTCCACGATCCGCGGTTCGATGCCGTGCCGAGCTAGCATCGCTGCAAACTCGCCGGCGTTCGCGGCATCGCGCGAGGCCGAGGTGGCGACGGCGGCGTGGGATTCCACATCGTGAGCGTGCAACTCTGCCGCATAGCGCACGACCACCGATTCGACACGGGCCATCGCTGCACCGGAGAGCTCTCCGGTCTCGGCCAGGCCTTCGCCGAGGTGTGTGATATCCGTGCTGCGAAAGACCTCCGTGATGTCTTCGGGTCCGACGTCGGCTATGAGCAACCGGGTCGTGACTGTGCCGATGTCGATTGCAGCGAGGCGACGGGTCGCTGGGTCGCTCAATCTCGCTCCTCCCGCAGACAGGTAAGGTTCCCGCAGCGCGAATCCTCGCACGCATCGCCAACGGTCTCCAGCAGGCTCTCGCCCACCGGGTCGTCGATTCCCGCCAGACGAGCGGCCAGATGCGCATGGAGACACTTGGTAGCCAGGGGGTCCTGCTGGCCTGCCACGCCCACGCCCGCACAGAGGTCAGCGCATCCGCGACCCTCGGCAGTCCTGAGAGCGCGATAGTGCGCATCCGCAGCGAGCATGCGCTCGGCAAAGGAGGGGTCGCTGGCAAGCCGTTCGGCCCACTCATCGGCACCCCCTGCCGATTCCAACCCGTCTATCGCCTCGACGAGAAAGGGGCATGTGAGCCAGTGAAGCGTCGGAAAGGGCGAGCCGTCGACAAGTTGCGGAGCCGTTGCTATCACCTGCGGGAAATCGTAGCGGCAGCGGACCGCGACCCTCCACTCTCCTCGAGGCGCACGGCCGAGCTGCAACTCGACCATCACCGCATCCGCTGGTGTCGCCTTTCCGGTACCGGCGACCACGCTGCCTCCTATCTCACGCCGAAGACAAGGTCGAGCACCTCGACCCAGGCTGGATCTCTTTCCGCTTCGTCTATCTCCAGGTTGGGGGCTGCGGTTTCTGTGGGCTCCTCTTCCTCGAGCACAACGTAGAGATTCTCCCCCTCCTTGATCATGCCGAGGTTCTCTCTCGCGATCTCCTCGACTCCTTCCGGCGTCTTGAGACGATCGACCTGTGCACTCAAGGTCTCGTTGCGCGCCTTGAGAGTTTCGAGCTCGGCCTCAAGGCGCGTCTTCTCGCGTGTCTCCTGGTAGTGGACACGCAACGCCGGATAGAGAACCCACGCTACGACGGCTATCGTGCCGAGGAATGCCAGCACCCAGAGCAAAAGGTGCCGTTGCCGGGGACGTGCTCGAGTTTGTTTGCGGCTCTTGGCGACGGCCGCCGCGTTCCCTTTCGCCTTTGCAGGGGCACGCCTCGAAGTCGTGCGCTTAGTCGTGCGCCTAGAAGTCGTGCGCTTAGTCGTGCTTTTAGAAGTAGCGCGAGACCGGGGATGCACCGAAACACCACGCGCGGACCTCCCAGCCGAGGTGGTCCGTCGTGATCTCGCTGAAGCCCCGTGCCGCGTCGAGTTCCTCGATGCCATAGCGTGAAGAAGTCCTATGAGAAGGCCAGCGTGTGCGGTTTTGACGTGGTGCACTTCTTGATGGTGTTGATGATATCACAGCTGAGGCACGGCGCGTCACCTCAGGTCGAACCTTAGGGTGAGGTAGCTACTCCGGAACCTCTTTCACGAGTATCAGATCGGTGGCGCCGGGTACCCGCGACGAGATGCCAGCTGTGATCGCAACCAGCCGCCCTGCATCGGCAAGACCCGCCCTGCGCACGGCCGCAAGCACGGTGTCGAGCATAAGGTCCGTATCGTCGGCAAGCGGAACAACCAAGGGGCAAACACCCCACACCAGCTCAAGCTGCCGGGCGACAGCCTCGTCCGGCGTCACGGCTACCACGGGAACATCAGGCCTGTGACGTGCGACGGCCCTTGCTGTCGCGCCCGACTGCGTGGCAGTGACAATCGCGTCGAGTTCTAGATCTCCGGCCAGCTCGCAGACGGCGGCGCTCACCGCGGCGGTGACATCGCTCCTTTCGCCGGCCCGAACATGGCTTTCATGCGCCGCCGGAACCGCCTCCTCTGCCCGTTTGGCGATCCTCGCCATGGTGGCCACCGACTCGACTGGATAGCGTCCCACGGCGGTCTCCGCAGAGAGCATGACAGCGTCCACCTTCTGGAAGATTGCGTTCGCTACGTCAGAGGCCTCGGCACGCGTAGGCCTTGGAGCTTCGGTCATCGACTCGAGCATCTGGGTTGCTACGATCACAGGTACTCCCGCAGCGCGACATAACTCGATGATGCGCAGCTGGAGCACCGGCACTTCCTCTGCAGAGGTTTCCACACCCAGATCCCCGCGAGCGACCATGACTGCGTCGCTTGCAGCTACTATGGCCTCGATGTCCTCGGTCGCCTCATGCTTCTCGATCTTCACGACGATGGGCACGGAACGCTCGCCGATGAGTTCGCGAAGGCGCTCGACGTCTTGAGCGCTGCGAACGAAGGACTGAGCAACGAGATCGACTCCCGACTCGAGTCCCCAAGATAGCACCTCGCGATCGTAGTCCGTCACCGCATCCACATCGAGGCTGACGCCGGGAACGTTGATGCCCTTGCGACTCGAGAGCGCTCCACCTACCTCTACGCGGGTGTGCACCGCTCCATGATCGATCTCGGTCACCTCGAGCTCGATGGCGCCGTCGTCGATGAGCAAACGATCGCCGGGCGCGAGGTCCTCGGCGAGATCCGTGTATGCGAGACACGCTCTTGTCGCATCGCCGGTACACTCTCCGGGCACAAGAGAGAACCTCTCTCCGGACACGAGCTCGGTTCCCGGGACGATCTCGCCCAAACGCAATTTGGGACCGGCGAGGTCGAGCATGATCGCAACGGGCTTCCCTGCTCGCTCACCAGCTGCGCGCACAGTTTCGAGACGCTCGGCGAGCTCCTCAGGACCGGAGTGTGAGGAGTTCAGCCGGGCGACGTCCATGCCCGACCGAATCAGCGCGTCCAACGACTCCGCAGACTCGCTGGCCGGCCCGATGGTAGCCACGATCTTGGTACGACGCATCGTAGCCTCCTATCCTGCCTGATCCCGACAGACAGGAATCACTCCGCCTCGCCAGCCTTAGGGAGTCTCACTATCTGGATGACGTCGTCGTCACGCCTCAGGGTCAGTCTGTCACGACCGAGACGATAAGCCGCCGTCCGCAGGTTCCCATACAGGCGGTCCGAACCCTCGGGGCTTGTGCGAATCTTGAGCACGCGATCGCCCCTCGCGAGCATATCGCGCACCAGACGTGTCGCCGCTCCGCGTGGAGCCGGGAACGGTACCTCGACCTCGCGAGCATCGGTCACCCACTCCGTGGGCGTAACAAGAGTCGGAACCCATCGGCTCACATCGGCGACCAGAAGCACGGCGCGCTTCCGCGAAGCCAGATCCTGTTCTTCGTTGGCGATGATTCTGAGCGACACTTCGATGCCCTGAGCTGCTGCTTCCCGTGCAAGGTAAGCCCAGTCCAGCGATCCGTCCTCGTCGAGCAATAGAATCACCCGATCGTGCACGCGTGTGGCGAGTTCTGTGAGTAACCGCGAAAGGGCCATCCCGTGCCGAGGTGTGAACGTCACTACCGCTAGGTCGTAAGTCAGGTCGTGCAGCAGGCCCTCCACCATCCCTTGAACCACGGTCAGATTCGGGGATTGCGCGACCTCGCTCGAGACGAGGCGCCTGAGCAGCCCCGCCGAGGGCTCCAGCGCGGTGACGTGCCCGGCCCGTGTCAGCAAGGGACGTGTCAGCAAGCCCGTCGCCGCACCGACCTCCAGCACCCTCGCGCCCTCTGGAATCTCGTCGAGCAGAGCGTCCACAAGGGCCGGGAACACGCGCTCATGCCCATAGTCGATGTCGTACTGGTTCGCGAGGCGCTCGCGTCGCTCCAGCGCGTCCTCTAGATGGAGACCGAAATCCTCCAGATGCTTGTTTGCTCGCTTGTCGGTTCCTGCCACCATGTGTTCACTATATCTCTTACGTGACCGGTTCCGGCGAAGCACTCTACTCCGGCAAAACGCCCGCCTCCGGCGAAGCGCCACCCGGTTCCGGCGAGACCTCCGGCTCCGGCAAAGCGCCCGCCTCCGACAAAGCGCCCGCCTCCAGCAAACTCTCAGCGCGAGATGTTGTAGAAAGCCGCGGTGCCGGGATAGACAGACGAGTCACAAAGCTCCTCCTCGATACGGAGAAGCTGGTTGTACTTGGCCACCCGATCGCACCTGGCCGGAGCTCCGGTCTTGATCTGACCGGCGTTCACTGCGACGGCGATGTCGGCGATGGTCGTGTCCTCGGTCTCGCCGGAACGATGGGAGATGACGCACGTGTAGCCCGCCTTCTTGGCCATCTCGATGCACTCGAGTGTCTCCGTGAGCGTTCCTATCTGGTTCACCTTGATCAGGATAGAGTTCGCGACGCCCATAGCAATCCCCTTGGCCAGGCGCTCCACATTGGTGACGAAGAGATCGTCACCGACTATCTGGACCTTCTCGCCCAAACGCTCGGTGAGCAGCTTCCAGCCGTCCCAGTCCTCTTCGGCCATTCCATCCTCTATCGAAACGATCGGATATCGGGCAGTGAGATCCGCCCAGAACTCGACCATCTCCGCTGAGCTAAGCACGCGGCCTTCGCTTTCGAGATGGTAGGCGTCATCCCGATATAGCTCCGTGGCAGCCGGATCTAGCGCGAAAACGACCTGCTCGCCAAGCGAGTAGCCGGCCTTGCCGACAGCATCGGCCATGACCTGAAGCGCTTCTTCGTTACTGCCGAGATCCGGTGCGAAGCCGCCTTCGTCGCCCACGCCGGTGCCCAGACCGCGATCGGAGAGCACCTTTTCCAGGGTGTGATAGATCTCCGCGCACATCCGCAACCCCTCGGCGAAAGAGCTCGCGCCTACCGGCACGACCATGAACTCCTGCAGATCGACGTTGTTGTCAGCATGCGCACCCCCGTTGAGGATGTTCATCATCGGCACCGGCAGCTGGTGCGCGTTTGCTCCACCGATGTAGCTGTAAAGAGTGAGTTCGGTCGACTCGGCAGCAGCCTTGGCCACTGCCAGTGACGTGCCGAGGATGGCGTTCGCGCCGAGGCGCTCCTTGTTGGGCGTGCCATCAAGCGCAAGCATTGTAGTGTCTATCAGGCGCTGGTCGGTCGCGTCCATGCCGAGGATCTCGGCAGCTATCACCTCATTGACGTTGTCTACCGCCCTACGAACACCCTTGCCGCCGAAGCGAGCGGAGTCGCCATCCCTCAGCTCGACGGCTTCGAAGGCGCCCGTCGACGCGCCTGAAGGAACGGCCGCCCTACCCAGCGAACCGTCGTCGAGCACTATCTCGACCTCGACGGTCGGGTTGCCGCGAGAATCGAGAATCTCGCGAGCGTAGACGTCGATGATGCTGCTCATGATCTGGGCTCCTCCCTGCTCTTGGCCTCATGCCAGAGCTGCTCCATCTCCTCGATATCGAGGTCCGACATGGTTCTGCCGGCCGATGCCGCCGTCTGTTCCATCTCCTCGAAACGCGCTATGAACTTCCTGCAGGTCGCCCTGAGCGCTTCTTCGGCGTCGATGCCCTGCTTGCGAGCCAGGTTCACAACAGTGAACAGCAGATCCCCGATCTCGTCGATGGCCTCCGGCGAACCGGGTCGGGCGCTCTTGAGTTCGTCGATCTCCTCGTGAACCTTATCCCACACCGCCTCGAGACTCTCCCACTCGAAGCCTACACCCACGGCCCGACGCGATATCTTCTGGGCCCACATGAGCGCCGGCAGAACTGCCGGGATACCGTCGAGCACGCCGCGGCCTGCCTTCTCCTCACGCTTGATCGCGTCCCACTTCTGGATGACCTCATCAGGGGTGCCGGCTGCGGCCTCTGCGAAGACATGCGGATGACGGCGAAGGATCTTCTCGGTGATGTTCGCAATCACATCTTCGATATCGAAGCTGCCAGCCTCAGAGGCCATCTGCGCGTGCAGGACGATCTGGAGGAGCACGTCACCCAGCTCCTCGGCGAGTTCTGAATCGTCGCCTTTCTCGATCGCCGAGACGACCTCGTAGGCTTCTTCGATCATGTTGCGGCGCAGACTCATGTGGTCTTGCGCCCGGTCCCAGGGACAGCCCTTTGGCCCACGCAGCGTCTCGATGATGCGCACGAACTCGTAGAAACCGCCTATTGAGTCCACGACACCATCCCGACAGCGCCCGAACGTAAGCGACTACTCCTCGTCCTCGGGAATCTTGAGCTCTTCGATGAGGATCTCGATCTCGGACCTCTCGCGGATCTCGTCGAGGAACGACTGGAGGGCGTCGATGTTGCGTTCCTGTAAGATGAGCTGCTCGATCTGGCTAGAGACCTCGTCGAGCGGCTGCTGACGCTCTTCGATCTTATCCTCGACTATGATGATGTGCCAGCCGAACTCGGTCTCTACCAGCTCGGAGATCTCGCCGACCTCGAGTTCGTCGAGTGCAGCCTGAAACTCGGGGACGAACGGCTGCTGGGGATCGGACCAGCCCAGGTCTCCACCTTGTGCGCCTGAGACGGGGTCCTTGGAGTGCTTTTCGGCGAGTTCGGCGAAGTCTGCTCCCGCCTTGATCTCGGCAAGCACCTCTTCTGCGGTCTCCTTGTCGTCCGGATCGAAGAGGATGTGCGAAGCCCGAGTGGTCGCATGTTGCGAGAAGTCTTCCCTGTGATCCTCGTAGTAGGCGTCGATATCGGACTTGGTGACGAGGTCGCTACCGACGAGTTCCTCCATGAGACGCTGGGTTACGAGCTGGTCGTGTATCTGCTGCCTCAGGGCATCCAGAGTGATATTGGCGTCGGCCAGAGCGATCTCGAAGTCGTCCTCGCTTGGGAAGCTCGCCTTCAGCTCCTCGAGCTGTGCATCTATCTCCTCGTCCGTGACCACGATGCCGCGCTCTTCAGCGCCCTGACGAACCAATATGTTGTCGATCATGCTCTCGAGCAGACGCCGCTTGAAGTCGAGCAGACGAGCCTCGCCTTCTGGGCCCTCGAACATCTGAGGAGACTGTTGCACCAGACGTTCGGCCTGTGCATCGAGCTCCGAAGCGCTTATCTCCTCGCCGTTCACACGGGCGGCTATCTCCTCAGAACCGCAAGCGGCAGGGCCTGCCAGAAGAGCGACGGCCAGTACCGCCACCAGAACGGGACGAAGGGTCATCATCAGTCCTCCAAGGGAGTTGGCATAGCGTAGTCGGTCCCGGCAAGTATAGCACCCAGGAGCTCCTCGGCGACCTTCGTCACAGAAGCTCCATAGCCCAGCGGCAGCGCCACGGCCTGGTCGCGTTCGATCGTCACGGCGCCCATGGCGGCAAGTCTTCCGCGGGCCTCGGAAGTAACCGTCACCGGCGAGGCCGTCAGGCGCCCTTTCGCCGCGCTCACCGAGCGCACCCCAGCTTCGGCAGCCAGCGCTCGGATGCGGGCGATCCGAACGAGTTCGGTCGCCGGTTCGGGCAGTGCGCCACGGGCCTTGACGAGTTCGGCGGCTGCCCGCTCGACGCCTTCGAGCGTGGGTGCTCCGGCCAGGCGGCGGTAGAGCCGCACGCGCTCGTCGACGGCAGGCACGTACTCCTCAGGCAGGAAGGCGGGTACGGCGATATCGACCCGAATCTCCGGATGAGCCAGTGACGGTTCTCCACGGGCCTCGGCGACAGCCTCGCGGATCATCTCCGCATAAAGGTCGAAGCCCACAGCGCTCATCATGCCGTGCTGTTCCGCGCCGAGAAGAGACCCTGCCCCGCGTATCTCCAAATCGCGCATGGCAATCTTGATGCCGCTGCCCAAGTCGGAGTGGTCTCGGATGGCCACAAGCCGCTCGACCGCTTCTTCGGTCAGCAGGGCACCCCGGGGGAAGAGGAAGTAGGCGTACGCTCGGACGTGGCTCCTCCCTACCCGGCCCTTCAGCTGATAGAGCTGCGCCAGGCCGAGGCGCTGGCTGTCCTCGATGACGAGCGTGTTGCTGTGCGGGTTGTCGATGCCGCTCTCCACGATGGTAGTCGCCACTAGCACGTCGATCTCGTTGGCGGCGAAAGACTCCATGATCCGCTCCAGTTGTCTTTCGCTCATCTGGCCGTGCGCAACGCCTACCCGCGCCTCCGGAGCAGCCTCCTGCACGCGCGCGACCGCGTCATCTATCGACTTCACGCGGTTCGAGACGTAGTAGACCTGCCCGCCGCGCTCGGCTTCACGACGGATCGCACCGGACACCACATCGGGATCGTACTCGCCCACATACACCTGCACCGGAAAGCGATTGGGCGGCGGTGTGTCGATCACGCTCATGTCGCGCACGCCCGAAAGCGACATCTGCAACGTGCGCGGAATCGGCGTTGCGGTCATGGTCAGCACGTCGACCTGCTCGCGGAAGTTCTTGAGATGCTCCTTGTGCTGCACGCCGAAACGCTGCTCCTCGTCGATGACGATCAGACCGAGGTCTCGGGGTATCACGTCTGCCGACAACAGGCGGTGGGTGCCGATGAGAAGATCGACCTCTCCTCTCGCAAACCCCTCGAGCGCCGCGCGCTGCTGTGCCGAGGATCGGAATCGCGAGAGCACCTCCACCCTGATCGGGAAGGGCGCGATGCGCTCGGAGAAGGTCGTGAAGTGCTGCTGCGCCAGAATCGTGGTCGGGCAAAGCAGCATGGCCTGCTTTCCGTCCTGGATGGCCTTGAAGACGGCACGGATCGCTACCTCGGTCTTTCCGTAACCGACATCGCCGCATACCAGACGGTCCATCGGCTTCGCAGACTCCATGTCAGCCTTGACGTCGGCGATCGCAGCGAGCTGGTCGGGAGTCTCCATGTATGGGAAGGCCGCCTCCATCTCCAGCTGCCAAGGCGTGTCTGCGGCAAACGCGTGCCCGGCCACTGCGGAGCGGCGTGCGTAGAGGTCCACCAGATCGATGGCGAGCTTTCGAGCGGCTTTTCGCGCCTTGGAAGTAGCTCGGGACCAGTCGGCAGTGTTGAGTCGAGTGATGCGGGGCGCCGTGCCGTCCGGCCCCACATACTTCGAGACCCGATCGATCTGTTCGACGGGCAGGTAAAGGCGATCCCCTTTGGCGTACTCGAGCACGAGATAGTCCCGGGCCGAACCCAAGACCTCCTTGCGCTCGAGCGACTTGAAGTGTCCGATGCCGTGCATGACGTGCACGACGTAGTCTCCCGGGGCGAACCCCAAGCTCATCCTCGTGGCATCGAACTCGCGGGTGGCGCGGCGCGCAGCCGAGGACCGCGGATGGACGTCGTCGATGCTGACGACCGCGATTCGCGCAGACGGGATGACATAGCCTGACGGAATGTCTGCGGCACTGAGATGTACCACCCCAGGCTGTAGGTTCTGCGGTTCGGGGCCTTCCACCGGTATGCTCGATTCGACGAGCTTATCGGCCACACGCCGGCGGACTCGCCGCTCGGGCACGGCGAGCGCGACCCCGTAGCCGGCAGAGAGCAGTCCTCTGATTCCGCTTACGAACCGCTCCTCCCCGCCTGCAACCTCTGGGCGGCGAGCGACGATCTCGGCATCCACCGAACCGCCGGAGCGCATCAGCGAAAGCATGGTGAGCCGCTGGCGCCCGCCTAGCTCGATGCGCTCTGCGGGCAAGATGAGACCTTCAGCCGATGCTCCCACCGACTCCGCAGCGGCGGTGAGCTCCTCGACGCGGCGAACCGCGTCATCGAAGAGAGATCGCGGTTCGGCCACGACCACGAGCGTGTCCGCCGCAAGATAGTCGGTGAGCGCGCCTGCTTGCTTGTACAGGACAGGCAGGTAACGTTCCACTCCATTGAAGTAGACCCCCTGCTCCATAAGCTCGAGATGATGCGCGATCTCCGGGCTTCGCTGCGCACGATCGTGCAAAGCCTTGCGAGCCGACGCCGCCGCTCGCGTGCCCAAGACTACCTCCCGGCAAGCGAATACCTCGCTGGTGTCTGCATCACCGATGCTCTGTCCGGTCGCCGGGATGTAGCGCCGCAGCGTCTCGATCCTGTCGCCATAGAACTCGGCCCGCAACGGATGCGTTCCGTCGGACGGGAAGATGTCCAGGATGCCGCCGCGCACGGCGAAGGTTCCGCGTTCCTCGGCCACCTCCAGGCGTTCGTAGCCCATGCGTGCCAGAAGAGCGACCGATTCCTCCAGGTCTAGCTCGCCGCCTACCGAGAGCGTGAGAGGCTCGAAGACGTGACTGCCTTGCGGTGGCAACGCGCGAAGCAGTGCGCGCGCCGAAGTCACCACGATCGCCGCTCGGCCCTTGCTCAACGAGTGGAGTGCCCGCGCACGTGCCCCGACCGTCTCGAGGTCGGGCGGCCCGTCGGACCATGGCAGCTCGGGTCGCTCCGGGAAACGTAGGACCTTGCCCGGGCCCAGGTACGCCGAGGCCTGACGCGCATAGCGCTCGGCGGCAGACTCGCCAGCGATCACGACGAGCGTAGGGCGAGGATGCTTTGCGAAGATCGCTGCGCTCAGAAGAGGACGCACGAGACCGGGCGCCGCGACGGTGACATCCTCTTCAGCTGCAAGACTTTCGAGCACGCGCTCGAAAGGCTCGGTGGAGGCCAAGGCGGCCGCAAGGGGATCGAGCAGGTGCAAAGGTCGCTCCTCAGCAGGACGGGCGGGCAGCGAGCATGACGACAGCCCGCCAACGGCAAGGCCGCGCGGGCGCAACCGAGGTTATCCCCGCATGAAGACGGGGTCAAGGCTACGCCGCTGCAGAAGTGGGGCGCGCGACGGCCAGGCCAAGAGGCGGCACGGGACCAGAAGCCGGAAACGCGTCATCCAGGACGCCGTGTCGGGTACCATCTCGGGCAGGGCCAAGACAGAGCGGGGCCGTCTCGCGACAACGCTCCCTCGAAATCGTGGTGGCCCGTGAAACGCGACGGATGCGGAGGTCGAGGATGGACAGGACGGAGCGAGCTCGCGTGATCATGAACCGTCTGGCGGAGTTCTACCCCGACGCGCACATCATGCTCGAGTACGATTCGCCCTTCCACCTGCTGGTAGCGGTCATCCTTTCGGCACAGACCACCGACGTCGGTGTCAACAAGGTCACGCCCAAGCTCTTCGAGAGGTTCCCGGAGCCGAAGGATCTCGCCGAGGCCGACCCCACAGAAGTCGAGGAGATCATCCGCCCGACCGGATTCTTCCGTAACAAAGCCAAGGCGATAATCGGTGCGGCGAGAAAGATCGTGGCCGAATTCGACGGCGAGGTGCCCGACACGATGGAGGGGCTCATCTCCCTGCCCGGAGTAGCGCGCAAGACGGCGAACATCGTCATCGGCAATGCATTCGACAAGGTGGAAGGAATAGCTGTCGACACTCACGTGTTCAGGCTCGCGCATCGGTTCGGTCTTTCCGAAGAAAAGGACCCCGACAAGGTCGAGCGCGACCTGATGCAGATAATCCCGCGCGATCAGTGGTTCAGTGTGAACTACCGCTTCATAGACCACGGGCGTGCCATATGCACCGCTAAGCGGCCCGCATGTGGAGCGTGCAGGCTCAACGATGTGTGTCCCAGCGCGTTCCAGGTCAAAGGATGGCGAGAGGCTCTCTGAGAGACCATGCCGATCCGCCTCAAGCGCCCGAGGCAGAGGCGGTGATCCAAGCTGCGACCGCGACAGCGCCGGCCAGGCCCGCGACGCCCCAGATGCGCTGCCGGCGCCTGAACTCCTCCGGGCTTATTTGATCGGCCACCCGCGACCAGGCGAAGCGGTTGGCGTTGAGCGCAAAGGCGACCTGGAATCCGAGCGTTACCGCCGCCATCGCGTAACCAACAACCACGCTCCATACGCCGAAAGGTCTGGGACCGCGAATCATGTTGTCGACGAACACCCAGAGCGGCACGAAGAAGACGGCCGCCCACTGTCCGTGTGCCACTCCCCAGATAGGCGGAATCAGGAATGCGCCCCAGTTGAAACGCGGGATGGGCGGCCTCGAGCAAGTCTTGTGCTCGCTCGTATCCTTAGTTGTCCCCTCGGTCACGTCAGTATCCCTGCCAGAACCGCGGCGATCACTATTGCGGGCAGCATGTTGCCGACAGGAAGCCGCTTGATTCCGGAAAGGTCGAGTCCGATAGCCAGAATCAGCGCTCCACCTGCCGCCTGGATGGCGTTGATCACCGGCGCGGTCATCAAGGGCTCGACAGAGTGAGCGCCTAGCACGATGCCGCCTTGGATGACTATGATCGGAATCACCGACAATCCGACTCCCGCACCCAAGGTCGTCGCCAGCGCCACGGACGCCATGCCGTCGAGTAACGACTTCAGATAGAGCAGCGAAGGGTCGCCGAGACCGTCCTGGATCGAGCCGAGGATCGTCATCGCCCCCACGCAGAAGAGCAGCGAAGCGGTGACGAACCCTTCTACGAGCGTGTGCGCCTTCTCGCCGGGTTGGTCCGCGCGTCCAGGAGCGAGCACCGGTGCTCTGTATGCGAGTTTCTGCAGAAACTGGCCGAATCTGTCGAGCCAGTACTCTATCCGCAGACCTTCGCCCACGAGCGCACCTATTACGATCGATCCGACCAGCAGAAGCGCCGAGTAAGCCCCGAGGTCGCTTGCACCCAATTCGGCAAGGCCGCCCAGGCTCATGCTGCCTCCGATGACTATCGTCGCCAGCCCTATGCCAGTGAACGCAATCGCCCTGAAGCGCTCTGCGATCAGTCTGCCGAACACCAGTCCGACAGCGGTGCCGGCAAGCACGCTCAGTACATTGACTACGACGCCGATGCCCGGCATGTCACTCCCCGTCCTCCTCGGCGAGCCATACTCCCTTGAGTTCCTCGGTGATTCTGTTACCTCCCGCAGGGATGCCTGCCGAAGAGGCCGGATAGCGAGCACGTCCTTTACGCGCCTTTCCCCGCCCCGCGGACTCGAAGGCTGCTTCGCGCCCTCGCACCTCGACACGCCCAGCACGTTGGAGCCGGATGCGTTCTGTCAACCCGACATCCGAACTCACCAGGCACAAGCTTTCGCCCGCCGCACCCGAGGCGATACGTACGAGGAGGTCGTCGGCAGACTGTTCGCGCGAAAAGACCGCCTCTACAGGAGCGCTGCCGGCGCCTGTTGCGCTCGACATTCCGAGACCGCCCTCACCGTCGAAGACCACCACGATCCTTCCGACCCCGAGCATCTCGCGCCCTCGAGCCCGCAGACGAGCCACGAGCGCGTGTCGCTGTCCTTCGAGGTCCAGGCCGCGTGTCACAGGGTCGGACTTCGTGACGTTGTATCCGTCCACCAGAAAGAGCATAAGGGCATGGTACGCCAGGCAGGCTCCTACGTCTGCACCCCGGACAGGACCGCACGCAGATCGGAGAGACGCCAACTGATGCCCTCCTGCATTCCCGAAGACGCGCTGATGAACCGGTCCGCCTGGGCAAGCTGCCGTCTCTTGGGAAGGTACCTAGGTGTGCCCTGCTTGTGGCCTGGAGTGTCTCTACGCCGAGGAGGACCTGTCGTGAAACCGCGCGCCCTTGTGACTGCTCTGGCGGTCTTGCTGACTGCTGCCTCGGTCGCCCTCGCGCCCGGATGTGCGGAGCCCGAGGAGCCGTCGGTGGTCAGCCCGCCTGTACCCCGGGCCGACGTCGAGCCCACTGAGCCGCCCGACGATCGTCCCGACCTAGATGCACTCGAGATAGCCCTCTTGCCTCTGGCCGACGGCTTCGAACAGCCGCTCCTGGCAACCGGCGCGGGTGACGGCTCCGGCCGCGTGTTCGTGGCAGAGAAGACCGGGCGGCTGAAAGTCCTCTTCCCTCCCTCGATCAAGCCCAAGCCCTTTCTCGACCTCTCCGACGCGGTGAGCACCGAGTCCGAGCGGGGTCTCCTCGGTGTAGCCTTCCCCGAACGCTTCTCGGAGCATGGATACTTCTACGTCAGCTACACGGACCGCGGCGGATCGAGCGTGATCTCGCGATTCCGCGATGTCGGCGAGCTGGCGGACCGAGAGAGCGAGCAGGTGCTGTTGCGGGTCGAGCAGCCGTATGCTAACCACAACGGTGGCAACATCGCCTTCGGCCCGGACGGCTATCTGTACACGAGCCTCGGCGACGGCGGGAGTGCTGGGGATCCGGAAGGAAACGGGCAAGACCTCTCAACCTTGCTCGGCGCGATGCTGCGGATCGACGTGGGAGAGTCAGCCGACAGTCCAGAGCCGGTCACGCGTTCCTTCCAGCCCGGCTACTCCATCCCACCGGACAACCCGTTCTTGGGCCAGGCGGAAGCGCGCCCCGAGATCTGGTCGTACGGTCTGCGCAACCCTTGGCGCTTCTCGTTCGACCGAGAGACAGGCGACCTCTGGATCGCCGACGTGGGACAGAACCAGGTCGAAGAGGTGAACTTCCAGCCTGCCGGAAGCGATGGCGGTGAGAACTGGGGCTGGAACCTGTTCGAGGGCACGGCGCCTTATCCGCCCGACAGAGAAGTCACGGAGGACCTAGACGAATTCGCCTGGCCGATCGTCGAGTACCGGCATCCGATCGGACGCTCTGTGACAGGGGGCTTCGTCTACCGAGGGCGGAACTTCTCGACAATGCGCGGAGTCTACCTCTACGGCGATTACGTCACAGGTCGAATATGGGGTCTGGTACGCGATCCAGACGGAAGTGCGAGCAACCGCGAGCTGCTGGAGAGCGGGATCGCCGTGGTGAGCTTCGGCGAGAGCGACGAAGGCGAGCTCTACGTCGTAGACTTCGGCGGCACCGTCTACCGCATAGAAGCCCGTTGATCGCACGCCTCGCGCACGGCGGCAACCAGCGCGTCCACGTCCTCTGGGCGCGTGTCCCACGAGGTGACCCAGCGCACCTCGGCGGTCGACTCATCCCAAACGTAGAAGCCGAACTCCTCCGCTAGAGAAGGTATGACCTCGGGAGGCAAGGTCGCGAAAACCTCGTTGGCCTGCACTTCCTGAGTTACGCGCACGCAGGACACGCCGCTTGCGCTCTCGGCCAGACGCGAGGCCATGGCGTTTGCGTGTCTCGCAAGTTCGAGCCACAGGTCGCCGTCGAGCATCGCGGCAAACTGCGCGGAGACGAAACGCATCTTGCTCGCAAGCTGACCGCACTGCTTGCGCACGAAAGCGAGCACGTCACTCGGCGCCCCGTGCAGCAGAACCACCGCCTCGCCGCAGAGCATGCCGTTCTTGGTGCCGCCGAAGGTCAGCGCATCGACGCCGGTGTCCAAGATCATCTCTTTTGGACTGCATCCCACACTGGCCACCGCGTTTGCGAACCTGGCACCGTCGACGTGCAGCAGCAGGCCGTGAGTGTGGGCCAGGTCCGCGAGCGAACGAAGCTCATCAGGCGAGTACACCGTCCCGTACTCGCTCGCCTGCGAGACCGAAATCAGCCTGGGTTGAGCGTGGTGCTCGAAGCCGAAGCCTTTCAGATGCGGGCGCACCAGCTCAGGCGTGAGCTTGCCGTCGGGTGTGGCGACAGGCAAGAGCTTGACGCCTGCAACGCGCTCCGGAGCGGCGCACTCATCGACGTTGATGTGCGCGGTCTCGGCACAGATCACAGACTCCCACGGGCGACAGAGGCTGGCGATGGCGACCACGTTGGCGCCGGTTCCGTTGAAGGTGAACGCGACGTCGATGTTCTCGCCGAAGAGCTCTTGGAAGCGCGCGGTTGCCTCACGTGTCCACTTGTCATCTCCGTAGGCGTGGGTGTGGCCCGTATTGGCCTCTGCGATCGCCTCCAACATGCGCGGGTGGATGCCGGAGTGGTTGTCCGAGCCGAAAGTATGGCGGACGTCACTTGCTGGCGTCATCGGAAGTGCGTCTCCTTGGCTGTCGTCAAGCAGGCCGCGACTATGGTAGCAGGGTGGAGGCTAGCGTAGGGAGTCAGCTTTCACGTCGAGGGCCTGGCCGAAGCCCATGAATGTGAGCCCTGACAAGCTGTCGATCACTATCGACAGGCCACCGTATTGGAAGAGCCAGACCGCCGCACCCATGAGCAGCAAAGGAATCGCTACGGCCGCTACCGCAGCGCGATGATGCGTTTCTTTGGTGTCTGCGTCCGGAGGAGTGTCCTCGGTAAGACGTGGTGCCGAAGGCGCTACGCCCGCCACGGAGTCGCACACCGTCGCCTGCGCAGGCTGCCTACGAAAGAGCAGGTCCAAGATTCCTTCTCGGAGGAGTGAGCCTCGGCCGCTCTGTGCAGCTGCAATCGGATCGTCAACACGATTGAGCGTCCTGAGAAGCGACACGAGATCGTCGACTTCTGAAGCCTCAAGGGCTCCCGCGTTCATAGCGAAGTCGTAGCGCAACTTCAGGCGGGACTCTAGTTCGTCGGCATCGGTAATCCTGATAGACTCCGGTTCTCGCACCGACACATCGGATATGTCGGCCCCGGAGAACACCACGAGGTCGGAGAAGTACTCAGGTGCAAGCCGCCTTCCGCAAGTCAAGAGGACCTCGGCAAGCAGCTTGGTCCGCCGCTCGTTGGCGGGAAGGGGATTTGCAAACGTCTCACGCGGTCCCGACTCGCCCTTGGCGGTCCACTTGGCAAAGCCGGTCGATCCCTTCACGCGGGCACCGGGCCAACTCAAGACATCGATGACAAGCAGGCCGAGGTTGTCTACCAGGATGTGCGAGTAGTACTGCGTATGCCCCCCGAGGTCCAGCCGCACATCGCTGACAACGCGCGCTCCACGCTCAGATGCCACGCGGGCAAGCGTCTCTTCGACATGATTCTCAGACCGGCTAGCTGCGCTGTGCGAACCAGCGGTCAACTCCGTGCCTCCGTTCTCGAATATTTAGGCGCCTACACTCTCGTCGGCACGCATGCGACCCGGGTTGAGTGCGGTCTGCTGTCCGGCGCACGGTGCCGACGCGTATTCTGAAGCAGCAAACATGCCGACTTGCCGTCGAGAGCATACGCTAACGACAGAAACTTCGCATCAAAAGACCCGCCGAAGAGGCGCGATGTGGGTGGGCGGCGGTGGTGGGATGGTGACTCGTAGGGGCGCGACTGCCCGAGACAAAGCACTGTTAGACACTATGCCACGTTGCCCGAACTCGAATTCGCCTCCTCTGCGCCACCGGACCGACTTCGCCATTTGCGCCACCCGCTCTACCCAAACACCCTAAACACGAACACCAGATAGTAGATGGCCACACCGATCATGGTGAGTCCGGCCACGACTCCGATCGGTCGCTCGTAGGCGACGAGAGAGTTGACCATCCAGCGGCTTGCCGCACGGCTCGCCAGCGAGAAGGCCAAAAGCGGTGCGCAGATGCCAAGAGTGAACGCGGTGAACAAGGCGATGTTGGTGGCCACATCGGTTACTGTGGCTACCCGGGCAAAGAAAGCTGCGATCAGCGCCGGGTTGCACGGAATCACGATAGCCCCGAAAAAGAAGCCGTAGGCGAACGCGGCGACGTAGGGGTTCGTGATTCGATTCGGGCGAACCTTGCGCTTGGGCTTCCATCCCACGACCAGCACCACACCGGCAAACAGAATGATCGCGAACGCGATCGGCGAGACGATTCCGATCACGCGTGTGAGTGAGGCCTGCAGCCATGTCGTGAACACCACACCTACAAGCGCCATGAACGCGATGACGCCCGCGCTCACCAGCACGCCGAACAAAGCCAGATAGCGGCGCGAATCGTGCCGCTCCCCGACGGTGCGCGCGAGACGCGAGAGGAACGCCGGATAAAGCGGGATGACGCAAAGTGCCGTGGCCGGAGTGAGCACCCCGAGCCAGAACGTCACTGCAAGGTCGGCAAGCGTGGTCACAGCTAATCACTAGCGACCGCTCACCGAGTGTCCTCGGCTATCGCAAGCAATTCCTCGGCGGACTTCACTCCCGTGAACAGGTCCGCATCTGTCTGCGCAGAGTTGAGGAGTATCTTGGGCGTTCTCGGCGGAATAACTATCACAGTGCCGAACTCGTCGGTCAGCATCTCGGTCATCTCGAGGGGCGCCACAACGAACAAGCCTGCAAAGTCGTTGCGATCGATGTGGTCGCGCACCGCCTGAGCGTCATCGTTTCGGTCGATGTCGACGGCGACCACTACGACCTCATCAGTTTCTCGCACGAGCTTGCTAGTCTCCGTCAACTGACGGCGACAGACGCTTCACCACACGGCGAACGTCTTGACGAGCACCGGTCTGCCTGCGAAATCGGAGATTCGGAAGGTCTCGCCCGTGCTGACGTCCTCGAGCTCGACATCGGCCCACGGAAAGGCCGAGGCCGGCCGCTCCGAAGGTGGCTCTTCGGCGGGCGACTCGGGCTCGACAGAAGGCGGCAGGGCGGTCGGTTCGGGCTCCTCGGCAGCGCACCCGCCGACTACAAGCGCCAGAACCAGTGCGCAAGGCACCGCGACGGCGATCGCAAACATTCGCGCTTTCGTCGGCATCTCCAGGCCTCCGCTCAATCGCAACTCTGGGCACGCCATGTGCGGTTCATACCCCGGAGTCGTTCAGAGCATGCGGCGTTCGCGACGGTGGATGTAGAGGCGCCAAAGACCGAAAGCGAGCACGAGGCCCACTGCACCGACGATGCCCTTCACGGGCCTGACCTCGACAGGTCTCGGTCCGCCACGCGAGATGATCTCGAGTTTCTGCGCGTGCACGTCGAACTCGCCGCCATGCTGCTCGCATGCGACATTGACGACTCCCGTGACTCGCACGATGTCGCCGTCGTAGCGGTAGTCCCCGAAGTATTCGATGCTTTCTGCCATCTCCTCGGTAACCCATATTCCGAGGCCGACCTCATCCCCCAAGATGTTCACCCACCTGCCGCCTCCGGCGGCGCGAAGATGCTCCCCGACCGCCTCCCCTTCCACCGTGATGACACTGCCGTCGCGGTCGCGGTCGATGGCTATTACCTCGGCTGGAGACATCACGCCATCGCGAAAGGCCAGTGCGGGAGAGACCGCTGAAGCAAGCAGCCCCACCGCGAGAGCAGCTATGCCGAATACGCGTCTCATCTCGCACGTCTCCCCTTGAGGTTGAAAGCGAGAATCACCTGAGCGATGACCACGAGGACCGCGATGAACTCGAGGCGGCCTGCCCACATCTGGAACATGTACGTGAGCTTGAGCCCGGTGGGCATCGCAGCTGAAGTGATGCCGATAGACAGCCCGGAGTTGGCCGTGGCCGACACCGATTCGAACATCGCCTGCGGGGTGCCGTACCCATATGCTGCCCCCACGATGCCTCCCAGAAGATACGTGCCGAGATAGAGGATGAATATGGTCGCCGCCGCGCCTGTGAGCTCCGGAGTGAGGATCCGAGGGCCGAGGTGATGATACCGCACATCGATGGCCGCGCTCTGGGGCGCGAGCGCCTTCTTGATCTGTAACAGTATCGACTTCGAGATCGCCCCCACACGCAGGGCCTTGACGCCTCCACCTGTTGAGGACAGCGACCCCCCGACAGCCATGCCGAGGATAAGCGCGATAAGCCCCGCTCCTCCGAGGTCGAGCATCAGCTGGTTCCCGTAGACGGTCTGATGACCGGCACTGTGCCCGGAGATCACCTGAAAGACACCTTTGCGAAACGTCCCGAACGCACCGGAGAACGAGTCCGACGAGCCGAGGCCCGCGACAACGAGAGCCGACATGACGGTCACCACGAAAGCGAGCACGCGCGTTTCGAGGTTCTTGCGGATCTCAGACGTCGCCCCGCGCCATACATGCGCGTGCAAGGCGAAGTTAAGCGATCCGGCCATCATAAGGAACAGCGCTACAAGCTCGACGAAGTGGTTATGGTAGTACATGAGATTCATCCGCTGCGGCGCGAATCCCCCGGTGTCGAATGCGGCCGCGGACAACCAGAAGGCATGCAATATCCCGCGCTCGGGCGCCATGCCCAGATACGTGGCGAGTCCGAAGAGAGTGAGCGTCCCGGCGGTGACGTAGACCGCCGTAACGACCCAGATGAAGCGCGCGGTGTGCAAGACATTGGGCAGGATGCGCTCGTCACGGCCCTCGGCCACATAGAGAGAGTATGCTCCGCCGCGCATGCCTATTGCGAAAGACAGCGCCGCCAC
>PWVH01000052.1 GCA_003563465.1 Coriobacteriaceae bacterium | reverse complement strand
GGCTGGGTCCTCATGACGAAGTCGACTGTGTCACGGCCGAGAAGCAGGGTCTCCTTGTCGAAGTCGGTGTCGTCGCGGCGGTTGTAGTTGCCCGGAGTCCAAGCACCGTAGGCGGCAGAGTCCTCGTGTGCGAGGAAGTCGCCTCCTACGGCATCGGGACCTCCGACGAGCAGCGCTCCTTCGATGTCGGATTCGAAGGCTTCTTCTCGGATGTAGGTGCTCATGCGACGTCCTTATCGGTTCCGGGGATGTCGATCTGACCGGTGACGGCAACAGAGATCAGAGCGGTGCGGTACTCGGAGAGAAGGTCCATGCTCTTGCAGGTTCTGCTGACCAGGGCGTCCACCTTGGCGACATCACGTTCCATGTGCGCAATGATATCCCGCTGCTCAGCAATGTCGGGTGCGGCAACGGGCAACCGAGACAGGATGCCTTCGTTCAGGTTGTCCATGGTCGAGCCTACTGACTGGAGCTTCAACCAGTCCCGAGAGCCCTGCTGTGAAATGAGGAGCTGAATGAACGAGGGAACCGCTTTGGCTGGGTGAGGTCGCACGCGGAGACTGCCTGTACCGGTAACCCAGCCGTCGTTTGTATCTGCCACAACAGCACAACGTCCGAGCTGGCCACGCCGAGCACAGACGATGTCACCTCGACTCACGAGGTAGTGTCCAAGCCGATTTGCGGCTGCTTCGTCCACGGTCACGCTTTCATCGGGAGCGATTCGGTCTCCCACGATGTGCGCAGGATTGATGACGGGTATTCCGCCCTGGATGTAGTCATCGGCGCCCAGCTGCGTGCCGAAAGGCCCCGTCTGGATGGAACGTGCCAGGTCTTTGAGGCGGACCACCCTCCAGTGCTTTGGCATTAGCCCGAACCACTCAATTCTCGAGTCCTTCATCTCCACGTCCGGGTCGAGACCCTTAGTCACGGCATGGGTGATGAGGGCGGTGCGCTTCTCGAGGAGAAGATCGATGAAGTGCTGCTTGCGGCCGATAAGGGTGTCGATACGAGCGGTCTCGGAGTCGAGGTAGTCGGCCACTGCCAGCTGCATCGGTTTCGGAGGGACCGGTACAAGGATACATTGAAGCTTGGAGGGGCTGATTGCCGGATAGCTGACGCCCTCTGAGTGGGCGACGACCTGGTTCACGAACGTTGAGTCCTGCAAGGCGTACGATGTGTATCTGGGGTGGAGCTCGTCGCGAGGACGTATGACGGCGAATCCCGTCGATACGACGAGATCCGGGCCCGGCTCGGTGATTGGCGCTATCGCACGCAGGTACGTCCGGACTGTGGAGACGATTACATCTCCATCGCGTACGAGCCTGCGAGCTCGTGACGGTGTGTTCTCGAACCGCATGATGTCGCCGTCGCGGATCTTGCCAGTGGAGTCTAGATCGGAGATGTCCACATAGAGGAGTTCACGCTCAGGATCCGTTGTTTCCGGAAGTATATCGTCATTGACAGTGGCGACGTATTTCAGCTTCTTGCGCTCTGCGTTCACTCTGTCACCTGCTTCAGCAGCTCGAGTATCTCGCCCTCGACAGCCTTCAGATCGGCCTCGATCTCGTCGAGCGGGCGTGGTGGTGTGTAGGCATAGAAGTACCTGTTGAAGTTGATCTCGTAGCCGACTATTCCGACATCGCCATCGATGGGGTCGGTCTTGGCGGTATCGATCCAGGCGTCGGGGACGTATGGTAGAACCTCTCGGTCGAAGTACTCGTCGACAGATTCGGAAAGCGGCACGCTCTCAGTATCGCGTAGCTCGGGATCGGGTTCGGGATTGCCGTGCTTGTCGGTGCAGACATCGGCGTTCTCGTCGCGTTCGGACAGCGCGGCGATCACTGCCTTGCGTAGTGTCGCGTCAAGCTTGGTACCGGTGACCTGCTCGGCCGATTTCAGTGCGTCGAGGAACTCGTCTCTGTTGGTGAAGAGCGTTCCGGGAAGGTTGGATAGCATGGTCTTGATTCTGGCCTGCATCTCTCGACCAGCAGCTTCTTCAGCGGCCTTGGCCTCGGGGTCCTTCTTCTTGGGTTCGGCGAGCTTGGAAAACGCCTTCTCGTCATCAAGCCGTGCGATGCGTTCATCCGCAGCCTGGAAGTTGAGCTTCAGCGGCCGCTCGACGGTGATCTTGCGATAACCGAAATGAGTCGTCGGATAGATGCGACAGTGGTCACCTTCCTCGAAGGCGTTCAGGAGTTTGACGATCTCGGCTTGCTGTGTCGCCGGGATCTCGCGGCGCTTGTCACCAAGGCTCTTTCGCATCGGTGTCCAGAACGAGGTCGCGTCGATCAGCAACATCTTGCCCTGACGTTCGGGCACCTTGCGGTTAGTGACGACCCAGACGTAGGTGGCGATCCCGGTGTTGTAGAAGAGCTGTTCTGGCAAGGCCACGATCGCTTCGAGCAGATCGTTCTCGAGGATCCAGCGTCGGATGTTGGACGGACCGGAGCCGGCATCGCCTGTGAACAGCGGTGAGCCGTTCATGATGATGGCCATGCGAGAACCTTCGTCAGGTTCCTGCATATGCGAGATCATGTGCAAGAGGAAGAGCATCTGACCGTCTGATATCGACGGGAGACCGGGACCGAAGCGACCCGCGAAGCCACGCTCGTACTCGGCCTTGACCGCTGCCTCGTCACGTTTCCAATCCTTGCCGTAGGGCGGATTGGCGATCACGTAGTCGAAGTGCGAACCGGCATGCCTGTCGTTGGAGAGCACGCTGCCGAACTCGATGTTGTCGGCGTCTTTGCCTTGCGGCTCGTTCATGTACATGTCGGACTTCGCGATGGCGAAGGTCTCGGGGTTGACCTCTTGTCCGAAGAGTATGACGCGCATGTCGGGACTGATCGTCTGGCGCACGCG
>PWVH01000138.1 GCA_003563465.1 Coriobacteriaceae bacterium | reverse complement strand
TGCTCATGGAACTCGGGAGACTCGATCGCGCTCTTCAAGTCTCGGAGAACGCTAGAGAGCACGCGGCTCAGTTCGGACTTGAGTCTCACCAGGCGGCAGCCCGATGTGTGGAAGCAGCTATTCGTTTCACTATGGCCGGCGGAAGCAGCAACATCGAGCGCATACAGCTTCTGGCTGAGGGGTTTCATGAGACCGGCGATCGAACCAGCGAAGCCTTCGCACGCTTGTATGTGGCCACCATGCTGCGCACGGTGGAACGAGTCGACGAATCGATGGTGCAGGTCGAGCGAACTCTTGAATATGCATTACACCACAACATCACCTACCATCACCTACTCGCCGAAGTCGAGCTGGCCGCGAATTTCCTTGCTCTGGGTGACCTAGAGGCCGCTGCAACTCACGCTGCGCTTGTTCGAGAGCAGTGCGCTCCCAAAGGAGCCTACTACCACTTGATTCGCGCCGACATGGTCCTTGCCGAGGTCGTCAGGCGCCAAGGGCGCATCGAGGAAGCGTACAGTCGCTTCCTCGATCACGAGGCATACATACTCTCGGAGAGTCCCAACTGGCCGATTGCCATGTACGTTCGTGCGTTTCCTTACCTCCTCGGTCTGATCGCCTTAGCTGTTGGAGTTCGTAACTTACCGCCTCACATGCTTCGGATGATCGCTGATTGGAACTCGGATGATTCCCTGATGGCAGCGCTCGAGCTACTGGACGAAGGCGAGTGGTCTCTTCTCGCTTCTCGAATGCTAGGCGAAGAGGCATCAAACAGCATCGAGGCTTTGCGTTCGACACCGCCTTGCAGGGTTCGGATGTTCGGTGGCTTAGAGGTAAGGGTGGGCACACGGCAGGTCACGGAACGCGAGTGGCGAAAGCGCAAAGCGCGGCTTCTCTTTGCGATGTTGGTGCTGAACAAGGGTCGTGATGTGCCGCGCGACAAAGTCTGCGAGCACCTTTGGCCGGGGATGGAAGCAGACCGTGCTCGCAACAACCTCTACGTCATATGGAGTGCAATGAAAGCAGCCCTGACGCCTGGAGTGGGCAAGAGCACTCCGTGTTCGTACGTCGAGCACATAGGCGGCGTTTGCAGGGCGGTCAGCGAACATTTGAGATCTGATGTGGCCGAGTTCGATGTGCTTTGCACCAAGGCTCGTGAGGCCAGGATGTCGGGAAATCCCGAAGAGGCTCTTCGTTGCTACGAGCGTCTCATGGATATCTATCGCGGAGAGTTGCTTCCCGGAGACGTCTACGATGACTGGTTCTCTACGGCAAGGGATCACTATCGGCAAGAGTTCGGAGACGCGATGCTCTCGGCCTATCGGTTGCTGTGCGTCTCGGGTGATCAGGTAGGCGCTCTGAGGCCGATTCGGCACGCCATAGCAGCGGATCCATGGCGCGAGGACCTATACCAGGAGGCGCTGCGTTGCCAGATAGCATGCGGGCAGCGAAATGCCGCCATGGACACATACGCGGCATGCCGCTCACGTCTCAGCGACGAGCTAGGTCTGGAACCTTCGGAAGAGACCACGCGTCTTTACGAGCAGGTTCTTGCCATGGAGGACGGGGATAAGCACTCAGGCTGGTCGGTCTGAGTATCGCCTGAAGCCGGCGCGGATTCCGCAGATAAGAGATTGCCGAAACCAACAGACCAAAGGTCGCACTGGTCGGACGAGCGGCAGACTGACATGAAGATAGGCACTTTAGGAGTATAGACGAGATTCTGATGACGACTGTTGCTATGACCGACGGTCTGAAAACCGTATTCAGCGGTAGGCTCCGACGTGATTCCTGCAGTTGGCCAGAAAGTGGTAAGAGGCGGATAAGACGCGTTCGATATCGTCGCTCCACAGGAAGCTTGAAGCTTCCTGTGGAGCGGATCGAGGTTCGCCAGGCTCTCTGTCAAGGAGCGGAGCGGGAGCGTGTGGTCAGGCCGCTAGGTGAGGAGAGGGAGACTCCTGAGGGGCACCGCGACGGTCGTGATGCCCACCTCTCGAGCCCGGGGGGCTGAGATTCGACCTTGGAGGGTCGACGACAGGTAGCGTCGTCGACCCTCTTGGGTGTCTGCTCCTATTCGCGTACTTTTCGAGAGGGTCTTGTCGCTTCCGTAACGGTGATCGCGCAGCACATTCAGAGAAGTTCGCGTGTGCTAGAATCGTTGTGCTTTTGCCCCGTTCAGGGGCTATGCTGTGTTTCGGAAGGTGTTGTTCTTCATGGCGAATCTCCTTGCCAGACTCTTCACTCTTGGCGAAGGTCGACAACTGAAACAGTACGAGAGTGTAGTTGCGAGCATCAACGCACTCGAGCCCGATATCCAGGCGCTTTCCGACGATGGCGTTAGGGCGAGAACGGGGGAGTTGAAGTCCCGACGCGAAAGCGGCGAAGCTCTAGATGACTTGCTCCCCGAAGCGTTCGCCGTCTGCCGTGAGGCCGCTAGGCGCTCCCTCGGCATGCGGCATTTCGATGTCCAGCTCATCGGAGGCATGGTTCTACATGGTGGACAGATTGCCGAGATGAAGACCGGCGAGGGCAAGACCCTCGTAGCCACCCTTGCTGCCTACCTGAACGCGTTAGAAAGCAATGGCGTGCACGTGGTCACCGTCAACGACTATCTTGCCCGGCGTGACAGCGAATGGATGGGTCAAGTCTATCGGTTTCTCGGTCTGGAAGTCGGACTCATCCAGGCACAGATGGACCCGACAAAACGCAAGCTCGCATACACTGCCGACATCACATATGGTACGAACTCCGAGTTCGGATTCGACTACCTGCGCGACAACATGGTCGTGCGTTCCGATCATCGCGTGCAGCGCGGGCACCCCTTCGCCATCGTAGACGAGGTCGACTCGATTCTGATAGACGAGGCGCGTACTCCGTTGATCATCTCAGGAGCGGGGACCAAGTCCGCCGATACGTACAAGTCGTTCGCCAAGGTCGTGCCGCGCCTGGGTCCCGAGGTCGATTTCGAGATCGACGAGGCCAAGCGGACCGTTGCGCCGACCGAGGAGGGCATCCGCAAGGTCGAGCACGCACTGGGCATCGAGGACCTCTACGGCGATCCGAGCGGGCAACTCGTCAATCATCTCCAGCAGGCTCTCAAGGCGCAATACCTTTTCAAGAAAGACGTCGAGTACGTCGTGAAAGACGGCGAAGTCATCATCGTCGACGAATTCACCGGACGCCTCATGTATGGGCGACGGTACTCGGAAGGCCTGCACCAGGCCATCGAGGCCAAGGAGAAACAGCACGTGCGCGAGGAGAACCAGACGCTCGCTACGATAACGCTGCAGAACTACTTCCGCCTTTACGAAAAGCTTTCGGGCATGACCGGCACTGCGGTCACGGAAGATGCCGAGTTTCGTGAGATATACAAGCTTCCCGTCATGGTGATTCCGACGAACATGCCGATGATCCGCGAGGACCGCGAGGATCTCATATACCGGACCATCGAGACCAAGTTCGGTTCGGTAGTCGAAGAGATCTCAGCGTGCCACGAGGCCGGCCAGCCATCTCTCGTCGGCACGATTTCCATCGAGAACTCCGAACGGCTGTCCCGGATGCTTGACAAGCGCGGCATCAAGCACGAGGTTTTGAACGCGAAGCATCACGAACGCGAGGCTCACATCGTCGCGCAGGCTGGCCGTCTAGGAGCCGTAACCATCGCCACCAACATGGCCGGCCGAGGTACGGACATCATCCTCGGCGGGAATCCGGATTTCCTAGTCGAGGATCTGCTTCGAGACAAGGGCGTTCAGCCCGAAGAGGCCACGGAGGAGCAGGAACGGGTGGCTTTGACCGAGGCGAAGGCCATAACGGCCGAGGAGCACGATAAGGTTGTAGCCGCCGGTGGTCTTGCGGTCCTCGGTACCGAGCGTCACGATTCGCGGCGAATCGACAACCAGCTCCGTGGTCGCTCCGGCCGCCAAGGGGACCCCGGGCTTTCGCAATTCTACCTTTCTCTCGAAGATGATCTCATGCGGCTCTTCGGCGGCGACAGGATGGATCGTATCTCGCGCTTCATGGAGCGTACCGACATTCCTGATGACATGCCTATACAGGCAGGACTGGTTTCCAAGGCGATCGAGAGCGCTCAGCGACAGGTCGAGGCGATGAACTTCGCGGCACGCAAGCACGTTCTGGAATACGACGACGTGATGAACAAACAGCGCGAGGTGATCTACGCCGAGCGGAACCGCATCTTGGACGGCAAGGACATTCACGAGCGTGTCGATGAACTGGTCCGAGAGACCATCCTCGGCTCCGTTCTCGATCACTGTCCGGAGCATAGCTACGCCGAAGAGTGGGATTGGGACGGTCTGGCCACATGGTATCGGGACCTCACGGGAATCGATCGGGCCGTCGAGCGTCACAGGGGCGAGACAGAGAATCCTCACGAGCTAGCCGATGCTCTCACCGAAGAAGCTCTGGCTGCATATACGATGAGGGAGACCGAACTGGGGCCGGACAATCTTCGTGAACTCGAGCGCCAAGTGATGCTCCGAGTCATAGATACTCGCTGGATGGAGCATCTCTTGGAGATGGACTATCTAAAGGACGGTATAGGCCTGCGCGCGATGGGCCAGCGCGATCCGCTGGTCGAGTACAAGGCCGAGGCATACAACATGTTCGGCGAGCTTGTGGCAGCGATAAACGAAGACTTCTTGCGCACTGTGTTCCGCATCCAGGTCGTACGCCCCGAGGCTCAGCCCGAACGAGCGCCCGTGCGAGACGTCTCCTATTCTGCACCCTCGGAATCGACGATCTTTTCCGGCGCGGCACAGGCGGCCGCCGTGTCGGCAGGGCCCGCAGGTCCGTCACCGGACGCCATAGCGTCTGCCAGTGCTGCTGCTGGAGGTTCTGCCAAGGCTGCGACCGTCGTGAAGGATAAGGATGATCCCTATGCGAATGTTGGTCGCAACGATCCTTGTCCTTGTGGTAGCGGCAAGAAGTACAAGAAGTGTCACGGGGCGGCATTCTAGGTGATTCAGGACAAGACAGCAGAGATAGCTGCTTTGCGCGCACGCATAGAGAAGATGGGAGACTATCTCCACCTTGATGCGAAGCGTGCCGAGATCGCTGCACTTGAAGAGAAGGCTTCGGAGCCGGGTTTCTGGGATGACCAGGCTTCGGCTCAGAAGACTATGTCACGCGCGGCGGACATGCGAGACGAAGTGGCGACCTATAAGGAGGCCATTTCGATTCTAGAGGACGCCGAGGCTGCAAACGAACTCGCCCTCTCAGAGGCCGACGAGGATATGGCGGCAGAACTCGCGTCTACACTCAAGGTATTGAGCAAGCGCGTGGACTCCCTGGAGCTCTCATCATGGTTCACCGGGGAGTTCGACTCCGGCGACGCCATCGTGACGGTTCTTCCGGGGCAGGGAGGGCTTGAGGCTCAGGACTGGACCGAGATGCTCCTGAAGATGCTCGCCAGGTACGCGGAAGGTCGAGGCTGGAAGGTCGTTCTTCACGATGCGCCTCCCGGAATCGAACTCGGTATCGATAGGGCTGTCTTCACCGTTCACGGACGCAACGCCTACGGCACGTTACTGTCCGAGGCTGGCGTGCATCGTCTTGTCCGGATAAGCCCCACCGACGAGAAGAAGCGCCGCCAGACGACTTTTGCGAGAGTCGAGGTACTCCCGGTCCTGCCCGACGAGATAGAGGTCGAACTACGTGATGAAGACATGCGCGTCGACGTCTTTCGCTCCAGCGGTCCAGGGGGACAATCGGTCAACACCACTGACTCGGCCGTGCGTATCACACACCTGCCTACTGGCATCGTCGTGACATGCCAGAACGAGAAGAGCCAGCTTAAGAACCGTGACTCTGCAATGAAGATCCTGAGAGCGCGGCTCTACGAGAGGCAGAAGGCCGAGCGCGAGGCGCAACTGGAAGAACTGCGCGGCGAGCAGCAGGACATCACCTTCGGAAGTCAGATCAGAAGTTACGTTCTCTACCCATATCAGATGGTCAAAGACCACCGCACTGCTATCGAGACAGGCAACGTCGATGCCGTACTCGACGGTGACATAGACGCGTTCGTGGTCGGCTATCACAGGTGGAGGGTCTCCCAGGAGCAGGGTGCCGCTGTAGGTGCGTCGTGATAGCTGGTCGCCTGAAGCGAATCGCATCGGGACGGGTCCTGCGACATCGACCCGTGCGCGACTATCTTTGGATGACCGCAGGTCTTCTGCTCACCGCCTGGGCTCTCAACGCCTTCCTCATCCCTAACCGGCTGGCGGCAGGCGGCGTATCCGGTCTTGCAACCATCCTCTTCTATACCGCTCGTGACTTCGGCATCACACTGCCGGTCGGCATGCAGATGCTCGTGATGAACACCGCGCTTCTTGCGTTGGCCGTCAGGGTGCGAGGATGGCGCTATGCGGCAAAGACCGTATACGGCATAGTCGCCCTTTCGGTCTTCGTCGACGTGTTCGCTGCGTTCACGCCCCATCTTGCCGAAGGCGACTACCTTCTTGCGGCACTTTACGGTGGCGCGCTCTCGGGTATCGGCATCGGCATGGTGTTCAAGGCCGGTGGCAACACGGGCGGCACGGACATCGTCGCGCAGCTACTGTCACGCAGGATCTCCCTCGGCCAAGGACAACTGCTGCTTGCTGTGGATGCATGCGTCATCATGCTTGCGGCACTGAAGTTCGGCCCCGAGCTGGCTCTCTACGGAGCAGTAGCGGTCTTCGTGATGGGCGCCTCGATCGATCTCGTGCTCAAGGGACTGCCTGTGGAGAAGGCTGCATTCATCGTTTCGGAGAATCCCGGTCGCATCGGGGATGCGATCATGCACGATCTTGGCCGAGGAGCCACTGCACTCGCCGCACGGGGGATGTACTCCGGTGCTCCTAGGGAGATGATATTCACGGTCGTATCGCGCAAGGAGATAGACGACCTCAAGCAGATCGTCAACACCATAGATCCGCATGCGTTGCTGATCATCTCGGACGTGCACGAGGCGATCGGCGAGGGTTTCAAGCAGATGGGAGTGTGATGAGAACGAACGTGCCGAAAGAGGCTGCCGTAGCCAGAGAAGCAGCTCGCAAGCACCAAGTCATCATCGGCGGTCTCGTTTCCGCGGCGCCCGATATGACCGGTACGCGCTGTGCCTGGTCGAGTGGCATGACCGAGCTTCAAGCCCGCGATATGGAGCTTTCGTGTTCGTGTTCTCTTGGGATACCTTGCCAGGTCACCGATTTGCTAGTATTTGCGTTCGGGGTATTGCGCACTCAGCCCCTTGGACTTCTCCCGCTACCCTATCTGGGATGGAGCAGGCGATGATTTCAATGCGCCACGTCGAGAAGCGCTACACACCTGGTGAAGCGGCGCTGGCCGACGTGAACTTAGACATAGAAAATGGCGAGTTCGTCTTCTTGGTCGGCCACTCGGGCTCGGGCAAGTCTACGTTCATTCGCTTGCTCCAACGCGAGCTGCTACCGACCGAAGGCCAGATAGTCGTCGCTGGACAAGACATCGTCCGTCTCAAGAACTGGAAGGTGCCCTACTTGCGTCGCAACATAGGCTGCGTGTTCCAGGACTTCAAACTGCTTCCCAACAAGACGGCCTATGAGAACGTGGCGTTCGCGCTTGAGGTGATCGGACGCTCAAGACATGTCATCCGCACCCAAGTTCCCGAAGTGTTGCGTCTGGTGGGCCTGGAAGACAAGATGGATTCGTACCCTGACGAGCTGTCCGGTGGAGAGCAACAGCGCGTCTCGATCGCGCGGGCGTTCGTGAATCGGCCCCCCATCCTCCTTGCCGACGAGCCGACAGGCAATCTCGACCCGGCGACATCGTTAGGAATCATGAGCCTGTTCAACCGAATCAACAAGACGGGCACGACGGTCCTCGTGGCCACCCACGATCGCGAGATGGTGGACTCGATGCGCAAGCGTGTGATCGCGCTGGAGAACGGCCGCGTTATCCGCGATCAGAGCCGAGGAGTATACGGCTATGGCGATTAACGTTGGCTATTTTCTTCGGGAGTCGGTAACGAACTTCCGCCGCAACTGGGTGATGAGTCTCGGCGCAGTGACAACCATCTATCTCTCACTGCTCCTTGTCGGCGTATCGATGATAGCCGGTTTCGTCATATCGGAGATCGTGAAGTCGGTAGAGGACAAGGTATCCATCCAGGTCTTCTTGAAAGACGGTGCGGCTACCGAGGACGTCGAAGAGCTCCAGGGCTGGCTGTTGCGCGACGATCTGGTTGAAACGGTGAACTACGTATCGAAAGACGAGGCGCTCGAGCGATTCAAAGAGGAGATGGCGGGCAGCCCGGACATCGTGGAGAGCATCCGCGAGAATCCTCTTCCTGCTTCGTTGGACGTCACTCTGATAGACCCTCGAACTGTCGAGGAGATGGTGTCGAGAATCAAGTCGAATGAGACGTTTCTCAAGGTGTGCGATCGCCCGGACGACCCAGAGGAGTCGCTCAAGTACGGGCAGCAGATCGTCAGCAGACTCTTCGCTTTCACCCGAGTGGTTCGGATGATCGGTGCCGTGTTTGTAGGCATGCTTGCAATGGTGAGCCTAATCTTCATCAACAACACGATCCGTCTTGCCATCTACGCTAGACGCAAGGAGATAGGAATCATGCGTCTGGTCGGGGCATCGAACTGGTTCATCCGCGGCCCGTTTCTCCTAGAAGGCGTGATGCAGAGTCTCATTGGAGCTGCACTAGCCATACTCACCGTCGTCGGATTGCAGATGGCTGTTCTGCCGAGGCTTCGTGAAGCACTGCCGTTTCTACCTGTCGATGTTCCGCCCGCTACCATGTTGCAGCTTGCGGCGGTGCTTGTCGCAGCCGGTGTGATCATCGGCCTCATAGGCGCGGGCTTTGCTCTCAGGCGGTACCTGAAGGTATAGCTCGTCTGCGTCGCAGCATCTGCGCGCCGAGGAAGAACGGGTATGCGTATGAGTCGTGCAAGAACCTACATAGCGGCCTCGCTCGGGGTCATGCTCCTGCTCTTAGCGGCTTTTCTTGGTGGCGTCCTGTTCGATCAGGCGGTTGACTGGACCTCGTGGCTGCGAGGGGTGCCCGATTCTTCTCCTAACGTAGGAGCTCAAGTGGATGAAGTGCGCCGCATGCTTGAGCGTGAGGCGCTGAACCCGTCGAGCGAGGAGTCGATGACCGTCGGCTCCATCCGGGGTCTCCTGGAGTCGCTCGACGATCCCTACGCCGCCTACTTCGACGAGCGGCATTTCGAGTACTTCAGCGAGGAGACTGAAGGCGAGTTCTTCGGAATAGGCATCAACATCGTCCAGCGCGAGGACGAGGTGCACGTAGTGTCCGTCATCGAGGACACGCCCGCGGAGGAGGCGGGCCTGATGCCTGAGGACGTGATCGTCTCCATCGACGGCGAGACGCGCGATAGGTGGGACATCGACGAGGTCGTCACTCGAGTCCGTGGCCCTGAAGGAACGGACGTGGAATTGGGGATCCGTCGTGAAGGCGAGAGCGAGCTTCTCGACTTCACCATCACGCGGGCGCAGATAGACATCCCCAACGTTATGGCACGCATGATCGACGGTGACATAGCCTACGTCAGGCTGCTCACCTTCAATGCCAGATCTGCCGAGGACCTGGCTGCTGAGATCGGAGAGCTTGAGGAGGAAGGTGCTACCGCACTGCTCTTGGACGTGCGCGACAATCCCGGAGGACTGCTGAGTTCGGCGGTCGACGTCGCCTCACTCTTCATCGACGACGGCGTGATAGTGCGTGTTGAGGAGAGAGACCGTCCAGAGAGCCAGAAGCGTGCGAAGCAGGGAACTGTCACCGATATGCCGCTCGTGCTGCTCGTGAATCGCAACTCAGCTTCGGCGAGTGAGGTCCTAGCCGGGGCTTTACAAGACTACGGGCGTGCGACTCTGGTCGGCGAGAGGACTTTCGGCAAGGGGAGCGTACAGACTGTCGAGGCCTTGAGCTTCGGCGGCGGAGTCAAGTTCACCATCGCCCACTATCTCACGCCCAAGAGTCGAGTCATCGACGGCGAGGGTCTAGAGCCGGACGCGAGCGTTGAGATGGAGATCGCGGATCAAGCTGACGAGGAGACCGATCTGCAGCTGAAACGCGCAATCGAACTCGCCCGCGACGGGCGTTGAAACACGGTCGCAGGAAGCTCTAATCGTCGTCGTCCTCGTCATCAGCGGTCACGAAGGATGTGAGGTCGAACTCGCACTCCTCCATGAGCCGCAGCTGACCGGGAGTCATGCCGGATCCAGCATCGGGCACCGTGCGTAGCGAAAGCGCAGCGCCGTCGCCGCATAAGCGTACCGAGCAGCCTTCTTCGGCGAGTGACTCGAAATCCAAGTAGCGGAAGCTGGTCACGTTGACGAACAGGCAGCCGTTGATCACCAGAGTGGCTGAGACCGGATCAGCCATGAGCTTGACGAGGGTCGCAACTCCCTTTGTCACGACAGAACCGTCTACCTCGTAGGCATACTCGACGGATTCGAGCGTCTCGAGTGCACGCAGCATGTCTCGCGGATCTGATATCGTGCCTCGGTCTATGAAGCATGGCGCCAGTCGTCGAGCGGATTCCATCAGAAGCTCTCCCGGTCTAATCGGTGGCTCAGGAGCATACACACTATCCAAGACTCGGTCAAAGCATCGCGATGGCTGCTGGAGTAGGGTAGTCTCGCGTGAGTATACGAGGAGGAACTATGGCACGCCGCAAGCGGGTGAGCAAGGCTCACAAGAGCGGTTTGGTCGTGGGACGCATCACAATCAAACGTCGCGGATTCGGGTTCGTAGAAGCCGAAGAGGGCGACATCTACGTGGCCGCAAAGAACACCGCTGGGGCTATGCACGGCGACATCGTAGGGGTACGGGTCGGTGCCTCGAGAGGCCGTCGCGGTCTGTCTGGTTCGGTCGTAAAGGTCATCGAGCGTGCCAACTCGACTGTGATTGGACGTTTCGAGCGCCACGGTCAGGTCGGAATAGTCGTGCCATCGGATACTCGCATACGCACAGAGGTTTTCGTGCCGGCTC
>PWVH01000116.1 GCA_003563465.1 Coriobacteriaceae bacterium | reverse complement strand
TGTCGTCTCCGAGATTCCCGCCCACCTCGAGCAGTTCAGGGAGATGCTCGCCGGGCCGGTCCCCGACATTCGCATCGGCTCGCAGTGCCACAAGCCATACACGTGCGACTTCTCGGGGCACTGTCACGCGGCGCTCTCGGCAGCGCACCCGATCACAGACCTGCCGCGGCTGGGCGACGACGCGCTGCACGCACTGCTCGACCTCGGCGTAACCTGTATCCGGGACATACCCGACGATTTCGGGATGCTGCGCCCCGTGCAGGCCGAGGTGGTGCGGGTCGTGAAGAGCGGGGTGCCGCACGTCGACGCTCGCGGGCTCGCTCGCGACCTCGGCGAGCTCGTCTGGCCCGTCTACCAACTCGACTTCGAGACCGTCATGCCCGCACTCCCGCTGTGGCCCGGCACGCGCCCCTACCAGATCGTCCCGTTCCAGTACTCCGTCCACGTCCACCGCCAAGATGGCTCCGTCGAGCACCGGGAGTACCTGCACGCCGAGACCGCCGACCCCCGGCGCCCCCTTGCCAAGCGCCTCATCGCCGATCTGGACACCGCCGGTTCGGTCATGCACTACACACAGTACGAGAGACGGTGCCTGAACGAGCTCGCCGCCGCACTGCCCGACGTAGCCGACGCGATCGGAGCGATAACCGCGCGGCTCGTCGACCTCGAAGCCATCATCCGCTCGCGGACGAGGCACCCCGCCACCAACGGCCTGACCTCGATCAAGCGCACCCTGCCCGCCTGGGTCCCCGACCTCACCTACGACGACCTGGCCGTAAACGACGGATACACGGCGAGCGTGCGCTACCTGCGTTCGCTGCGCGGCGAGCTCTCCGCCGAGGAGACCACGCGGCTGCACGCCGACCTGATCGAGTACTGTGCGCTGGACACGCTTGCGATGGTGCGACTGCTCGAGGCGTTGCGCGAGAAGGTCCGCGCCTGAGGCGCGCGCCGGCTCCGCCCTGACCCTTCGTGACCGCATCCTCCGTGGACACGCCGCCCGGTTTGGGCAACCATGGTGCAGACGGTACGCGGAAGGGGCTGTGCGTGGAGGGTCGGTCGGCACTCATCGAGAAGGCGCTTAACTGGTTCGTACTCGCGTTGGAGATCGCGGCGTTGGCGGCACTCGTCGCCGTCACCCGTAGGTCCGTGGTCTTCGAGCCCCAGACAGACTACCTGCAGCACGCCCTCGCGTTCACGGCACTGCTGCTGGCGATCGGCATCTCCTGGCGGCTGCTGACGAAGTCCGACGTGTGCGACGTGAGGGAGGCCGGGTAGGCCGCGGTGGCCAAGCGACCCGACACCGGTGTAGCGACGCCGCAGCGTCAGGTCCGCGACGCGTACGGCCTCGCGCTCGGCCTCCTGCTGCTCTCGACCATCGGGCTGATCTTTGCCGACGCCGAGATCGAATCGCTCTTTGCCGCTGCCGCTGGATTGCTGCAACTCGTGGCGCTCGTAGTGACCCTGAGGGTCTCCGGCGTCGGCCAGCACCGCTCGACCGCGCTGTCCGCTGCGGGGCTGGCGGTCTTCGCAGCCGCGGTTATCGCCGTCTCCACGGGCGGCACAGAACGCACGGCTGTCGGTATCGCGCTCTGGCTCGCGCTCGCGATCATGACGATCGTGGCGATCGTGCGCCGTCTCGTCACCTATCGCAGGGTGAATGTCCAGCTCGTCCTCGGCCTGCTGAGCATCCACGTGTTGACGGGGCTCTCGTTCGGCCTCGCCTATCTGCTCGTCGACTCGGTAGGAGTCCCAGCGTTCGCACAGGGACCGCAAGGGCTCTCCGGCTCGCTCTATTTCAGTTTCGTGACGCTCACCACCCTCGGCTTCGGCGATCTGTCACCGGGGAGTAGCATCGTGCGGGCCCTCTCGGTGGCCGAGGCGTTCATCGGACAGCTCTACCTCGTGAGCGTGGTGGCATTCGCGGTCGGACGGCTCGGCACGAGCACCTCCTCCCGCCGCTAGTCGCCGGGCCGGAGCGAACCGGCCAAAGCACCCGCAACGCCCTCCGCCCGAACGCTTGGAAGCAGGAGTATGCCTAGGAACCAGCAGCTCATGGAAGGTCCCGTCGCGCAGACGCTCATCCGGCTCACCCTGCCGATGCTCATGGCGATGTTCGCCATGGTGGGCTTCAACATCGTCGACACGTTCTTCGTGGGCAGGCTGGGCACCGAGGAACTCGCCGCGATGGGCTTCACGCTCGCGGTCGTGATCGCGGTCAACTCGATCAACATGGGGCTCGGCATAGGTACCACCGCGGTGATAGCGCGGGTCATCGGCCAGGGGGACTCCCACGGGACACAGCGGCTGGCCATGAACGCGATCCTGCTCGGGCTGCTCGTGGCGACCGCCATCGCCACCGTCGGGCTCCTGACCATCGACGGGCTCTTCAGCCTCATGGGCGCCGAGGGCGTCGTGCTCGGCCACATCCGCTCCTACATGACCGTCTGGTACCTCGGCATCCCGCTGATCATCGTGCCGCAGATCGGCAACAGCAGCATCCGCGCGACCGGCGACACGGCCACGCCCGCCAAGATCATGATCGCCGTGCTCGCCGTGAACGCGCTGCTCGACCCGCTCTTCATCTTCGGACTGGGACCGTTTCCGCGCATGGAGCTGCAGGGTGCGGCGATCGCGACCGTGATCGCACAAGGGATCGCACTGCTCATCTCGCTTCGGGTCTTGAGCCGCCGAGGGCTCTTTATCATCGAGCGCGAGCCGTGGAGCGCGCTCTTCGCATCGTGGAGGCGGATCCTCCACATCGGGGTTCCCGCGGCGATCACGCAGCTCATCACCCCGATCTCGACCGGCATCATCACGGCCATCGTTGCTACCTACGGTGTGGCGGCCGTAGCCGGATTCGGGGTCGCCAGCAGGCTCGAGAT
>PWVH01000114.1 GCA_003563465.1 Coriobacteriaceae bacterium | reverse complement strand
GTAGCGGAACAGCCAACGCGATGGCGGCCACGGACTTCATAACACCCAGCAAGGATATGGCCGCCAGCGTGAAGCCAAGAAGCATAGCCCCTGAGTCCCCCATGAAGATGCTTGCAGGGTTGAAGTTGTAGCGCAGGAAGCCCAAGCATGCCCCGATGAGGGCCGCCGCAAGAGCCGCTGCCTCCAGTCGGTTCCCTTGTACGGCCAGCACGAGAAAGGTCGTGGCAGCGATGACCGTCACTCCGGCAGCAAGACCGTCCAGCCCGTCAACCAGATTGATGATGTTGGTGAATCCGACTATGTAGATCAGCGTGACCGGTATGCTCAGCAGACCGAGGGAAACCAGTCCGCTGCCCACGGGGTTTCCGACGAAATCTATGCGCAGCCCGAAAGCTATGACTAACGCAGCAGCCAGGACCTGCCCCAAGAGCTTGTAGCCAGGGCTGAGTGTGACGATATCGTCCACGATGCCTGTGATGAAGACCACGCAGATACCCGCGAGAACCCCTATGACGGGAGGGCCTCCCGTGCAGAGAGTACCCGCCCAGCCGAGGTAGATTCCTGCGACGCACTCTGCTACGACCGCAGCGGCGACACCGGCGAAGATGGCGATACCGCCCAGACAAGAAATCTCCCGGACATGGACTTTCCGGCCGCCCGGCTTGTCCATGATGCCGAAACGCAGCGAGAGGTTGCGAACGATCGGAGTGACTACGAGAGTCACCGCACCTGCCACGAAGATGATGAACAGGGCTTGCTGCAAACTCACGAACTCCCGCCTTCGCTCAGGCATCTCGACTCGATGCCTGCCTCTGCAAGAATCTCCTCCGACAAGGGATCCGGATAAGCATCGCGGAACACGATGCCGACGACCCCGGCGTTCACCAGTATCTTGGCACAGAGAACGCATGGCTGGTGGGTGGCGTAGACGGTCGAGCCATCGATGGCGATTCCGTGTTTTGCGGCTTGAATCACTGCGTTCTGCTCTGCGTGAATGCCTCGGCAGAGTTCGTGATGGCTGCCGGAGGCGACACTGCGATGCTCGCGCAGGCATCCGACCTCATCGCAGTGGCGCAGCCCAGCCGGCGTGCCGTTGTAGCCCGTTGCAAGGATGCGCCGGTTCTTCACCAGAACCGCCCCCGTCTGTCGACGCAGGCAAGTGGAACGTCCGGCTACCTGCTCTGTGACGCCCATGAAGTACTTGTCCCATGAAGGACGCGGCATGGCGATAGCCTTCCTGGTCGTGATCGCTACCTGGTACCGAAGAGCCGGTCGCCTGCATCGCCGAGGCCAGGCACTATGTATCCGTGATCGTTCAGATGGCTGTCTATCGCGCAGGTGTAGATGCGGACGTCATCGCAGCTTTCAACGACTTCTTGTATGCCTTCGGGTGATGCGATGATGACCAGCAACTTGACACTTATGGCACCCTTTTCCTGCAGGAACTGTACCGCTGCCGCGGCCGAGCCGCCTGTGGCCAGCATCGGGTCGACAATCAGGATGTCTCTCTCCCCTATGTCGTCGGGCAGCTTGCAGTAGTACTCCACCGGCGCCAGCGTCTCCGGATCTCTGTACAGGCCGATGTGACCCACCTTGGCCGCAGGTATCAGTTCGAGGACGCCGTCCGCCATTCCTAGGCCTGCACGCAGAATCGGAATGACGGCGACCTTCTTGCCCGCCAAAACGTATGTCGAAGCGTCGGCGACGGGAGTGGTGACCGTGGTCCGGGTCAGCTTGAAGTCCCGCGTGGCCTCGTAGGCCATCAACATGGCAAGCTCCTTCACGAGCTCGCGGAATTCCTTGGCACCCGTTCCCACATCCCGCAGGATCGAGAGTTTGTGCTGGATGAGCGGATGGTCCATCTCCACGACGTTAGGGTGGCCGACCTCACGAGACATGTCTCGCTACACCTCCGTTGCGCTACGCCAAGGCATTCGGCGACGGCGCTAGAGCTCGGGATAGAGCGGGTGCTCGGCAAGCATCCCGGCTACCTGCTCCGCTATGTCGGCAAGCTTCTGCTCGTCCTCGCGATTGAAGATCGCGTCCGCCATCAGGCAACCGATCGTGTGAGCTTCTCCCTCACTGAAACCCCGAGTCGTCATCGCCGGTGAACCCACACGTATGCCGCTCGTGACGAACGGAGTCTCGGGATCGTTCGGTATGGCGTTCTTGTTCACGGTAATGCCTACCCTTTCGAGCAGAGCCTCGGCGTCCTTGCCGGTGATGCTCGCGGGAAGCAAGTCGACGAGCAGAAGGTGGTTGTCTGTGCCGCCCGAGACGAGCCGCAGCCCACACTCGGCCATGGCCTCTCCCATAGCCTTGGCATTGATGACAACCTGCTCTATGTAGGTCTTGAACTCGGGGCGCATCGCTTCCCCGAAAGCAACGGCCTTGGATGCGATGACGTGCTCCAACGGTCCGCCTTGCGAGCCGGGGAACACCGACTTGTCGATGACGGTGGTGTGCTCTTCTTTGCACAGTATGAAGCCGGATCGTGGACCCCGCAGTGTCTTGTGTGTCGTGGACGTCACGACATCTGCATAGGGTACTGGCGACTCGTGTGCACCTGTCGCTATCAAACCCGCTATGTGAGCCATGTCGACCATGAGAATCGCGCCGACTTCACCAGCGATCTCGCCGAAGCGCTTGAAGTCGATCGCTCGCGGATACGCGCTTGCGCCCGCGATTATCATCTTGGGTCGGCTCTCCTTAGCGATGCGCTCGACCTCGTCGTAGTCTATGCGCTCATCTTCGCCGAGACCGTAGGCAACCATGTCGTAGAACTTGCCGGAGAAGTTGACCGGCGAGCCGTGAGTGAGGTGACCGCCTTCGGCTAGGGACATACCCAAGACACGATCGCCGGGCTGCAAGAAGGCGAAGTACGTCGCCATGTTCGCCTGCGCGCCTGCGTGCGGTTGCACGTTCGCATGGTCGGCATCGAAGAGCTTCTTCGCGCGTTCTCGTGCAAGGTCTTCAACGATGTCGACTTTGTCGCAGCCGCCGTAGTAGCGCTTGCCGGGCAGTCCCTCGGCATACTTGTTGGTCAGTACCGTGCCAGCCGCCTCTAGAACAGCCATCGACACGAAGTTCTCGGAGGCTATGAGTTCTATGGTGTCGCGCTGACGCTGCAGCTCTGCATCGACAGCACGAGCGACCTCCGGATCGACCTGTGAGATGTACTTCAGCGTCATGAGCTACCCGATTCCCTTCTCTTCGCGCGCCGGCCATCGCCGCGCTTGCCGAACCCTTATTCAGCCACGATCGCTCTCAAGAGCGGTGATCTTGTCCACACGACGTTGATGCCGGCCTCCCTCGAACTCCGTAGCCAGGAATGTCTCGACGATCTCGATAGCAACCTCTTCGCTCAGGTAGCGGCCACCTAAGGTGACCACGTTGGCATCGTTGTGCCGTCGTGACATCCGCGCCAGCTCTGGGTCGGACACGTTGGCGGCCCGCACGCCGTCGATCTTGTTGGCGGCCACCGCTACTCCGATGCCGGACCCACACACGAGCACGCCGCGCTCGGCCTTGCCTGAAGCGACCGCGCGACCTACGGCCTCTGCAGGCTCCGGGTAGTCGACCGGTTCGCTGGAGTGGGTGCCCACGTCTTCGACCTCGTGGCCGAGTGCGTGCAAGTGCTCTTCGAGTTTCTCCTTAATCTCGAACCCGGCATGGTCACTGCCGATAGCGACACGCATATCGCGAAACCTTTCGGCCGAGGAATGAGTCGGCGATGCCATCCGCCCGGATGCCATCGCCGATTGTATAACAGTGGAATCCTACTGTCCTTATACCGCCTGGCTGTAGCCTTACACCGCCCCCTTGGCTGCAGCCATGACCTGGTCTGCGGGAATAGCCCCCTCGCGGATGACGACCGGCTCTGGGCCGGTGCAGTCTACCACTGTCGAGGGTTTGCGATGAGCGGTTTCGCCTCCATCGAGTGCGACGTCGGCCGCCGCGATGATTCTATTCTCCACCTCTTCGAAAGCGCCGGGTGCGGGATGGCCGCTAGTGTTGGCGGAAGTGGCGATTATCGGGCCGCCTGATGCCTGGATGAGTTCCATCACGACCTCATGGTCGGGACTGCGTAGGGCAACTGTGTCGTCGTCGGCACGAAAGTCTTTGCCAACCACGTCCGAAGCACGCGTGACGAGAGTCAACGCTCCTGGCCAGAACGTCTTGCCCAGATCGTATGCGTACTCGGGAACGTCGACTCCGTAGATGTCGAGAGCGCCTTCGTCCTCGACGAGCCAGGGCAAGGGCTTCTCAAGCGGACGGACCTTGATCTCGAATATCTCTTGCGGACCGAAGCATGAATGCGCCGATGCACCGATGCCGTAGACAGTCTCGGTCGGGAAAACGACTATCCCGCCGTCACGCAGAACCGTGGCGGCGAGATTTATCACTTCCGCCGAGGGATTCTCCGGATCTATACGAAACACCTTGCCCATAGCGATGCGCCTCCATTCGTTCGAACCGCCCCTGGCCAGACAGCCTCACTCTCCGATACCCAACAGAACCCTTCTGCGTCCGGTGAGATCGTTCACTATTCTTACTTCTGGATACGACTCGCTCGCTCCTTCATGGGCGCTCTGTATGCTGCCCTCATCCAGCTCCATCGCCAGAGCGCCGCCTGGAGCCAGCCACTCTCGTGCCTCCGACACTATCCTACGAGCCGTATCGAGCCCGTCTCGACCGCCGTCCAGCGCGACATCAGGCTCGAATCCGATCACCTCGGCAGGCAGATCTGGCAGGTCGCCACTGGGAACGTAAGGCGGATTGGCTATCACCAGATTGACGGAGCCGCGCACCTCCGATGGCACGCCCTCGAACAGATCCGCTCGAACCACATCGATGCGATCGGCAAGACCGAGTCTGCTTGCGTTGGCTCGAGCCATCTCTACCGAGACAGGTGAGATGTCGGTCGCGAACACCTTTGCCGAGTGGACCTCTGACGCGATAGCGCATGCTACACAACCAGAACCGGTGCAAAGATCGACCACTATCGGGTTGTCGACACCCTCTATCGCCTCGAGTCCCACATCCACAAGGACTTCCGTCTCAGGGCGCGGTATGAACACACCCGGCCTCACGTGAACGACGATTTTGCGGAAGGGCATCTCACCCGTCACGTACTGAAGCGGCTCTCCGACGCGCCTGCGCTTGACCCCTTCGTGCAGCGCACAGCGCTCCTCATCGGAAAGCGGGCGATCGTGGTACGCGTAGGCCTCGACGCGGGAAAGACCCGTCGCTGCCGACAGCAGCCATTCGGCCGAGCGGCGGGGGGCGTCCACGCCCTCGCGTTCGAAGTACCCCACCATCCAGTCCAGCGCGTCGCGTACGGTCCAGACGCGCTCGGTCATCCTAGACCACCGCCGCTAGACGCTCGGCCCGATCGGCAGCTGCAAGCGCCTCTATCACTGGTCCGATCTCCCCCATCATGACCGCGGGAAGATTGTGGACCGTAAGTCCTATGCGATGGTCCGTCAGTCTGTCCTGCGGGAAGTTATACGTCCGAATCTTCTCGGAACGCCCGCCTGAGCCGATTTGGCTTCGCCTGGCTTCACCCATCTCGGCTTGCTGCCGCTCGATTTCCATCTCCAAGAGCCGGGCGCGAAGAACCCGTAGAGCGTTCTCCTTGTTTTGCAGTTGCGATTTCTGATTCTGCGACTGCACCACAAGTCCGGTCGGCAAATGTGTGACACGAACTGCGGAATCTGTCGTATTCACCGATTGCCCGCCCGGACCGCTCGAACGATAGACATCGATTCGAAGATCGTTCGGGTTGACCTCGATCTCCACATCTTCAGCTTCGGGTAGCACGGCCACCGTTGCAGTCGAAGTGTGGATGCGGCCACCTGACTCGGTGGTCGGGATTCGCTGTACCCGATGTACACCCGACTCGAACTTCAGTCTCGAATAGACCCTCTTGCCCTTCACCATGAAAGAGACTTCCTTGAAGCCGCCTACTTCGTTCTCAGAGGAGTCCAGCACTTCGACCTTCCATCGCTGGCTCTCGGCAAAGCGCGTGTACATTCGAAACAGGTCGGCTGCGAAGATTCCCGCCTCGTCACCACCGGTGCCGGCACGTATCTCCACGATGACGTTCTTCGCGTCGTTGGGATCGGAAGGCAACATCATGGCCTTGAGTTCGTCTTCGAGCAGCGGCTTGCGCTCCTGAAGGACGTGGAGTTCCTCCTTGGCCAGCTCTCGCAGTTCATGGTCGGACTCGACCCGCACGATATCCTCGGCATCAGCGATATCGTCGAGCACGCCGAAGTACTCGGTGATCTTGCTCGCGAGCGGCGTCATGTCCGATTGCTCCTTCGCGAGCTTCGAGTACACCTTCTGATCCGAGAACACCTCCGGGTCGCTGAGCTTCTCGGTTAGCTCTCGGTAGGATTCGAGAATCGATTCGAGCTTGTCGCGCATGACGAAGGGTTCCTAACTAGATCGATCTTCTCATCAGGCTTGCCTAGAGCGTAGCACGTTACTGTCGACCGGGCGCTTGGGCAAGCACACCCCAGCCTGCGCTCAGTACTCGCCAGTACAGCCGGCTTGCAATAGCCAACGCCGTCGCTATCGCCACGTATACGACGCCGAGCAGAGGACGGGGTGTGGCCGTGAGTCGAAGCGCATGGCCGCCAGCTATCATCAAGACGACCACCGACCACGATCGCACGGACAAAAACCCTGCTATCGCTGCCTGGGGACCACGAGCACGAATCCGCAAAGCTACGCTCTTGGCCACCCCGTCCAGAAGGAACCGAGCCTTCAGGCAACCCGCAAGCAGCCCGCCGAACACCAGCGCGGGCCACCAGTTCACGTCTATCAGCCAACCCGTGCCGCGCCAAGCCAGCACCAGCGCCGCCGCTGCCCACAGCCCGCCGGCGAGCGTGAGCTGCACGCGTTCGCCGGCAGAAACGGTCAACACGGCAGCCGGCTCTTCACAGGCGAGAGCGGATGGGGACTCGACGGTCTGCTCCATAGGCGGTTCTATCAACAAACACCAGGCCTATCGCTTCGGCCGAGGACGGACACCTGAAGCGACTCGGCAGACTCGTTCTCCGCCATGCCGGGAAGCTCGCGGGAATCCTCGGCCGTCTCTTCGGAGGGCACGATTTCTCCACGGGACACGGCCTCTTCTCTCTTCTCTCGCGATACCACGGGCTTCATCGCCGCGACGGCTACCTCGATCATGCTTTCGTCCGGCTCGCGAGTGGTCATGCGCTGAAGCTGCAATCCCGGCCAAAGAACTACTCGCACGAGCGGGTTATCAGGAGACCTACCCGCCCACTTGATGACCTCGTAGGCAAGCCCTGCGATCAAGGGCAGAAGAAGTATGCGAAGGGAGATGGCAATACCGAGGGTAGCCAGCCGGTGATCCGTGTCGAGCATCCCGGTCAAAGCTCTTACGGGAACAAGCGAGAAGACGACTATCGCGATCACCATCACCATGAGAAGGAAGGATGTACCACAGCGCACGTGCATCGTCTTGTAGCGCTGTATCACTCCGGCATCGAGCGGCAGTCCGTTCTCGTAGGCATGGATGGTCTTGTGCTCCGCGCCGTGGTAAGCGAAGACCCTTTGGATGTCCTTCACGCGGCTGATTGCCCAGATGTAGGCGAAGAAGGCAGCCACCCGCAACGCGCCGTCCACGATATTCCATACGAAGGGGCGCTCAGTGGCCTCGCCGACGACGAAGTTCGTCAACACGGCAGGCAGGACGATGAACAGCAGCACCGCAAGTCCGACTCCGAGCGTCATAGAGAGTCCTATCTCCCTAGCGCTCAGCTTCTCCTCTTCGGTCTCGCCGGCTTGCTCGGCCGAGATTGCGAAAGCCTTCATAGCTAGGACCAGGCTCTCGTATAGACTTATCACACCTCGGATGACCGGCCTGCCCAGAACCGGGCGCCTGGAGACAGCGGTCTTCAAATCGTGTTCCTCGAGGTGTATTTCCCCGTCAGGACGCCTTATCGCGACCGCCCAATTGTGCTTGCCGCGCATCATGACGCCTTCGAGGACCGCCTGTCCTCCGATATGTGTGTGCTCGACCGGCATCAGAACATGTCCTTCCTGCCACACAACGCGTCACTTGCGTTGCGGCGCCCTTTCGTATGGTTCCCCGCAAGTCATCTTTCCCTCACGGCACGGACCGCGGCGGCACGACGCGCCTGCATCCATGAACAGATAAGGCGCCGTCGGCTCCGACAGAGCTAGCATCGCAAGCGCAACCTCGCGAATCTCCCATTGTGCCCGCTTACAACAGCGTAGCTCGAAAAAATGCAGGAGTTCGCGCACGTTCATCGTAACCACGATCTTTGTCTCCATCGCGTTGGGCAAGAGATAGCGGGCGTCCTCCGCTGGGATCCCTGTCTCGATCAGATCGCTGTAGCCCCTGAAGGCAGCAGCGGTAGCCGTACGAAACTTCGAAAACGCCTCCGGGTCCTCTGCGATCCGCGGGGGAATGATGAAGCAGGGCTCCTCAGCATACGAGACATAGCGCTGCGACTGCTGGTTGTAAGAGGCGATGCGGTGACGCACGAGCTGGTGAGTCATGGCGCGAGACACACCGTCGATAGCGAAGGTATAGGTGGCATGCTCGAGTGCAGAGAGATGACCTGAGGTCATGATGGTGCGCAGAATCTTCTGTTGCGCCTCAGAGGACATGGCATCCATTAGATCGGCGGCACCGACGGGTGCATAGCACAGACGCGCCGCGACAGCCACAGCACGTTCGGGGTCCGGAGTATGGTAGAGCAGACGCACGTCCACGGGATGCCTCTCGCGAACCGGCGGGTTGAAGGGGCCCGAGTACGACAAGGGAGACGAGTGCCCTCGCCTCCCCATTCTAACAGTGCTAAAGGCGAGGCGATGTCTAAGCGGACGTCTCCTCGGCCGATGTCTCGTCGGCTAGCGCCTCCTCGGTCGGTTTCTCCTCGGCTGAAACGTCCTCGGCCGGTGTCTCCTCGGCTGGCGCGTCCTCGGCCGGTGTCTCCGCAGGAGCTTCCGCTTCGCCTTCCCGTGCCCGGGCCTCGTCTTCGGCGGTCTCTGTCGCCTCCCTGGACTTGGCCGCGGTAGTCTCGAGCTTCGCTGCTTTCGTGGCCTTCTCGGCCTGCTTGGCGGCGCGTGCCTCGCGAGCAGCCGATGTGGCTTCCTCGTGGGCCTTGAGGCGCGCTTCTCTCTCTGCTTCTTCGCGCTCCATCATGCTCGCCGCAGACGTGCCGAACTTGTCAGCGAATCGCTGGACGCGTCCGCCCGAGTCGACGAGCTTCTGCGTGCCGGTGTAGAACGGGTGGCACTTGGAGCAAATCTCGATGTGAAGCTCGGCCGCAGTGGAACGTGTCTTGAAAGACTCGCCGCACGAGCACGTCACCGTGCTCTCCACGTAATCCGGGTGTATGCCCTTGCGCACGAACGGTCACCTCCGATGAGCGATCCTGGTTTCCGACCAGGATCTAAGCACAAGCCGAGAGAGTGTATCACGCGTATGAAAGAGGAACAACAGCGGCTACAGATCGATGCCGTTACCCTTGTCGGCGGCCTTCTTGGCCATCCGGTGCAGGAACTCCTGGTTGCTGGAAACCTGTTTCAATCCCTTAATCAACATGTCGATCGCTCGTTCGGGGCTGTCAACGCCGTGAAGGATTCGCCTCAGACCCCAGACGAAAGGCGCCTCCATGGAATCGAGCAGCAGCTCTTCCTTACGCGTGCCGCTTGTTACCACGTCGATAGCCGGGAAGATGCGTCGATCAGCCATGCGGCGATCGAGCCTGAGCTCCATGTTTCCGGTGCCCTTGAACTCCTCGAAGATCACTTCGTCCATCTTGGAGCCGGTCTCTACCAGCGCCGTCGCCAGAATCGTGAGCGAGCCACCGTGCTCGATGTTGCGCGCCGCACCGAAGAAGCGCTTCGGTGGATAGAGCGCAGTGGAATCGACACCGCCGGACAGGATGCGCCCGCTTGCCGGAGTGGCGAGGTTGTATGCACGCGCCAGACGCGTGATCGAATCGAGCAGGATGACTACATCGTATCCGCTCTCCACGAGTCGCTTGGCGCGTTCCATCACGAGCTCAGCCACTGCGATGTGGTTCTCGGCGGGCATGTCGAAGGTCGAAGACACCACCTCGCCCTTGATCGAGCGCTCCATGTCGGTGACCTCTTCGGGACGCTCGTCTACAAGCAGGCACATCAGGTAAGACTCCGGATCGTTGACCGCGATAGAAGCGGCGATCTCTTTGAGAATCGTGGTCTTGCCGGCCTTTGGCGGAGATACGATCAAGCCGCGCTGGCCCCTTCCGATCGGTGCTACCAGATCGATGATGCGCGCCGTGAGCGCATCCTTGCCGATCTCGAGACGAAAACGCTGATCCGGATAGACGGGAGTGAGATCGCGGAAGTGTTTGCGTCCGCGAGCTTCTTCGGGAGGAAGACCGTTGATGGTGTCTACGCGCTGAAGCGCCGGATACTTCTCGTTGTCTTTCGGTGGCCGTACCTGACCACGTACTAGATCGCCCCGACGCAGCTCGACCCTTCGAATCTGGGACATCGAGCAGTAGACGTCCGTATCGCCCGGCAGGTAACCAGTAGTGCGAACGAAACCGTAACCTTCGGGCAGCACGTCAAGGACCCCACTGATCTCGATGAACCCTTCCGCACGGATCTTGGCCTCCAGGACGGCGTCGATCAGCTCGTCCTTCTTCTTCAGCGTCTTCGAATCAAGCCCGAGTGAGAGAGCCATCTCTTTGAGTTCTGCGACCTTCTTGTCCTCCAGGTCGGCCCGCGTAATCGATGGCTGTCGCGGCTGCTGGGGGGCTCCCCCGCCACGACGTCCCCGCTTGCGTGGTCTCGCGCTCATGAGTTCTTGACCTTCTCCCAGTCTGCCAGGAAAGCCTCCAGGCCACGATCAGTAAGTGGGTGCTTGACGCACTTCTCCAGCACACCGAAGGGAACCGTCGCGATGTCTGCGCCGAGAAGCGCTGCGCCTACGACATGTTGAGGATGCCGTATGCTCGCCGCGATGACCTCCACCTCATGTCCGAACTCGTAGTTGCCCAGAGCCATTATGACGTTGCCGAGGTGTTCGATACCGTCCTCGGAGATGTCGTCGAAACGCCCGATGAAGGGCGAGACGTAAGCGGCGCCCGAGCGTGCGGCGAGCAGTGCCTGTGGCACCGTGAAGCAGAGGGTCATGTTCACCTTTATCCCACTCTGGCGCAGTTCGCGAGTGGCGGCAAGGCCCTC
>PWVH01000141.1 GCA_003563465.1 Coriobacteriaceae bacterium | reverse complement strand
GCACCGCGAGGACTTCGATCTCACGCTCAAAGATCCCAACACCGGCGAGCCCAACCAGCCGCACGACGACTTCATGGAGATGACGGCGTGCTTCCGCTGTCACACGCTTACAGGCGAGTCCTTGAGCGGCATCGTCGCGACCGGAGCATGCCAGGCCTGTCACACCCCCGACTTCGAGCTCAAGCCCGATAATCACTTCGCCGAGGACTTCTACCCGCGTGGTCATGCCGACATGGCGCTGGATGATATCGAGGCGATGAAGGCCGCATCCCCCGGTCATGGGAATGCAGAGGAACACGAGGCCGAGGAGGAGGCCAGTCTAGGAATCGCTGCGGCTTACGCAGCCGAGGGAGAGCTCTCCGATGACGCTCCGATGTACGAGCGCTTGGCCCATCTGCCGTCGATCGCCGAAGTCGGCTACTGTTCGACGTGCCATATCGAGGACGAGTTCTGCATGAATTGCCACGGGATGGAGATGCCTCACCCCGAGGAGTTCAAGACGCAGACACACCCCGAGCTCGTCGAGACTAAGATGGAGAAGTGCGAACTCTGCCACACCTCGGTGAATCCGTACTTCTGCGATGAGTGCCATCATGGCACCGCTTCCGATTGGGAGTTCCAGACCGACGTCGCTTGGGAAGGGGAGCAGCACGCGGCCGCGGTGCGAACGAACGGCGTTCCCGGCTGTCTCGAGAGATGCCACATGATCTCGTTCTGTCAGGACTGCCACACGGCGCTCAATCCCGTCCCGACATCGCACACGGCTCCCGACTGGCTGCGCAAGCCTGCCGAGGAGCTCGGTGTGCATGCGGCTTCGGCGAATGCCGAAATCACCGCGTGTGAAGTTTGCCATGGCGACGGCGGACCGAACGCTCCGTTCTGCAAGGCGTGTCATCAACTCGACATTCCGCACCCGCAGGAATTCAAGGAGTTCCACGCGGCGACCGGTCGGGAGAGACCGCAGGTGTGCGCAAACTGCCACACTTATCAGGAACTTTGTAGCGACTGTCACCATGAGGGAGCCATCGACGGTCGTCCCTGGCTGAGAGTGCACGCCGACACCGTCAACGAGATAGGCGGCAGCGGTTGCTTCGACATGTGCCACGACCAAGAGTTCTGCGTGGAATGCCACATCACTTTGGCCGTGCTTCCCACCAGTCACCAACAGGCGACCTGGACTAACCGGACAGCGCTGGACGTGCCTGCGCTACACCCGCAGGCGTTCGAGGATCTGCCCGAGAACTGTTCGTACTGTCACGGTGAAGGCGGTGCCGACGCGAAGTTCTGCATGGACTGTCACCGAATCGAGATTCCGCACCCTGTGGACTTCAAGGACACTCACGGGCCAGCCATTGCGGACCGCAGTGTGACCAGGCCGGTGTGCGCCAACTGTCATGTCCAGCTGTTCTGCGACAACTGTCACCATGAGGGTGCCACCGGTGCCCGTTCTTGGGAGTTCGAGCATCCGGATGTCGTTCGCGACAAGGGCGCAGAACCGTGCTTCCAGTGCCACCAGCCCACGGTATGCTCGAAGTGTCACGTCGGACTGAGCAGATAAGCCACCAAGAGACTGACCGTGCTGTTACCGAGAAGGCCCCCTCGCCGAGGGGGCCTTCTTGCCACACTGACTCGGCTCTTCCGGCTTTGCTCTAGGTCTTGCGAGCGTGTATCATACCGCCTCGTCGGGATGTGGCTCAGCTTGGTAGAGCGCTGCGTTCGGGACGCAGAGGTCGTGGGTTCGAATCCCGCCATCCCGACCACCTGATGCTTCACGCCGGGCCCGTCTGCAGACTGCCCGGCGTGCTTCGACAGAGAGGCTCGTCTTGCAGACTCTGCTCGATGCTGTCGGTTTCGGTCTGTGTCACCAGTTGCCCGAGAGATCCTTTTTCGCAGGGGGTCTTCGTGTACCGGTATGTGCACGGGACACGGGAATCTACGTGGGTTTCGTCGTGGGGATATGCGTGCTTGCGGTGCTTCAGCGGGACCGGCCCTCGGGTCTGCCTCCGGTTTGGGTTAACTTCCTGCTCGGTGCAGGGGTGTTCGTGATGGCTCTAGACGGTCTCACGTCGTACGTGGGACTGCGCTCGACGACCAATGAGATTCGCTTGGCCACGGGGCTCGCAGCTGGCTTTGCAGTCGCTGCTTGGGTTCTTCCGCTGCTGTCAGACGTGCTTTGGCGAACTCCAGGCCGAGGTCGGGTTCTCATGAGCGGCCCCCTTGTCGGGTACTACCTCGCCGCAATAGCGCTCACTTACGCCGGGACGATGTGGGGAGCGCCGCTCCTCGGCGTGTTGTATCCGGTGCTAGTGCTCGTAGCCATCGTAGCCACGTTCGTCGTTATCAATCTGGTGATAGTGTGCCTGCTACCTCAGTTCGAACGTCGGGCCTATCGGCTTCGAGACGCGTGGATTGCGATACTGCTCGCTGGAGCTCTGACCGCCTTCGAAATCGGGGCTAGTGCGGCCCTGAAAGCATGGCTGCTTTCCGGGGTCGCTTAGAGCCTTCGAGCCTTTCTGTCCTGATCTGGACGCGTGCGAGTAGTGCGGACTCCGCGCTACAGACAGACAGCTCCTATCGAAGTCCCTCATCTGTGTGTCGAGGAGTACAGTACGTCACCGTGCTCGCGGTCGAAGACCCACAGCCGGGTGTTGTCGAGCGTTCCGTCGGCAGTCCCCCAAAGCTCGAGCAGGATCCAGACGGGCACGCCATCCATCTCTGCAGACTCGACGTAGTAGGGAACCGATCTGCCGTTGTCGGGTAGCGAACGTGTGACGAACTCGGCCGCATCGGACGCCTCACTTCCACCGGAGCGCAGCTACACCAAGGCGTCTCGACGCAGAGCGGATGATTCGGATACCGGACGGCCCTCAGTCGGAGGACGCTCGACGGATACGTGGAGATCCTCGGTAGCGTCCAGCTCGTAGGAGCGCCCCTCTGATACGAAGGCCATCGTGTCGCGTCCGCATGCCGATGCCGTCAGACCCACGATCATGATCAGGATCGTGAGAGTCACTGCTCGGAGCCTGATCCGCCCGTCCACTCTCATCGCCTCCCGTCGCCCGTATGTCCATGGTAGTGCATTCGCAGAAGAAGGGGAGAGTCAAGTGTCAGTGGAAGACGTATATAGTGGTAGGTGTCCGGTTCGCCATGAGAGGAACGGGCATGCAGAACATCGTATGCTTCATCTCCGATTTCGGTCTCGAAGACACCTGGGTAGGGATATGTCATGCGGTCATCCACAGGGCATGTCCGCTAGCCCGGATTGTAGACCTTGCTCACCAGATACCACCCTACGATATCCGCAAGGGCGCTACTGTCGCGGCCGCCGGCGTCTACCAGTTGCCCGAGGCTATCCATCTCGTAGTTGTAGATCCCGGGGTCGGAGGCGGACGCGACGATCTCTGTCTATTCACGGGTCACGGAACACGAATAGTCGGACCCGACAATGGCGTGCTCATGCTGGCTGCTGAGAGAGCCGGCGGTGTCGAGGAGGCATTCGCGATCGACCCGTCCAAGATCGACTCACAAGCTCCGCTCGGCACCTTTCATGCGCGCGATGTGCTGGCTCCAGCGGCTGCTGCACTTGCATGTGGCGTGGAGCCGTCGTCTCTGGGTAGGAAGATCGATCCGGAAGACCTGGTTCCAGCCCCGTTCGGGCCGACCAGGGTCGATGGCGAGTTCGTCGTGACCGATGTGCTGGAATGCGATCGCTTCGGCTCTCTGCGGCTGAAGATAGCCGCCGAGGAAATCGAGCATTTGGGTCTTGATGCCGAGCGGCTCGAGATAGGGCTGGGGCACGTTTCGGTCGAGGTGCCGTTCGCTGGCACGTTCGCCGATGTGGAGAAGGGTGCGCCCGTTGCGCTGATCGACTCGTCGGGTTGGCTGACTCTCGCTGTGCGAATGGCTAGTGCTGCCGAACGCTACGGCGTAGAAGCCGGCATTCAAGCAAGGGTACGTCCGATATAGGATGTCATTCGACACGTTCGCAGGGATACTGTGCTTCGATGTCGTGTGAGCATCGGCTCGAACAACACTGTCACAAGCCCATGCAATACAATCTTGCGAGCGGTGGAAGCTCGGACACGACGTATCGACAAGGAGAATGACATGGAGTATCCCAGGGCGGACATCGGCGTCTTCGGCGGGAGTGGCTTCTACGAGTTGATCGAAAGCCCTCAGGAGTTCAAAGTGACGACGCCATTCGGCGCTCCTTCATCACCTGTCATGCATGGGGAGATCGCAGGGAGGGCCGTAGCTTTTCTGCCACGCCACGGAAAGGATCACTCGCTGCCACCTCACATGATTAATTACCGTGCAAATGTATGGGCGATGAAGGAACTCGGCGTCACGCGCATCATCGGGCCGAACGCATGCGGTTCGCTGCAGCCTGAGGTCGAGCTGGGGCATTTCGTCGTATGCGACCAGTTCGTAGATCGGACCTGTGGTCGCAAAGACACTTTCTACGATGGTCCCATCACCACACATGTGTCTTCGGCCGACCCCTACTGTCCCACGATGCGCAGCATCGCCTACGAGACTGCGGTGGACTTGGGGATAACTGCGCACCCGACGGGGACAGTGGTGGTCATCCAGGGCCCACGATTCTCCACGCGCTCGGAATCTCGCTGGTTTGCGGAGCAGGGTTGGGAAGTTATAAACATGACCCAGTATCCCGAGTGTTATCTGGCACGTGAGCTTGAGATCTGCTACTGCAACATCTCGCTGATCACTGATCATGATGTCGGAGTCGGGGGAGTCGAACCGGTGACGAACGAAGAGGTCATTCGCGTGTTCAATGAGAACAACGAGAAGGTCAAGGCCCTGCTTCACCGGATGATCCCGGCATTACCGGAAATACGCGATTGCCCGTGTGCGAACGCCCTTGAAGGGGCAAGCTTCTGACATAAGAAATCGCTACAGCGGTGGGTCGTTCACCGTTGCAAGAACGTTTGCGAGTGTTCCAGAGTGACTGGAGGTGTTATCGCAGGTGTTCAATCTGCCGTCGTTCAGACTCGGTCGGCTCTTTGGCATTCCCCTTGAAATCAATCCGACTTGGCTGATCATCTTCGTTCTCGTGGCCACTTCTTTGTCGTTTTCCTATTTCCCGACCGCATACCCTGGTCGTTCGTCTCTGGTCAACGTGACGAGCGGCGTGATCACAGCTCTGCTGTTCTTCGCATCGATCATCGCTCATGAGCTGAGTCACTCCCTTGTCGCGCGTACCGGAGGAACCAAGGTGAGGAAGGTTACGCTTTTCGTCTTCGGCGGCGTCGCGGAGATGGAGGAGGAGCCCGCAAGTCCCGGGAAGGAGTTCGCGGTCGCCATAGCTGGGCCTGTGGCAAGCATAGTCATCGCAGCGGTGTTCTTCACAGCATATCTCCTGCTCGGATTCGCAGGACTTCCCGATATCGTCTGGGCGCCCTTTCAATACCTAGCAGTGATAAACCTTGCCGTCGCTGTTTTCAATCTGTTGCCGGGCTTTCCTTTGGACGGCGGCCGCGTGCTTCGCTCAGCTCTTTGGGCCCTGACGAACGACCAGCTGAAAGCGACGCTATGGGCAAGCCGATCGGGCCAGTTCATCGGCTACACCATGGTGGCAGGTGCGGTTCTCGGTGTGCTTATGGGCACGCTAGACCTTATATGGTTCGGGTTGATCGGCTGGTTCATTGCCATGCTGGCGGAGTCGTCGTATCGGCAGCAGGTGGTCAAGACCACTCTGGAAGGAGTGCCGATCTCTTCACTGATGTCGTCCGATCCCGTTATCGCTCCAGGCAGTATAACCCTGGACCAGCTCGTCGAAGACTTCTTCCTGGGCGGAAGGCACAGTCGCTACCCGGTGGAGATGGACGGTTCGGTTGTGGGACTGATCTCACTCTCCGATGTCAAGAGGGTTCCAAGGGAAGAATGGCCCAACACGCAGGTCTTCGACGTGGCGGACAGGGATTTGGAACGGCTGCTCGTTGATGCGAACGAGTCGGCCGAGGCGGTGTTCAGTCGATTGGCCGCTCAAGAGCCGGGGGCATTGCTTGTCGCAAAGGACGGGCGACTAGTAGGCATTCTGACGAGGGCCGATGTCGTTTCTCGCGTAAAGCGCGCATCGATTCAGACACCAACGCCCAGCGATTAGCGAAGGGTAACCGGGTTCCGTCCCGACAGAGACCTTGTGGCCGTATTGTAACTATTGTTACTATGTATTAGGCGATTACAGATGGGATTCGGGTGGACGGCAGTCACACCGTGCGTATACCCGAGGGCGTTATCGAACGTCTTCCGGTCTATCTTGGCGTTCTTCTTCAGCTGCGTCAGGAGGGCTACACTACGGTGTCTTCGGCCAGACTCGGTGAGCTGACGAACGTCAATCCGGCTCAGATCAGGCGAGACCTCACCCATTTCGGCCAGTTCGGCAAGCGTGGAGTGGGTTACGACACCTTTACACTCATAGACCGGATTCAGTCGATTCTAGGCTCGAACCTTGTCAACCGTATCGTTTTGGTGGGGGCAGGACACCTGGGTTCTGCGATAGCTGCATACGAAGGACTTCGCGTGCGTGGTTTCAGGGTGGTCGCCGTGCTTGACAAGGATCCGACGAAGATCGGGACACGTGCCGGTGACCTGGTCGTGCGAGACATCGAAGACCTGGAACGCATCGTTCGTGAGCAACAGACTCATATAGGAGTGATCGCAGTTCCCACTGACGCGGCGCAGGAAGTGGCGGATCGCATGGCGGCCGCGGGCATCAGGGTGATTCTCAACTACTCATCGGCCATGGTACGCGTTCCGGATGGCGCGATGGTCCACAACACCGACCCGGTCCGCGAGTTGCTACATACTCTTTACTACCTCTCGCGGGCGGAGAAGATAGCGGCCGCCGGGGTGGAATGATATCCTAGCGCGGTCGAGATAAAGGATTCATCGGCCGGATATCTTGAGTGGTCGTAGCGTATTCCTGCACACGTACGAAGGAGTGGAGTCGACATGGCAGTTCTTGGTCTGCCCGGCGGCATGGAGTGGGTCATCATCCTTGTGGTCGTGCTGTTGCTGTTCGGTCCGAGTCGTCTGCCCGCGCTCGGCAAGTCGATCGGCAAGACGATGAAGGCGATTCGCGACGGCGTTGACGGCAAGGGCGACGACGAAGAGGAACTCGAGGAAGAGAAGACTACGAAGGCTTCCGAATCCGACGAGTGACCGAATAGCTATCGTCGGGATGTTGCTGTCTTGCGTTCACGCTGCGATGGGGTATACTTTCGTGGACATTTTCGCGGGCTGTCCGGTAACCGGGCAGCCCGTGCGTTAGTGTACGCCAGCCCGTGCCTCTTGGGTGCGGCATCGACTCGTACTGGAGTTTGCAGGTCATGCAGAAAGAAGTAGTACTCACTTCCGAGGGTCAGGCCAGTCTCGAAGAAGAGCTGAGGCATCTGGAGACTGTCCGCCGACGTGAGGTCGGCGAGCGGATCAAAGAAGCCAAGGAGTTCGGCGACATAGCGGAAAACTCCGAGTATGACGACGCCAAGAACGAGCAGGCCTGGGTCGAGAGTCGCATCGCGGAAATCACCATGATTCTCTCGAGCGCCACCATCATCAAATCGCCTTCTCGATCCGACAAGGTCACGCTCGGCAGCAGGGTCGAACTACACGACGCCGAGACCGGGAAGATCCACGTCTACAGGATCGTCGGTTCTGCCGAGGCCGATCCCGCTCGCGACAAGATCTCGAACGAGTCTCCGGTCGGGCAGGCCATAATGGGGGCCAAGAGGGGTCAGAGTGTCAAGGTCAGCACGCCTTCCGGTCGCATGCTTGAATACACCGTCAAGAAGATTTCCCGTTAGGCCCGATATGGGCGATGACGAACGCACCGAAAGCGAGTGGGACGCGGGTAAGGCTCGGCCTGCGGAAGAGCGCGAGGACGCCTTTTCCGTACGACGTGCGAAACTCGATTCGCTGAGAGCTTCCGGAAGAGAACCATATGCGAGCCGCTTCGACGTCACCGGCCGTTCCGCGGAGTTGGCCGCGCGGTATTCCGAACTCGCACCAGGCGAAGAGACTTCCGAGACAGTCTCCGTTGCAGGGCGTCTGGTTGCAAGACGCGATCAGGGCAGGGCGCTCTTCTTGGTGATTCGTGACTCGACCGGGGATCTGCAGTTGTTCTGCCGTGCGGACGTATTGGGCAGCGAGGCGTTCGAAGCCGCACGTGAATTCGATGTCGGTGACTGGATAGGCGTCACGGGCAGCGTGCTGCGTACCCGGCGAGGGGAGCTCTCGGTCTCTCCTGCCGAGGTCTCACTTCTTAGCAAGTCGCTGCGACCTCTTCCGGAGAAATACCATGGCTTGACCGATACCGAGACCAGGTACAGGCAGCGCTACGTCGATCTCATCATGAATCCGGAGACGCGCAGGATCTTCGAGATCAGGTTTCAGGTCATGAGAGCGATCAGGCGCTTCATGGAAGATCGGGGCTTTCTCGAAGTCGAGACCCCGATGCTGCACTCCGTTCCCGGCGGGGCGAATGCCAGGCCTTTCGTGACTCACCACAAAGCGCTCGACATCGATCTATTCTTGCGGATCGCGCCCGAGCTCTACTTGAAGCGGCTGCTCGTCGCAGGCTTCGACAGGGTCTACGAAGTCAACCGGAGCTTCCGCAACGAAGGAATGTCCCCTCGGCACAATCCGGAATTCACCATGCTCGAGGCGTACCAGGCATACAGCGATCTCGAAGGCATGATGGAGTTGACCGAGGACCTCATCATCGGCGTCACCGAGGAGGTCTGCAACACTCTCAAGGTCGAATACCAGGGTCAGGTGGTCGACCTGACGCCACCTTGGCCTCGGCGTACTATGCTCGACCTGATAAGTGAAGTGGCAGGAACGGATGTCTCGTTCGAACGTACGCGCGAGGAGCTGGCCGGCATCTGTAGCGAGCATGACATCCCTGTGGATGATTCGTGGGGCAAAGGGAGACTTATCACGGAGATGTTCGAGAAGTTCGTCGAGCCCGATCTGACGGGCCCCGTCTTCGTGACCGAGTACCCGCTCGAAACCTCGCCTCTGGCACGCAGGAAGCCGGGCGAGCCCGAGCTGACGGAGCGCTTCGAACTCATCGTGACCGGCCGAGAGATCGCCAACGCTTTCAGCGAACTGATAGACCCGGACGATCAACGCGAACGTTTCGTGTCGCAGGCACGGGCCAGAGAGACCGGCTACGATGAGGCCATGGGCTGCGACGAGGACTACCTGCGTGCCATGGAGTACGGTCTGCCTCCGGCGGGCGGGCTGGGCGTCGGCATCGACCGGTTCGTCATGTTTCTCACGGACAGCGCATCGATCCGTGATGTCCTGCTCTTCCCCCAGATGCGCCCGGAGACCTAGTCGAGAGCTCAGAAGACTTCCGCTCTTCCGCTCTTGCCAGAAACGTCTTACTTGCCGATATCTAAGCGTAATCTGCTCATATCCTGTGGCATCGCAGTTGCTTGGTGCGGTGGGTGCCGCAACTTCAGTGGCATCGGGCGGGTATACTAGACCATGCGAGGAGTCACGATCCTTCACCGGATTGTCGTAGATGCGAGGAGTACCAGAAGATGTTCGAGAGATTCACAGAAAAGGCGCGCCGCGTGGTGGTATACGCCCAGGAAGAGGCGCGCATGCTCAACCAGAACTACATAGGCACAGAGCACTTGCTCCTTGGCCTCATCCGGGAACAGGATGGGATAGCCGCCAAAGCTCTCGAGAGCCTGAGCATCTCCTTAGAAGACGTGCATGCTCAGGTGGAGGAGCTGATCGGCCGAGGCACTTTCGTGCCTACAGGGCACATCCCGTTCACTCCTCGCGCCAAGAAGGTATTGGAGCTGTCTCTTCGCGAGGCCCTACAGCTTGGCCATAACTACATCGGTACGGAGCACATACTTCTAGGCCTGATTCGTGAAGGCGAGGGCGTGGCGGCTCAAGTGCTGCTCAACCTCGGGGCGGATCTCGAGAAGGTCCGCTCGGCCGTCATTCAGCTGCTCTCCGGGCATTACGGAAAGCAGGGTGAGGCAGGCGAGGAGCGGCGCGCCGGAGGCTCGTTGCTCGACGAGTTCGGCCGCAATCTTACTCGAGCCGCCAACGAAGGCAAACTCGATCCCGTGATCGGCCGGTCCACCGAGATAGAGCGTGTCATGCAGATACTGTCTCGCCGCACGAAGAACAATCCTGTGCTGATCGGCGAGCCGGGTGTCGGCAAGACCGCAGTGGCCGAGGGGCTTGCGCAGGCCATATCGGCTGACGAGGTGCCTGAGACCATAAAGGGAAAGCAGCTCTACACGCTGGACCTCGCGGCGCTAGTGGCTGGCTCCAAGTATCGTGGTGAGTTCGAGGACCGGCTCAAGAAGGTCATGAAGGAGATACGCGATCGAGGGGACGTCATCCTCTTCGTCGACGAGATGCACACTCTTGTGGGCGCAGGCGCCGCGGAGGGGGCTATAGATGCGGCCAGCATCATCAAGCCGGCGCTTGCCCGCGGAGAACTCCAGACCATCGGGGCAACCACGCTGGACGAATACCGGAAGTACGTCGAGAAAGATTCCGCATTGGAGCGCCGCTTCCAGCCGATAATGGTCGGCGAGCCGAGCGTGGTCGAGACGGTGGAGATCTTGCATGGGCTTAGGGATCGCTACGAGGCACACCACCGTGTTTCCATTACCGACGGTGCCATCGAGGCTGCGGCCACCCTAGCGGATCGCTACATCTCGGATCGCTTCCTGCCTGACAAGGCTATCGACTTGATCGACGAGGCCGGCTCGAAGATGCGTATCAAGATGATGACGGCACCTCCGGGAGTCAAGGAGATAGAGGATCGTCTCCGTCGTGTGCGAGCCGAGAAAGAAGGGGCGATAGAGGCTCAGGAGTTCGAGAAGGCAGCGTCGCTACGAGACAAAGAGAAGCACATCATATCCGAGAAACGCGCCATGGAAGAGGAATGGCGCAAGCCAGAGACTCGTCGTCTGGTAGAGGTGACGGAGAACGAGATCGCCGATGTAGTCTCTATGTGGACCGGCGTACCGGTCGCTGCGCTTACCGAAGAGGAGATGGAGAAGCTTCTGCGCATGGAGTCCAGTCTTCACGAGCGCATAGTCGGTCAGGACGAGGCCGTGATAGCCGTGAGCAAGGCGATTCGCCGCGCGCGTGCCGGGCTCAAGGATCCCCATCGGCCAGCGGGTTCGTTCATCTTCCTCGGCCCTTCTGGGGTGGGAAAGACCGAACTGTCCAAGGCGCTGGCGGCGTTTCTTTTCGGCAGCGAGGAAGCTTTGATCGAACTCGACATGAGCGAATACATGGAGAAGCACACAGTAAGCCGGCTTATCGGGTCGCCTC
>PWVH01000024.1 GCA_003563465.1 Coriobacteriaceae bacterium | reverse complement strand
CTTGAGGGGTACCCTCTAGTTAGTGGGTGCAATTGCACCCACTAACTCGATAGTGTCCGAAGGGCCCCGCCGACTCCATTCTTGCTCGAAACAGGCCTCCCCGCCTTACAATTTCGAGTTCGCATCCATTCGTTCGCAGACTTCGGCCAATGAGCGAAGCGGCTCGAACAGCGGATGGCATGCATCCACCTCGTAGAAACGCGCACCAGCCTCTGCCTTCGACTTGATCAGCCCAATGCGCTCGAGCTCCGCAAGCTCACGATGCAGCGCGCCCATTCCCGCGTGTATGCCTCGGCCCAGTTCGCGAAAGTAAGGACGATGATGCGGATCCTTAACCAGGCGCTCGATGACCAGCGCTCTGGTCCTGCTGCCTATGAAATAGTGGAATCTGCCTGCATATGGAGGCCTCGGCACATCTGCCACCTCACTTCGAGCTATCGAAGTAGTTGATCAACTGTCACTGCCGTGGCGCATCGCGACAGACCGTGGCGCATCGCGACAGACCGTGGCGCATCGCGACAGACCGTGGCGCATCGCGACAGACCGTTGCGCATCGCGACAGACCATACTCCATCCGTATGACCGATTCCTTAACGCCAGCATTCCGATTCCTTGACGCCTGCCTCCGAAGCGCAAGCCGGCGAATCGGAAGCGGCGAGCTCACCCGTCCAGGTTTATCCGCGACGAAACGAAAGGCCTCCTCGGCAGGCAGGCTTGCAGGCAGGCTTGCAGGCAGGCTTGCACGCAGGCTTGCAGGCAGGCTTGCAGGCAGGCTTGCTCCTTACAAGCGGTTGGGAATCATACGAGAAAGCGTCTAAAGTATGCATAAATGGCCGCACTCCGGGAGGAAACGCTATGCAGCGCACAGACGACAGCGGGGCCAAGGAGCGCACGAGGGTCGTCATCATGGGGGCGGCGGGGCGCGACTTCCATGTGTTCGCGACTTGTTACCGCGACGACCCCGCGACCGAGGTCGTCGCCTTCACCGCCACGCAGATCCCCGGCATCGGCGGGCGCACCTTCCCGCCCGATCTCGCCGGGCCGCTCTATCCCGACGGCATCCCGATCCTCGGCCAGGAAGAGCTTCCTCGGCTTCTCGAAGAAGACCGCGCTGACCTCGTAGTGTTCGCATATAGCGACGTAAGCCACGAGGAGGTCATGCACCGGGCTTCCGAAGTGCTCGCCGCCGGAGCGGACTTCACGCTCGTGGGGCCGGACCGCACCATGATCCCCGCGCGCGTGCCGGTCGTCTCGATATGCGCGGTGCGCACGGGAGCGGGCAAGAGCGGCGTGTCGCGCCGGATGTGGGAGTTGCTAAGCGAGGCCGGCATCAACGCGGTCGACATCCGCCACCCGATGCCCTACCGCGAACTCTCGCTCATGAAGGTAGAGCGCTACGCGTCGTTCGCCGACCTCGACCGCTTCGGCTGCACCATCGAGGAGCGCGAGGAGTACGAGCACCTGATCGCTGCGGGCGCGGTGGTCTATGCGGGAGTCGACTACGAGGCGATTCTCAGGGCCGCCGAGGAGGAGGCCGACGTCATCATCTGGGACGGCGGCAACAACGACATGCCCTTCATCCGCCCGGACCTCGAGATCGTGGTGCTCGATCCGCATCGTGTGGGGCACGAGCGCCGCTATCACCCCGGCGAGACGAACTTCCTGCGCGCCGACGTGCTCGTCATCAACAAGGTCGACACCGCAGACCCCGAGGCCGTTTCCGCGCTTCGCGCCGCAGCGGCCAAGCACAACCCCGAGGCCACGATCGTCCACACCGCTTCGCATGCTGTCGCCGAGGGCGCCCAGGCGCTGTTCGGCAAGCGGGTGCTGGTGGTCGAGGACGGCCCGACCGTCACTCACGGCGGGATGAACTTCGGGGCTGGGGCCATCGTGGCACGCAGGCAGGAGGCGACGCTCGTCGATCCTCGGCCGTACGCTGTGGGATCGCTCGTGGACGTCTTCGCCGAGAACCGTCATCTGGCCGAGATACTGCCCGCGATGGGGTATTCGGCCGGCCAGCTCGCCGACCTCGAGGCGACGATCGCAGCAGTACCCTGCGACGCGGTCGTGGTCGGCACGCCGATCGACCTGTCGGGGCTGATCCGCATCGATGCACCCGTGGTGCGCGTCACGTACGGCATAGAGGACGTGGGTGAACCGACTCTGGCCGATGTCGTCGAGCGATTCGTAGCAGAGAAGGTAAGCGCTGGTACGCAAGGCGGCGAGCCGCAATGACCTCCTCGGCTTCGGCCTCGGCTTCGGCTTCGGCCTCGGCTTCGGCATCCGACACGCCCCCGACCGTGGTGATCGCCCTCGGCGGGAACACCATCATCCGCAAGACCGACAAGGGCACCATCGAGGAGCAGGCGGCGCACGCCACGGAAGCGCTCGAGCCCGTCGCTCGCCTCGCGGCCGAAGGCGCCCGGATCGCGCTCACCCACGGCAACGGCCCCGTGGTCGGAAACATCCTCATCCGCAACGAGGCTGCGCGCGACCAGATTCCCCCGATGCCTCTCTATATCGCGGGTGCCGATTCCGAGGGCGGCATCGGTTTCCTCCTGCAGAACACCCTGCACAACCTCTTGCAGCGTGCCGGCGTGGAACGGACGGTCGTGACGCTCGTCACGCAGGTGATCGTGGACGCCGAAGATTCTGCGTTCGCCGATCCATCAAAGCCGATCGGGCCGTTTTTCGGCCCGTTTTCGAGTCCCGCCGAAGCGGAGCGCCTAGCCGCCGAACGCGGCTGGGTTCTCGCCAAGGCTGGCGAGACCGCTGACGGCGAGCGCCTGTGGCGACGCGTGGTGCCCAGTCCCAGGCCGAAGAGGATCGTCGAGGCGGCCACGGCCGCGCGACTGGTGCAGGCCGGCGACATCGTGATCGCAGCCGGAGGAGGCGGGATTCCGGTGGTCGAGCGCGCCGAGAGTGCCGACGGTGCGATCGGTGCGGCTGCGCGTGTCGAGCGCACGG
>PWVH01000154.1 GCA_003563465.1 Coriobacteriaceae bacterium | reverse complement strand
TGCCCTTCTCGGCGAGGGCCTTGGTTATCGCCGCGGTCAGGGTCGTCTTCCCGTGATCGACGTGACCGATGGTGCCCACGTTCAGATGCGGCTTGGTCCGCTCGAACTTCTTCTTTGCCATGACTCTCCTCCTTACGAGACCTCTTCGACGGTATCGGTGGCCTGATCGGTACCGACCCGTCCTTGAGAACCTTCCCTCTGATGCCGAACAATGACCGTTGAAAACGCACGGGCCACACCAGCCCTGCGTGTGTGACCTGGTAGCGGTGACTGGATTCGAACCAGTGACTCCACGGGTATGAACCGTGTGCTCTAACCACTGAGCTACACCGCCTTATCAACCGGCTCGCCTATCTTGCTGACCGGACCGGCCGAAATCACCTGGAGCCCACAACCGGACTTGAACCGGTGACCTCTTCCTTACCAAGGAAGTGCTCTGCCGACTGAGCTATGTGGGCAATGAACAGCGGTAGGCGATATGCCTCCCGTGTCGTCGCTCACTGGTGGGGGCGCCAGGATTCGAACCTGGGTAGGCATAGCCAACGGGTTTACAGCCCGTCCCCTTTAGCCACTCGGGCACACCCCCACAAAAAAAATGGGCGCTGTCTGCGCTTATCAAGTTGCGAACCACGGCCGAACCGGCCGAAAGGCATACGGATAGTACTCCATCGTTTCTTCGAGTGTCAACGGCGACAACGGCCCCGGGCGTGCCTATTCCTGTCCTCGCATCTTCGCTGTGACGAACCGTTTCTCACGCACTGCTTCTCACGCATTGCTTCGTTCTAGAGTCTACTCTACTACAGAACTACCACAGAAGATGTCGCCCGCGTGCCCTAAACACTGATCGTCCAGGGTGTGAAGACTCACAGAGGCACACCACCGTTCAAGAATCGACCCCGTCCCGATAGGGCCAGGACCGAGTCAAAGTCTTGGAGCTGGCGGAGGGATTCGAACCCACAACCTACTGCTTACAAGGCAGTTGCTCTGCCATTGAGCTACGCCAGCTTCTGCGCTCTATTGTAGACAGGGCGCCGATGGCGTGTCACCGTACTCAGCACATCCGGCAACGGTGAATCTGAGTTTCGATCTTGCGCTTCACGCGCTGCAGTGCGTTGTCGACCGACTTCGTATGCCGTCCGAGCCGATCGGCAATCTCCTGGTAAGAGCAGCCATCCATATACATGCCGAGCACTTTGGACTCGAAAGCTGAGAGCGACTCGGTAAACCCCTTGCGGATGAACTCGCCTTCCCATGCCGCTATGACTATCTCAGCAGGATCACAGGCTTCTTTGGCGGCGAGGATGTCCTCCAGCAGACGCTCGCCGTTGTCCTCGGATGTGGCCGGACGGCTGAGCGAGACATAGCCGTTGAGCGGTGTGTGCTTCTGTCGCGTCGCCGTCTTGATGGCAGTGATCATCTGACGCGTAACACACAGTTCAGCGAAGGAACGGAAACTCGATTGACGTGCAGGGTCGTAATCGCGTATAGCTTTGAAGAGCCCGATCATGCCCTCCTGGATCACATCGTCACGATCTCCCCCGACGAGAAAATACGACCTTGCCTTGCATCTCACGAGACTACGGTACTTCCTGACCAGCGCACTCGAGGCTTGCTGGTCCCCCATCTGCGCGGCCTTCACAAGTGCGAGTTCCGCGCAACGAGCCGCCCCGACTGAGCGCTGCGCTTGTGCGTCCACTCACAATCCCTCCCGTAAGCATCCCCATGGAATCTCGTTGAGGGGAAGGGTGGTGCCGCCGGCAGCAGCACCAGAATCTCTTCAGTGCTCCAACAATTGCAGTTCGGCAGCCGGGTGTCAACGTCTGCATGAAAGACTTAAGAAGCCTGACTCGGTGTCTGGCAAATCGGCATTCCGAAGAGCGGTTTCATCTTTCGCCGCGCGACCAACGAGCGAGGGATTCTCTTGTCGCGGAATCTAGTAGGTCTGCAACGGTGATGCGCTTGGCGCCTGATGATTGGGCCTCGGCCCTCTCATCGAGATCAGCCGAAATCTCGGCTGCGAACCCTGCGGAGGACATCCGGGTTACGCCCTTACCCATCACAGCCCGTTGCGTTTGAATGTCTGAGGTAACGACGACCAACTCGTAACCGGATCCGCGACGCTCGGATACCTCCCGCTCTATCACGGCGTCGGCGTCAACGCCGTAGGGAGAGAAGATGACGGTCACGCCCGCGATCTCATGCGGCTTGCCGTCGGAAAGAGGGTTGGCCCCTCCGTCGAAAACGATGATCGCCTGTCGGTCGTCACTAGTGTGCGCAGCAATGTCCGATACCAGCCTGGCCATGCCGACCTCAGCATCAGAACCCCATAGTGACGCGTACGGCTCGCAAGAGCGCATCACGTTGTAGCCATCGATGACGAATATACGGCCAGAGTTCACGAGTCTGCTTTTCCTTGGCGTACCCACTCGAACGCCAGCACGGTCGCGGCCTGGGCCACGTTGATGGAGTCCACGTGGCCGGCTAGAGGCAGCCGAACCGTGAAGTCGCATGTGCGCTCTGTCAGCCGCGAAAGCCCAGAACCCTCCGAGCCCACGACTAAGACGAGACGACCGGTGAGTTGAGCTTCCCAGAACACGGTCTCTCCCGACTCAATCGCCCCGGCGACCCAATAGCCTGCGTCTTTCAGCTTCTCGACAGCACGAACCAGATTCGGTTCCAGTATCACCGGAAGGTATGCGAGGGCGCCCGCCGATGTCTTGTAGGCTGTAGGACCGACACCGGCAGCACGTGCCTTGGGCAACAGCAGCGCATCAGCGCCTGCCGCTTCGGCCGAACGTGCCACTGCACCCAGATTGCCTTCATCGGCCACGTGATCCAGAGCGATGATCAGGCTGCGCTCACGATTCCCTACGTTGGACAAGACGTCGTTCAAAGACGAGTACTCGAAAGGCGCGACCTCGGCCATGACTCCTTGATGTGCCCCGCGAACGCTTCTTTCATCGAGGACCGAACGCGACACGGTTCGAACTTCTACTCCTCGGGATGCGGCGATGCGTCGAATCTCCTCGATCGGCACGCCCTTCGTGCCTGTGGCGACAAGAATCACGCCTACCGGCACATCAGCTCGCAGGATTTCCAGTACCGAGTTGCGGCCCTCCACGATGGAGCCCATCGCCTTCAGAGCTCCGGCGTGAAACTCACACGGGCACCTTGTGGTGTGTCCTCGATAGTGAATCCAAGGTCGGATAGGCCGTCACGCACGGCGTCCGCCGCTGCCCAGTTGCGCTCTGTCCGCGCCGCTGCGCGTGCAGCCAGCAAAGCCTCCACGGCAGCTTCCGTATCCTGGCCTTCGTAACCGGCAAGTTGCTTCGAGAGTTCCACCACTTCCGGTGGATAGCTGGAGCGGTTCACTTCGGCAAGCTCTATTCCAAGCGCTCCGATGAGCTCGACAAGAGCCTCTTCGACTTCGGAGAGTGCAAGCAGGTCGGCCGAGGAGAGGCCCCCGGGATGGGCAGCCATGAAGGTGTTCGCCACACGCGCCAGTTCGAACAGAGCCCCGAGAGCGCCAGCGGTGTTGAAGTCGTCATCCATCTCGACGGTAAACCGCTCGCGCGTGGAAGCCACCTGCGATTCCAGGCGATTTCGTTCGTCAGACGAAGCCCCATCAGGGGCGGGAGTGGTGCCTCGTGCCCAGCGGATGTTGCGCACGAGAGTCGCGATACGTTCGTAAGCCGCCTTGGCCTCATCGAGACGTTCGAGCGAGAAATCAAGGGGACTGCGGTAGTGAGTCTGCAGCATCAACATTCGAACGGCTTGGGGCTCGTAGTCGTTGAGCACGTCCTTCAACAGCATGAAGTTGCCCAGTGACTTGCTCATCTTCTCGGCATCGATCTGCAACAGACCGCCGTGCAGCCAGTATCGAGCGAACGGCCTACCTGTCGCAGCTTCCGATTGCGCGATCTCGTTCTCGTGGTGGGGGAAGATCAGGTCACATGCCCCCCCGTGGATATCGAAAGATGGACCCAACTCCTTCTCCGACATGACCGAGCACTCGAGATGCCAACCGGGGCGACCTTCGCCCCAAGGACTCGACCAGTGAGGTTCACCAGGCTTTGCAGCCTTCCAAAGCGCGAAATCGACAGGGTCGCGTTTGCGCTCGTCCACATCGACGCGCGCCCCGGAGCGCAGCTCGTCGATATCGCGACCGGAAAGCTTGCCGTACTCGGGAAAGGATCGCACCGAAAAGTAGACGTCCCCTTCGACCACGTACGCATGTCCCCGATCTATGAGACGTTCGACCATCTCAATCATGTCAGGAATCGTGTCCGTCGCCCGGGGCTGTACGTCGGGACGGCATACTCCCAGAGCGCGCATGGCGTCAAGGAAAGCCTCTGTATAGAAGCGTGCGACCTCCTCGGCGGTCTTACCCTCTTCGGCTGCTCGGGCGATGATCTTGTCGTCTACGTCTGTGATGTTCTGAACGAAGTACACGTCGAACCCGCGCCACTGAAGATACCGCCGGATGACGTCGAACGAGAGGAACGTGCGTGCGTTACCGATGTGTATATGGTTGTAGACTGTCGGGCCACAGACGTAGATCGACACGGCCCCCTCATCGCGAGTGACCATGTCTTCCTTGCGACGCGTTAGCGTGTTATGGAGCCGAATGGCCATGTGGTGCTCCTCACGAACGTTCGTGCTCAGTTCAGAGCTTGCATTCTTCGTCACGACCACCCTCGGTCGCGGTGTCCGCTGACTCGATTCGAGCTGGAAATGGCGGTTCTCCGCGTTCAGCGCTCGCTGCCTCATCGCTAGCAAGACGCGCCTCAAGCCGGTCGATACGCCGCTGCATGCAGCGGAACATCTCCACCACAGGATCGGGCAGATCCTCATGGTGAAGGTCGATCGCATCGACCTTGTGCCCCTCGCGAACGACCACTCGCCCAGGAATGCCCACAACAGTGCAGTTGGGCGGTACGTCGTTCACCACTACCGCGCCTCCGCCAACCCGGCTGCCTCGTCCGATAGTGATATCACCGAGAACAGCCGCACCCACGCCGACGACCACGCAGTCTTCCAGTGTCGGATGCCGCTTTCCACGCTCCTTGCCGGTACCTCCGAGCGTAACACACTGGTAGAGAGTCACATCTTCGCCGATCACGGTGGTCTCTCCTATGACAACCCCCATGCCGTGATCGATGAAGAAACGCCGGCCGATGGTCGCTCCTGGGTGTATCTCCACGCCAGTCAGGAATCGTGTCAGCTGGGAAAGCCAGCGCGCCGTGCCCCGGCGGCCATGCCTCCACAACCAGTGATTGAAACGGTGCGACCACACGGCATGAAGACCCGGGTAGTCAAGCAGTACGCTCCAGGTAGAGACCGCCGCTGGATCGCGCTCCTTTACCGCTCGAATATCCTCTCTTATGCGCTCGAGCACCGCTTCTGCACTGATCCTCTCAACGGATTATTCACTACTCACAGAAATGGACTACGAATATCTCCCTGCATGGGACATAGTGTCAAACCGTCACTCCAGGCTGGAGTGGCCGGCTGCTTCTTCTCGGATGCGCTCGATGGCCCTTTCCCGACCCAGCAGTTCCACGAGCACTTCGACGGGAAGTCCATGTGCTCGACCTATCAGAGCCGCGCGTATCGCAGGCATACCGACGGACGGCGACACCCCGGACTCCCGCAGCGCTCTCCGCACGGCCGATCCCACCTCTTCGACAGCCTCACAAGCGCCCAGCGCCTGTTCGGCGGCTACGAGCGCCTCGACCGCGCCGGGCGCCTCCAATGCGGCGCGTGCGCCGTCATCCATCTCAGGCTCGACGAGGTCGTGTGCGATTCCGAGGACATCTCCAAGCACGACTATCTCAGAGGAGACCGCTCGAGCCAGTACGGTTCGATCCAGCCACAAGGGAATCTCGACAAGCCAAGGTTCCATCTCCTCGGCCAGGAGTTCCGGTGACAAAGATCGAAGGTGCAGCGCGGAAAGGTGCCGCAGACGGGCCGGGTCATGTACGGCAGAAGCACGAGAGGCACGAGTCAAAGCATAGGAATCGATCAGGTGCTCGAGATCGAGGACTTCACGTGCATCGGAGGGCGACCATCCTAAAAGAGCCAGGTGATGAACGATGGCTGAGGCCGGCACGCCAGAGGACCGCAGCCCAGCTAAGCTCTGCGCACCGGTCGACTTAGAAAGCGGGCGACCTGAGGCATCGGTCACGAGTGGCAGGTGTGCGAAACGAGGTTCGGGTCGATCGAGTGCACGGTAGAGCATGAGGTGCCGGGGAGTATTCGGCAGGTGGTCATCGCCTCTTGCGACGGTGGTGATATTCATGTCGCTGTCGTCGGCGACCGAAGCTAGGTCGAAGGTGAAAGTGCCGTCGGATCTGCGCACTACGAAGTCTCCGATGCGTTCGGTGGGAAAAGTCACGCTGCCGTGCACGAGGTCGTGAATCTCCACGATCGCCGAGTTGACGGCGAAGCGCCATGAATGGTTCTCGTCTGCAGCGACACGACGCGAGGCCTCAGTCGCGTCGATTGCCCTGCAGCGACCCGAGTAGCGTGGCGGGCGTCCTGCCTTATGAGCGAGTTCGCGCTCGGCTGCAAGGTCGTCCGGCGTGCAGAAGCAAGGGTAGACCGCTCCCTTCGCCTTCAACGTCTCGAAGGCCTCTGTGTGACGGCCCACCCGTTCGGACTGCCGATAAGGCGCGGCCGGGCCCCCGATGTCGGGACCTTCGTCCCACTTCAGACCTAGCCACTCCAAGTCGCCGAGAATCGCTCGCTCGCTGTCCTCGACGGACTCGGCAGCATGCGTGTCCTCGATGCGGACGATGAACGCACCGCCGCTCTGCCGTGCGAGAAGCCAGTTCACCAGAGCAGTCCTGGCACCGCCGAGGTGCAACCCACCGCTCGGGCTCGGTGCGAAGCGGACTCTCTCTTTCACGACACAGCCCGCTCTAGCAAAACGACCGCATGTGCTGCTATGCCCTCTCCTCGGCCTGTGAAACCGAGTCCTTCCGACGTGGTGGCCTTGACGCCGATGCGCTCGGGCGGGACATCGAGAACGTCGGCGAGACGCTTGCGAATCGCTTCGCGGTACGGAGAGATCTTAGGCGCCTCCAGCACGAGCACCGTGTCCGCATCGACCAGATGCCATCCATCCCGTGCCATCAGACCCGCCACATGGCGCAGCAGATCCATGCTGTCCGCACCTGAATAGGCCGGGTCGGTATCGGGGAAGTGCTCCCCGATGTCGCCTGCACGCATAGCCGAGAGGATAGCGTCGATGAGCGCGTGAGCCAGAACGTCACCGTCCGAGTGGCCAGCGAGGCCGAGAGGATAGTCCAGGGCGATTCCTCCCAAAACCAGCGGCCGTCCGTCCGCAAAGGCGTGCACGTCTAGCCCGATTCCGATACGCATCCGGCTCACCTCCCTCCACGTGACTCGATCACCGTCTGCACGAACGCAAGATCCTCGGCTACGGTCACCTTGATGTTCTCGCGAGACCCCTCGATCATCCGCACAGCGCCTCCGGCCGCTTCCACCAGACTCGAATCGTCGGTGCCATCGCGAGCAGCAAGCTTTGCCGACGCATACGCCGCCCGCAGATCGGGGCCTCTGAAGACCTGTGGGGTCTGCGCGACCCAATAACGTGACCTGTCGGGGGTATCTAGCACGCGTCCTTCCTCCACGATCTTGAGCGTATCCACCGCCGGGTGGCCTACGACCACGCCGGCCAGTTCAGGCTCGGCCTCGAGAAGCCGCAGAGCTCTTAGGAAATCCTCGGTAGTCACGAGAGGACGTGCGCCATCGTGCACCGCGATGAAGGGCACGTCTTCGGGCACCTCTGCAAGGCCGGCCGCAATGGATTCCTGACGCCGCTCGCCTCCGGGAACGAAGCGCACCTCAGTGTCGACTGCCGAATCAGCCAGCGCATCCGCGTACTCCTCCAGCCGCTCGGGCTCCACCACTGTGACCACGAGTCCGATACGCTCTGCGCTCGCACATGCCTCCAGGGTGTGTGCGAGCAAGGGCCGCCCACCGATCTCGGCAAGCTGCTTGCCGCCGCTGCGGCCGAAACGCTCGCCCCTGCCGGCGGCGGCAACGATCACCGCGGTGTCGGTATCACTCACTGGAATCGACTTCCACCGTAGCGAGCATGCGAGCGAAAATCATCCTGCCAGCCGAAGTCTGGAGCACCGACGTCACCTCGGCTTCAACCTCGTGTCCGATGAACTCGCTTCCTTCAGCGACGACGACCATCGTGCCGTCCTCCAGATACCCGACACCTTGCATCGCTTCTTTGCCCTGTTTCACGAGGCGCAACCTAAGCTGCTCCCCTGGCAGGTAGTTGGGTCTTAACGCGGTGGCTATCTCGTTGAGGTTGATCACATCGACTCCCCGCACGCGTGCCACTGTGGTGAGGTTGTGATCCACGGTGACCAGCACGGCATCGGTCTCGGCCGTAAGCTTCAGCAGCTTGTTGTCGACATCGGGAACGTCGGGGTAGTCGGCCTCGAACACTTCGACGCAAGCCGACTCCTCGCTTTGGAGCCTCGCCAAGAGATCCAGCCCACGTCTTCCACGAGCGCGTCGGATATCGTCAGCAGAATCCGAAAGAGTGTGCAGCTCGCCTAGAACGAAACGCGGTACGCGCAGGTCGCCTTCTAGCAGGCCGAGGTCACTCAGCTCGGCGAAGCGACCGTCTATAACGGCACTCGTGTCGAGCAACTTCAAGCCACGACGCCCCGAGTCCTTGGAGGGGTGGCTCAGCCGGGGCATCACGTCCAGAAAGTCGGCACGCTTCACGAAGACTGCACGGATACCGACGTACCCCGCCATGAAGAAGAGCAAGACCGTCCCCAGAACGGCGAGCCACGAAGGCTCGAGAAGACGGAGCGGCTGACTCGCCAGCCAGGCAAGGGTAAGTCCCAGAATGAGCCCCGCAAGACCCAACACGAGATCGGCGGAAGACATGTGTTGCAAGCGCTTCTCGAAACTCAGCAACGCCAGGAGAAGCTCTCGTCCGAAGATGCCGCCTAGCACGTAGCCCATCGACAACCCGAGGATGATGAAGATGAAGATGACGAGGGATTCCGGGTAGCCGGTCTGAATCGACCAGTCGATGAGCCTCGAGACAGAGAACCCGCCCAACGCGCCAGCCGTGATGAAGACGAACCGGGTCACATGGACTATCATCGGCGAGCGACGCTTTGTGAGCCTACCGGGCTCTGGTGCGCCGACACCTCCCTCCTGCTCGGCGGAGTGCGTTCGGCACACCGGTTTCCGACACTGCCACACACGATTCTAGCACGGCTATTGCCACATCGAGTCACCTTCGCCTCAGACGTGGACATGCTCCTTGATGCGATCCAGGCCCCCCGAGATGGCGATCGCACGACGCTCGCCCACGCCATCCACTCCGTCGAGGTCCTCGACAGAAGCTTCTATTATGCCCTGTAGGCTATCGAACCGATCGACGATACGGTTGACTACTGATGCCGGAAGCATCGGAATGCGACGCAGCACCCGGAACCCCCGTGGCCGCAGGTGGTCTTCGGCAGATTGCACCTCGCCGCCAAAACCAAGGATCTCGGCGATAGTCTTCGGCTCCAAGAGCTGTTCTGTGTTCAGCACGGCGATGCGTCCACGCAGAGAATGCACCTTGCGAGGACCGCCATCGTGGGCGTAGTCACGCAAGACCAGCAGGTAATCCTCATCCACCGTAGCCGTCAACTCTTCTGCCTGCATCCTGACCAGGCGTCCCTCGGTGCCGAGTTCGGCTATGTAGCGCCCGACCTCACGTGCGGTTCTATCGACCAGTTCGAAGCGTCCGATGACCTCTGTCACATCAGCGAGAGTGACCAAATCGTCGAATTCGATCTCCGTCAGATGAGCGAGAGTCCGGTCGAGGCGATTGCGATAGCGTTGAAGTGTCTGCAAAGCCTGGTCGGCCTTGGCGAGAAGGACCTCTATCTGTTCGAGGATCGTGCGGTGCCCTTCAACGTACAGGCTGACTACCTCGCGACGCTGAGAGATCGAGATGACCAGGGCCAGAGTCTGACGGCTCACCCTTTCCGCAGTGCGGTGGCGCATGCCTGTCTCAGTGGTAGGTAGCTCAGAGTCGGGAACCAGGTGAACGTTCGCCTTGAGTATGTGTGCGCACTCCGCATCTAAGATAATCGCCCCGTCCATCTTCGCGAGTTCGACGAGCCGCTGCGGCGACAAAGGGGTGTCGATAGTGAACCCGCCATTGCAGAGCGCTTCGACCGCCTCGTGATCACCGATGACAATCAGGGCACCCGTTCCGGCAGCGAGGACGAAGTCCAAACCTTCGCGCAGAGGTGTACCCGGCGCGACCTTCTCCAACTCGGACCGCAACCGGCCCTCCATGTGCAGGTCCACTTTCCCTCCCTTCAACTCGTCAACCCGTCCAGGCGCTACTCCTAACCTGGATTCTGCCAGACGGTATCAGGAGGTGCCAGACCGAGCACGAAGGAGATTCGGGCAAAGGCGCGAATCTGCGCTACCCGCCAGCAGCTCCGTCCGCGGCGCTATCGGCCCCCGCACGCCGAGAACCACGCTTCGGCATCGACGGAGCAGGGGTGTTCTCCAGGCCAGCGACTGCAGGCGTCACGTAGGTACCCTCGCCCTTCCGGAAGGCGGTGTGCTCTCCGGTCTCATCGACGTATACCTCGACGATGTCACCGGGACTCCACTGTCCGGCAAGAATCTGCTCGGACAGAGGATCCTCGACCCTGCGCTGTATGGCACGGCGCAGCGGGCGTGCGCCTAGCGCCGGGTCGAAGCCTTCCCGTGCCAGCAGCTCCCTGGCTTCGTCGGTGAGCGCTATGCCCATGCCATGCCCGACGAGTTGCTCTCTCAGACGATCGATCATGAGGTCCACGATCTGACAGATCTCCTCGTGCGTGAGGTCGTGAAAGACGATCACTTCGTCCACCCTGTTCAGGAACTCCGGTCTGAACACTTTCTTCAGCTCGCTGGTCACGCGCTCCTTGAGTTCTGCGTACTCGAGTCCTTCGCCGGCATCGGCATGGAAGCCCAGTCTCTGTCCCTTCGCTATGTCGCGAGCGCCCAGGTTGCTGGTCATGATGATGATAGCGTTCTTGAAGTCCACCTTACGGCCCTGTGCGTCAGTCAGACGTCCTTCCTCGAGTATCTGAAGTAGCACGTTGAACACGTCGGGATGGGCCTTCTCGATCTCGTCGAAAAGCACCACCGAGTACGGCTTGCGGCGCAAGGCCTCGGTAAGCTGGCCCCCTTCATCGAATCCGACGTAGCCGGGCGGTGCCCCGATGAGCCGCGCCACGGTGTGGCGCTCCATGTACTCCGACATGTCGAGCCGGATCAGGTGGTCCTCGCTGTCGAAGAGCTGCGCGGC
>PWVH01000106.1 GCA_003563465.1 Coriobacteriaceae bacterium | reverse complement strand
CTACCTGGTTGGCGTCGCCAAGCATTCGAAGGTACTCCAGCGCTACCAGCTTGCGATGGCGCTTGAGGACGTCATCGTGGGTGGTGATGCGCGCTTTGTGGCGATTCCCGTCGAACTCGAGGCCAAAGCTTACAAGTGGGACGAGTGGGCAAGGGGGCGCGAACAGGCAGAAGAGGGAACGGAGGCGGTCAAGTTCAAGGCTGGGCAGCTCTTCTTCGTTCGCTTCGGTTCTCGGATATCTGATCCTATCTGGACTATCGATCTGCTCGACTCGCAAGCCGAAAAGGCGCAGGAGGTCTTCGGGTATTTGCTTGCCGACGCGATCAACGGTTTTCCGGTTCCGTACTACCCCCGGTGTCTGCAGAGTGCCCATGAGCACGCGCAGGTGGCTGGGTTTGACGCGACGATCATGCAGCACGAGGTCCTCGAGGCTGTGCGAGACCTGCTGCCCGAGCGACGGCGGCCGATACTAGACCGCGCACAGCTCGACTCAGGTGACGTCTCCGAGCGGAGGTACGGATGAGGCTGTTTCCCAGGGACAAAGTGGCCGGAGCGTTTCTCGGGTTCTCCGAGGGAGGCCTTGAGTTCCATGCGGACCTCGTGTTGCCGTACCAGAGCGAGTATCAGAAGACGCCGATGCACGGGCAGTTCCTCATCGTTGCTCTGGAGCATGATGATGAAGCGGTACTCGGGCGTATCACGTCGATGTCAGCTCAGGGACGTCTCGCCTCCGGCGCTGGTGAGGACTTCGCGCTGCGGGCAATTCACGACGACCGGGAGATTCCCGAAGATCTGCGCGCCAACTATCTGAAGTACCGGGTCAACATTCGGGTGCTCGGTGTCGTGAAGGTGATCGAGGGCAAACTGGAATTCGTTCCGTCTCAGAGGCGGCTGCCTCACGTCGGCAGCAAGGTCGCGTTCCTCTCGGACGAGGTGTTGTGCGAGGTAGCGGGTCACAATCTCAAGGGAGCGGACCTGGGCTTTTTCTCTCTCGGGGAGTTCGTGTACTCGGGCGACGATACACGAGTTGAGCTCGGAACCGGTGCGCAGACTCTTCACCCTGCGGTCGTTCCCAAGTTCAACGAGAAGCATCTGGTCGCGAGACGTACGTTCGTGTTCGCTCGAGCCGGCTTTGGCAAGTCGAATCTGGTGAAGCTGCTGTTCAGCAACTTGTATGAGGAGATTCCTACGGTCGAGAAACGGGGCGGCAGACGTGCCAAGGTGGGAACGCTGATCTTCGATCCTGACGGCGAGTACTTCTGGCCGGATGACAAGGGGAGGCCGGGGCTGTGCGATGTACCACACCTCGAGGACAAGCTCGTGGTGTTCACGAACCGCAAAGCGCCGAGCACGTTCTACGAGTCGTTCACAGCCGCCGGCATCAAGCTCGATATCAGGCGGCTGAAACCGGCGGACGTCATCTCAATCGCACTGGCGCCCGAGAGGCAGGATCAGCAGAACGTGCGCAAGTTGAAGGCGATGAACTCTGAGTCGTGGGCGCGGCTTGTAGACGAGATCTATGAGCATGGGAACAATGCAGATCCGGAGATCCTGAAGCCACTCCTGCGTCTCGAGCAAGGCCAAGAAGCCGAGCTCTATGCTGCTCGCGCGAACATGACGCAGATCGTCAAGATGCTACATGATCCGGGTTCGACGATGTTGGACATGCTTCTGAAGGCTCTCGGCGAGGGTCGGCTGTGCGTAGTAGATGTCTCACAGATGCGCGGCCAGCCGGCACTGGTCCTTTCCGGTCTCATCCTGTCGAAGATATTCGCGCACAACCAGGACCAGTTCACGCAACGCGACCCGAAGACGATTTCGACAATCGCAGTAGTAGAGGAGGCACAGTCTGTCCTCGGCCAGGGAGCGACAGAAGGGCCTTACGTCTCATGGGTGAAGGAGGGTCGCAAGTACGACCTCGGTGCCGTGCTCATCACCCAGCAGCCAGGTGCCATCTCCAACGAGTTGTTGAGCCAGGGCGACAATTGGTTCTCGTTCCATCTGTTGTCAGCGGGGGACCTCTATGCGATCAAGAGAGCCAACGCGCACTTCTCGGACGACATTCTGAGTTCTCTGCTCAACGAGCCGATAGTCGGACAGGGCGTGTTCTGGAGCAGTGCCGGAGGCACACCGTACCCGATTCCGCTGCGGGTTCTCTCTTTCGAGAAGATGTTCAAGACTCGTGACTGCAGCTACACAGGTGCGGCGGTGGACACGTTCGGCTCTCGTATGAAGTCAGAGTTTGAGGAAGCCCTCGGCGACGGTAAGAGCGTGCCGTCCACCGAACCCGCTCCCGAGATCGCTGAAGAAGAGGGGCGTCCGTACGGTGCAGACGAGGAATCCGAGGACGGGGGCCCTCAGGAGCCACCTGTCGACGCTCGAGAGACACAGATTCGACGTGCGATAGCAGCGTTCGCAGATGACGCCGAATTGGTGGGCAGTGTGCGCAGTACGTCCGGAGTCAAGTGGTGGGATATCCAGCGCAAGATGGCCAATGCGCTACCTGAGGTGATGCCCTGGGCCGAGAGACGCGAACTGGCGTACGCCATAATGTCGCGTGCCCTTGATGAGGTGATAGGGGCTGGTGCCTGGGAAACCTATCATCCGGAGCTGCCCGACGGGACACGCGACAAAGCCTGGGTTCGGGCGACAGGAGAGGCCGAGTAGTAGTGGCACTTAACCCCATCGTCTTCACGGAGAATGTGGTCAAGAGCTTCCTGCGTTATCAGTTCACGACCTACTCATTCGCCGATAAGCGTCTCAGAAGTCAGATGAGAGAGCTTCTGTCGCTCGACTCTACGCGAATCTCGCCTCTGCTGAGGGGTCCGTATGTGAGCCTGTCGCGTCCGTTTCGCGAGGGTGTAACGGTGGAAGCCCTTGTCGCTGAGGGCCTGCTACATCCGCACATGCGGCAGCGTATCCCCGATACCATCACGAACCTATACGGACATCAGGAGGAGGCGATTCGCGCAATCGCCGATGGG
>PWVH01000097.1 GCA_003563465.1 Coriobacteriaceae bacterium | reverse complement strand
ATCCACCGTGGGCGTAAGAGACTTGAGAGAGGCTGTCCCTAGTACGAGAGGACCGGGATGGACGAACCTCTGGTGTACCAGTTGTCACGCCAGTGGCACCGCTGGTTAGCTACGTTCGGTTAGGATAACCGCTGAAAGCATCTAAGCGGGAAGCCAGTCTCAAGATGAGGTCTCTCACTGGGTTAACCAGGTAAGGCCCCTCGTAGACTACGAGGTTGATAGGCTGCAGGTGTAAGCACAGCGATGTGTTCAGCCGAGCAGTACTAATCGGCCGAGGTCTTGGTCTCGTTCGCGAGATCTTCAAGCGCTATGCAGCTCTCAGGGTGCGGGTGACCGCGACCTAGGGCAGTTGTGTTGAAAACGGTATAGCGGAACATGCCGTCGGCGAGAGCCGTCGTATGTGTTCAGTGACCATTGCGGAGGGGGTACACCCGATCTCATTCCGAACTCGGCAGTTAAGCCCTCCAGCGCCGATGGTACTGCGGCGTAGGCCGTGGGAGAGTAGGACGTCGCTGAACACATACGACGGCTCTTAGGCATATCGGCCCTCTCCGCGCTAGGGAGTCGACCCACTTAAGCGAGCCGCTCAGGATTGTGCTAGAATCCCGGGACGTATGCCAGCCGGCCGTGTTGTGGCCGGGTATGGAAGGAGAAGAATCTCCGCATGAAGGATCGTGTGCAGCAGTCTCTCGAGAAGATCCGCCCGGCTCTGCAGGCCGATGGCGGCGATGTCGAACTCGTCGAAGTCACGGATGAAGGTGTCGTGAGAGTTCGTCTGGTCGGTGCATGCCGAGGCTGTCCGATGTCTCAGCTGACACTTGCCAACGGAGTGGAACGAGTCATCAAGGAAGAGGTTCCCGAAGTCGTTCGGGTCGAGCCCGTCTAGACCCGGCAGTCGTACGACCCGCGACAATCGAAGGTCGTGACCGGCTCAGGTCGCGGCCTTCATGCTTTAGCAGGACGACTGGTAAGGCAGCAACGCTTGACACTCATGAGGTACCGCTCGACTTGCAACGGCAACCGTTCGTCCTCAGAACCGTTGACACACCATATGGTGGAGCCTACACTCAAGCGACACTAGATATTGTGTCCGAGTTATGAGATCTGCACCGAGGGGAAATCATGTCGAACGAGCAGGAGCAGGGCCAGGCAATGCGTGACACTCCGCGGGCGACCGGATACTCACGCATAATCGATGAGATCCTGCCCCCCAATTCACTCAAAGTGTTGCAGAAGCGCTATCTCCGAAAAGACGAGGACGGCAATGCTGTCGAGAAGCCGAGTGACATGTTCGTTCGCGTTGCGGAGAACATAGCTTCGGCCGAACTCGCCTGGGGCGCAGACGAAGCTGCTGTAGCCGTGGCGGCCGAGGACTTCTATGACCTTATGACGTCACTTGATTTCTTGCCTAACTCGCCCACGCTCATGAATGCGGGCAGGGATCTGCAGCAGCTGTCGGCGTGTTTCGTGTTACCTGTCGATGATTCCATGGAGTCGATATTCGGCGCTGTCCGAGACACCGCCATCATCCACAAGTCCGGAGGCGGCACAGGTTTCTCGTTCTCGCGTCTGCGTCCCGCCGGCGATCAGGTGCGCTCGACCCAAGGGGTCTCCAGCGGGCCTGTCTCATTCATGCGCGTCTTCAATCAGGCGACCGAGGCAGTCAAACAGGGCGGCACGCGCCGGGGTGCCAACATGGGAGTGCTCAGGGTTGACCATCCCGACATACTGGAGTTCATCTCGTGCAAAGTAGGAGCGGACTTCTCCAACTTCAACATCTCTGTGGCGCTGACCGAGGCGTTCATGGATGCAGCGAAAGCCGGCACCGAATACGACCTGTGCAACCCTCGAAGCGGCGAAGCCGTCGGTTCGCTTGATGCCCGAGACGTCTACGATCAGATAATCCGTATGGCATGGGCCACGGGAGACCCCGGCATCATCTTTCTCGATCGCATGAACCGTGACAATCCGACTCCTCATCTCGGCGAGATCGAATCCACCAATCCCTGCGGTGAGCAACCGCTGCTGCCTTACGAGGCGTGCAACCTGGGCTCGGTCAACCTGTCGAGATTCGTGAAGATGGGCGATTGTGGTTCTGAAGTGGCCTGGGACCGTCTTGGCGATGTCGTGCGACGAGCTGTGCGCTTCCTCGATGATGTAATCGAGGTGAACGAGTATCCTTTGCCCGAGATCGATCACCTCGCTCGCGGTAATCGAAAGATCGGTCTCGGCGTCATGGGCTGGGCGGACATGCTCATCAAGCTGGGTCTGGCCTACGATTCCGACGAGGCGGTGTCACTCGGCGAGAAGGTCATGGGATTCATCCAGGCCGAGGCAAGGGTCGCCTCGGCAAAGCTGGCCGAGGAGAGGGGGGTCTTTCCCAACTTCGAAGGCTCGATCTACGACACGCCTGGTGGTATGCGTCTGCGCAACGCGACCGTAACCACCATAGCTCCTACGGGCACTCTTTCGATAATCGCGAACAGCTCTTCGGGCGTAGAGCCGCTCTTCGCCGTGTCCTACGTGCGGACCGTCATGGACAACGAACGTCTCATCGAGGTGAATCCTGCGTTCGAGGATGTCGGGATAAAGCGAGGCTTCTACAGTCAAGAGCTGATGTCACTGATTGCAGACCATGGGAGCGTTCGAGGAATAGACGAGGTGCCTGAGGACGTAGGGCGTATCTTCGTGACCGCACACGACATCGAGCCGGATTGGCATATAAGGATGCAAGCCGCCTTCCAGAAGTACACCGACAACGCCGTTTCAAAGACCGTGAACTTCGCGAACAGCGCGACCGTCGATGACGTGCGGCGCGTATACGATCTGGCGCACGAACTCGGCGTCAAGGGCGTTACGATCTATCGTGACGGCTCGAGAGAGAACCAGGTTCTTTCGACAGGCAAGACCACAAAGAAGGCCGCGACCCAGCCGGTCGCACGCCACGGTGAGATAGAGCCTCGCCCACGTCCCATCGTCACACAGGGGCGTACCGAGAAGATCCTGACAGGCTGTGGGAATCTCTACGTGACGGTCAACTGGGACGACCAAGGTCCTTGCGAGGTGTTCACACAGATGGGCAAGTCAGGAGGGTGCGCTGCCTCGCAGTCGGAAGGTCTGTCGAGGATGATATCCGTATCCTTGCGCGCCGGCGTCGATCCCGAGGCCATCATCAAGCATCTGCGTGGGATTCGCTGTCCGAGCCCGTCCTGGACAGAGGGCGGGAAGGTACTCTCCTGCGCCGATGCAGTTGGCATAGTCATGGAACACGCACTTTCATTCATGCGAACGGGCGAGGCATCGAGCAATCCGGGCAGAACTACCGACACACTGGACTATCTTTCCGGTGCGTGTCCGGAGTGCGGTGGAGCGCTCGAGCACGAATCGGGCTGTGCTGTCTGTCGTGCCTGCGGGTTCAGTAGGTGTTCGTGATCCATAGCGGGGAGTTCCTCGACTGACGGCCGCTTGCCTGTGACAGGACCGGTTCGCGGCAGAAGGGATCGATTGAATGGTGCTGTCGGACCATACGATCAAGGAGCAGATGCTTGCCGGGCGCATCCGCATAGAGCCGTGCGATCCTGAAGACATTCAGCCATCCAGTGTGGACCTGCATCTAGGAGACTCCTTCCAGGTCTTCCGGAATTCTCGCTATCCGTATATCGACCCATCGAGGGAACAGGCCGGTCTCATGGAGCCGGTCGGCGCCTCGGTAGAGGAACCGTTCGTGCTGCATCCGGGAGAGTTCGTGCTCGGAACTACGATAGAGCGCATCGTACTGCCGGAAGACATCGTCGCGCGACTCGAGGGCAAGTCGTCTCTCGGCAGGCTGGGATTGCTCATCCACTCGACGGCCGGATACGTAGACCCGGGTTGGGATGGGCATCTCACGCTCGAACTCTCTAACGTAGCGAATCTCCCGATAGTACTCATGCCTGGCATGGCGATCGGCCAGATCTCCTTTTCGCAGATGACCACACCGGTTGACCGTCCCTACGGCACTCCGGGGTTGGGCAGCAAGTACCAGGGGCAGGAGAGCGCCACACCGAGCAGGATGTTCGAGAGCTTCCGAAAGTAGGTGCGTTCTCGACGCCTGGGTCTTACAGGAAAGCCGACTCTCTCGATGCTTAAGTCTTCCCGGAAAGCCGGTGCGGCAGGCCGTGATACGCGCGCCCCTAGATTCTTTCCGTGACCTTGTTGATGATCGGTGAGGGCACGAATCCCGCAAGATACTTGCCCCAAGAGGACTCCAATAAGGGAAGCAGACGCAGTTTGCGACGGATGTTCGCAGCGATGGCTTCCACAGAACGACTATAGGTCTGCAAGGCATCCGTGGGCGACGAAGCAGCTATCGCTTCCCCTGCCGCGAGTCCGGAGTTCATTGCGTAGGAGATACCCTCTCCCGAAGTGGGCGACATAAAACCACCCGCTTCGCCAACAAGCAGTACTCTTCCGCGGCCAGGAACGATGTCGGATGGCGTGCGCAGATGTAGGGCTGTCGAGGCTTCGCGCTTGACTGTGTCTCCGAGCTGCGGCATCGACTCGCGCAGGATGCTCATGGTGAGATCTTGCTTCTCGTGCGGACGTTTTGTCTTCGGGTAGTAGACGGAGCCGACAATCGCAACATCGCTCTTCGGGACTATGTAGGAATAGGCGAAGCAGTCACCGATATCGCGCATGTATACACAGTCGAAGTAAGGCTCGATAGCAGCCTCGAGGCGGCAGAAGTCCTGGAGAGTGATGTAGGTGGACACGCTGCCCTCACCCAGTGTCCGGCGGACAGCGGAACGCCCACCATCGGAACCGACCATGTTGTTGCAGCGGACTCGCTCTTCGGCACCGCCGCGCTTGAATGTGACGACTACGCCTTCGGCGTCCTCATGGAAGGTCGTTACCGTGCTCGATCCGGCTACGTCGACGTTGTCCGGCAGCAGCCACAGGAGCCAATCATCAAAACCCTGACGATCTACGTTGAGGAAGCGCACCCTGGTAGCTCTGCGGATGCCTCGGTCCCAGTCCACATAGCGAAAATGGACATATTCCGGTTGGCGGATGATTTCGGTTGGCACCGGTGCGATCTTGCCGAGAAGATCCTGAGAGTACTGGTGGAGCATGCCGCCGCAGCTCTTGTCACGCGGAAGGGAAGAGGCTTCCAGTAGGAGGACAGCCCCCCTTTGCGCAGCTCCCCGGGCTGCCATGATACCCGCCGGTCCGGCACCCACCACTACGGTGTCATACTCGCTTGAGATCGTCTCGGTCTGTTTCGCCACTTCGCCTCCGAAATCCTCAGAGTCGTACGTCTACACCATGACTGACTACTACTCGGACAAGCCCATCCCTGCTCGTTCGCTTCGGCAGCGGTCGCGGTGTATCATCTGACGACGTGCTATGTCGTCTACGAGAGGCTGGACAATGCCGAACTGCTGGGAGATGCGCGGATGTGACGAAGAGATGCAGGCCAACTGCGCGCATCACACGACGTTTCACGATCGGTGTCCTACCAAGTGCGCGTTTGCCGAATGCGACATGCCTCAGCGGGAGCTTACCACCGATCCGGCCCTGATATTCTTGCCAGAAGTAGACCGCGATCAGGCTATCAAAGAAACGTGTCTTTTCTGCGTGTTCTTTCTCAAGAAGGGTCCGCGTCGGTAGCCCGGTCGTTAAGTTAGACTACGTTCCGGAAACGATAGTATCAAGTCATTCGTCCTCTCAGTCTCAGCCTTAGTCGAGGGAGGTTCGCATGCTGCCGACGATATGCTCGGGAGACGAGACACGAGACGCTCTTTGGACTCTGACAAGGGATGTCTTCTCCTTCATCGCGGCCGCGTTCCTCGCATACTCGCTTCATCGAATCGCCAGCGCCCTGTTCCTCGGCGGCCGTATAGCAGCGCTTCGCGAGATGGGCGAGGCGTACACCCCTGAGGAGCGTGAGGTTCTGATACACAAGATAAAGCACGGCTCGATGTGACCTTGGGTGAGGCCGATGCCTGCCGTCGAGCCGCATACGGATGTTCCGGACGGGTTCGCAAGTGAGGAATCGCGGACGGTCGTTGCAGCGGAACTCTTGGCTTACGGCTGTGAGCTCGAAAGCACCGGGGATGCGCAGGTGGGGGGATCGTTTTCCGGTATCGCCGAGGCGGACGCCTTGCTTTCGCGTTCTCCCGAGGCGTTTCTCATCGGCATACTCTTCACGCAAGGCATCCCGGCCGAGCGTGCTTGGGCAGGACCATGGATGCTCGGAGAGCGTCTCGGTCATCTCGATCTCAAGCGGCTTGCCGACGAGCCAGAGCAGGTTCGTGCGGCGTTCCAGGCGCGTCCGATGCTACATCGTTTCAAGAACGCACTTCCTCGATGGATATCATCTGCGGCAAGGCGACTGCTCGAACACTACGATGGGGATGCGAGTAGGATCTGGGCCGATGGCAGTCATGTGCTCGAGGTGACCGAGCGCCTTGCGGATTTCGATGGCATCGGTCGCAAGAAGGCGGTCATGGGGGTAGAGATTCTGACACGGCACTTCGGAGTGAAGCTTTCGGGACGTGAGTGCGGGCAGGTAGCCTACGACGTCCAAGTGCGGCGCGTGTTCCTGCGCAGCGGTCTCGTGGATCGTGACACTCGCGAAGAGGTGGAGGCTGCCGCTTCGGCGGCTTGCCCAGAAGCTCCCGGAACTCTCGATCTGGCCGCTTGGCTCATCGGGAGGCAGACATGCCGTCCACTCATTCCGCGATGTGACGAGTGCCGACTCTCAGAGGTCTGCCCGCGACGTGTGTGGCTGGACGTCGAAGGCGTAGGGACCCGAACGGGTCAGTCGATGGCACGAAAGAGAAGTCCCGAGAGCAACTTCGGATAGAAATACGTGGACTTCTGAGGCATGGTTTCACCGGTGAGAGCGACTTCTCTCAGCTGCTGGAGGCGGGTGGGCCGCAACAAAAAGGCGACGTCGTGCGTCGTAGTCGCAGCCAGTGCATCGGGGGTGTTCTTGAAGAAGTGGAGTCGGTCGAGGGTCTCGGGCCGATCCGAATGGATATCAAGGATGGGGTCTAGAACAAGTTCCTGCAAGACGGTCACATCAAGTTCCTTCCAAGCATGTGAGCGTTCGAGTGGGATGGCAGTGTCGAGATTCACACCGTCTTTCAAAGTGGCGAGAATCCTCGTGTCCGTGCCGCGAGCGGAGATGACGAAGGCTGGGCGCTCCGAAGTAGTCAAGGCGTCCTCTGTGGGTACTTCTTCGGCGAGCGGTGTGAGATCGAAGTCGCGGGCCAGGGAATCCTGGAAAGATGTGGGATCGAAGTTGCGCGGTGCGTCGGCCACACGATGGGTCGGCAGAACCACAAGGCCTGGGTCGTCCATGTTCACGAGCGCCATCATCACGTAGTCGTATGGCCGGTCTGCCGGTGATGTGCCAGCGGCGGAATCGACGGCACGACGCTCGTTCCGATAGGCGAGCGCCGTAGTGTACCTGTGGTGTCCGTCGGCTATGAAGACCTGCTTGTCCGCCATTATCTTCATCAGACTTGCGATCGCGTCGGCATCGGTGATCGCCCTTACGTGGCTGGTCACGCCATCGTCATCGACGGCGGTCATGAGTAGAGCGCTCTCGGAGGCTCGATCGAAGAGACGGTCGGTCGCACTGGATGGATCGCTGTAGAGTCCGAGAACCTGGCTGAAGTTGGCCGCACACGCCTTTGTGAGGTTGAAACGATCTCCCAGGGCTCTTGGCAGCGTGCGCTCGTGCGGCAAAATGACTCGCTCTTCGAATGCGTGCAAGCCCACTTCGGCTATGAACGCTTTTCGGCAAAGCTCGCGACCCTCGAACTGATATCGCTGTTCTAGTACGTAGATCGCCGGTACCCTGTCGCGCACGACGATGCCACTGTCTCGCCAGCTCTGCCAGCGATGACGCCCTGTGAAGTAGCGGTTTCCCGGGACTGAGGGATCCAAGGAGCCTTCGGGGAGTTCGAGAGCCACGACGTTGTATGCGCTGCGCCCAAGCAGTCTTGCACGCTGCGCTTCTGAGATCACGTCATAGGGAGGTGCGGTGAGGTCCGTTATGTCGGGCGAGGTGCGAGCATAGGTGAGCGCCTTGAAAGGGCGGACGCGAGCCACGTTGCGATCCTCTCGATCGGTGCAGTCCTCTTGCGGTTAGCTCGGCAGCAAGAGTCACTGTCAGACAGGTTCGGGAGGTCAGTCTAGCGGATGGCACTTCTTCGGGCCAAAAGCTATTCGAAACACACTCGCGAGTCATCCGAGCAAAGCGCTGATTCCAACGAACAACAGCATCCCAGCCAGCATGGCCCCAAGCAAGCTTTGCGTACGATGGTATACGACAGCAGTGGGAATCGCGGCCAGTAGGTATGGGTTGTGCAGAGTGAGAAGATACTCTCCTCCGGGGCGGAAAACCTCTCCGGCTACCAGAGCTCCCATGACTGCGGCTGGTATAAGCCCCAGCCAACGGGTCAGAGGCTCGGGGAGCTCAAGGCGGGAGAGTATGGCGATCGGGGGGAAACGGACCGCGAAGTTTGCAGCGGCCATCAACACGATCAGTATCCATATGTACTCGTCGGTCACTGACGGATCACCGCCCCGACTGTTGCCGCCGTCATTGACGCGATAACGATCAACCAACTTGTTGGCACAGTGATGCCGAATGTTTCTAGAGCGGGCAGCCCGATTGCCAGCGCGGCAGCCATCGCAGCGACAGCCACATGACTGCGATTCTCGGCCAGAGCTACAAGAAGCGCGATAAACATCGCGGGCATGGCAAAGTCGACACCCCATCGTGAAGGATCGCCGAGCCAGGATGCGGCGAATCCGCCAGCGGCAGTCCCGGTCACCCAGCCCGTCCAAGCTATCACTCCGACACCAGCCATCGAAGCACCGCTGGAGGTACCCCTGCGACGATCGCTCACGTTCACTGCAAACGTCTCATCCGTAAGCGTGAATCCGAGTAAGGCCTGTCTACCAATCGACATACCCTTGAGGTAGGGCGAAAGTGTGGCTGCGAAAAGGACATGGCGCAGATTGACGACAGTTACAGCGGCAACCACCGCCATGATGTCCGTCTGAGCCTTCATCAGGTTGAGTGCGATGAACTGCCCTGCACCGGCGAATGCAGTAGCCGAGCAGATGACCGCTTGCGTGGCGCTGAAACCGATCGTGGTCGCCAGGATTCCGAAAGCCATTCCGATCGGCATGTAGCCCAAGAAGACGGGTAGGCCAAGGCGCAGACCACGACCGAAGTTGGACATCCTGTCGGGGTGAGCAGTGGGTGTCTGATTGCACTCCGGCATGGAGGAGATGGTATCATCACGCCTGCCGAGTGGCCCGTTTCGTGCTAGTGGCTAAAGCTTCCAGGCATATTCCTCTTCACTACATTCATAGTCGCGCTACAATGGATGTAGGGCGGGACCTCCTAGAGGAGGCGGTCGGCGTGCAGTTCGTAATCGAGTGTCCGGTAGACGGACCCATCGAGGTCTCCCTCGAAGATGTAGACACGGTGGTTCTGCGCGAACCCGAGAGAGCCGACATAGTTTTCACCTGTCCATCGTGTGGAACCGAGATAGAGATATCGGTTCGCATACCGGCTTTTCTCTTGTCGGCTATAGAGTCACTGGCAGAGGAGACGGGTGGATACACTACGCCACTTCTGGGCATGGTAGCTCTTACCGTTGAGGTCGAGGAAGAAGACGAAGTAGCCCAGGGACGCCTCGAGGCCTACTGCGAGTACTTCAGGCGACAGCTCGACTCGGTCGACTGCGTGGAAGACATACTTCACGAGATAGACTCGTAGTACCAGACCACCCGCTTCTCATTCGTAGAAAAGCGGCCAGCTTCGATTAACGCCACGGGATGAATCGCTCTTCTTCCTTGCGCCGACTTTCTCGCCGTTCTGCGAGCCAGGCCGGCAGCACGAGCACGAGACCCGCCACGAAGCCCCCGATATGTGCCCACCAGGCCACGCCCCCTGCCGTTGCTTCCGGCGAGATTGCACCGAGGCCTTGAACTACCTGCATGAGAAACCAGAATCCGATGACGAATGCAGCCGGCACGCGAGCCATTTCGATGAAGAAGAAGATGGGTATCAGAACGACGACTCGCGCCTTGGGAAACAGCAGCAGGTAGGCACCAAGGACACCCGCTATGGCTCCGCTGGCTCCCAGTAACGGTATGTCTGCAGGACCTACCACAAGCAGGTGTGCCAGTGTCGCCAGTATCCCACTAGCGAAGTAGAAAGCCACGAAAGCCGACCTGCCGAGCCGGTCTTCGATGTTGTTGCCGAAGATCCACAGGTAGAGCATATTGCCGCCTAGATGCAGCCATCCTGCATGCAGGAAGATGGAAGTGAGTAGGGTTACCAGCGTGGCGGGCGATAGCGGATCGGCTGCAAGCCGAGACGTGTTCACCGCCCAGCGGTCCAGAAACGCATGTAACCCGGCTTCGGGAAGTGTCAGTTCGTAACCGAATACGGCGATGTTAGTCACGAGTAACGACACCGTGACCACCGGGAAACGTCGCGTAGGATTCTCATCCTTTATTGGAATCATTTGCGTGTTTCTTCTGCTAACATCGTGAGCGCGAGTGTACCGCACCAAGCGTCCGCATGCTCTATCATCACAGGGCGCCCGACGAACCAGGAGGATTCCGGAGATGATCGGTCTCGAATTCGCACTCTGCGGGAGTTTCGCTTTCTTGGTCTTGCTGGCTCTCGGTGTCGTCTTCCTCTACAACCGGCTTGTCGTGTTACGGAACCGTGTGGACAACGCATGGTCTCAGATAGACGTACAGCTTCGCCGGCGCTATGACCTGATTCCCAATCTGGTCCAGACGGTCAAGGGATACATGACCCATGAGGCAGCTACGCTGGAGAAGGTCACTCAGGCACGCAACATGGCAATGAACGCCGAGTCGGTGAAGGAACAAGGCGAGGCAGAGAACATGTTGACCTCGACATTGAAGAGCCTCTTCGCGGTCGCTGAGGCGTATCCGGACCTTAAGGCCAACCAGAACTTCATGATGCTGCAGGAAGAACTATCCGGAACCGAGAGCAAGATCGCCTACGCGCGCCAGTTCTATAACGATTCCGTGATGAGCTTCAATACCGCGATACAGCGGTTCCCTGCGAACCTCATCGCTGGAATGCTCGGGTTCCCGCAGCGAGACTACTTCGAGATCGAGGTCGAAGCACGTGAGGCTGTGAACGTACAATTCTAGCAGCAGCTTCGTTTCGGTCTTGCGATTCTGCAGTAACCTTCTGCTGACTGCCTGGGCACAATGTACGATCAGATCGCATGGAACAAGTTCAGGAGCACGCTCTTAGTAGTTGTGTTCGTGTTGCTAGTGCTTGCAGTTGGCTGGGCTTTCGGCTATTTCACCGGTTGGGGATATGCAGGACTGATTCTCGCCGTCATTGTCTCGTTCGCGATGGCCTGGGGTTCGTACTGGTACTCCGACCGGCTTGTGTTGTCTAT
>PWVH01000161.1 GCA_003563465.1 Coriobacteriaceae bacterium | reverse complement strand
TGTCTGCCGCCAACTCCAGAGCCGTGAGGGGAAAGCTTGTCAGTCCATGCAAACGACTGATGGCTCTCTTCACCCTCTTTTCCTCGTCTTGCGAGATCTCCCGAGAACTCCTGAGTCCCTCTAGGTAGGAATCGACAACGTCGAAAAGGTCTGTCTGGGCATCCCAAAGCACGGAGATGTCGGGGATGAAGGCCTTATCACGCCTGACGGCAGCATCGGCGACCTCGAACGTCTCCTCCAGCGGATTGAAAGCAATCTGGATGCGCTCCGTCTCGAAGCTATCTCGGAGGACCTCGACGTTGCGTACAACGGCGTAGAGTGAGGTAAGTCGCTGTTGACCGTCCACTATGACAAGACGGGGAGGCTTCTGTTTCTCCTCGGCACCAATCTTGCGCGAGTCTGCAGAAAGGGCATTCTGCCAGAACAGTAGATAGCCTACGGGGTAGCCTCGATACATCGAATCGAAAAGGTCGCGCACCTTGGCATTCTTCCACACGAACGGCCGCTGAATGTCGGGCAACCCAATCTCCCCAAGCCCAATGTACTTCACAAGCGAACCAAGGTCGTAGTCTACCTTGGTGAATACCGTCTCACTCATGATGGTCCCCCTGCTCGAAGTACTGTCGCCACGCTCTCTATGGCATCGTATCACCGATGTTAGACGATGGCGCCGACGCGATTCCTGCGGAAGACCTGTCCTTGTGCGATTAGGTCATGCGATGGTTTGGAGTTCGGCCCCACAAGCAGCTGACGGCGTGTGAGCTATGATTGTGAGCATGAGGGTTATCCAAACTGTGAAGTCATTATCTAGGCCAAGAGACGAGGATACGCCGGCAGAGGAGGAACATGGCTTCACGGTTGGTGTTTCTCATCGACACAAACGTGTTCATCCCGGCTGAACCAACCGCATGCGAACACGTTGAGGCGCTCACCCAGCCGATCGCGGATCTCGAACGCCTCATCCACTCAACGGGCAATAGCCTTGCGGTCCACCCTGAGCTATTCCGGGACATAGGACGCGACCGTAACGAGGAGCGCGCGCGCCTTCGGACGATTCTCGCCACGAAGTACCCTCGATTGAAGCGGCCGCCCGCCCCAAGTGAGACTGTGGAATTCACGCTCGGTCGCGTTCCGGAGTCTAGCCACGACTGGATTGATCACCATCTGCTCGCTGCAGTGGTAGCAGGAGCGGTCGACTTCCTTGTGACGGAAGATAGTGGGATTCACCTCAAGGCCAGACGGCTGAATGTGGCCGAACGCGTACTCAAGGTCGCCGACGCGCTCGAGATGGTTCGCAGGCTGTACGAGTCTGTTCCTCCGACACCTCCCGCAGTTGAGAAGGTAGATGGGCGGGCGCTTGATTCGGATGACGACATCTTCGCTGGCCTGCGTTGCGACTACCCCGGGTTCGATAAGTGGCTAGCGAAGGTACAGGAAGAGAACCGCCCCGCCTGGGTCATCGTCGAGCCCGAAGACGGCTACGCCGGGCTTTGCATCGTCAAGGAAGAAGTGCCCGATACCTATGGAATGTTCGACCACGTTCTGAAGATATGCACCTTCAAGGTGAGCGAACGTCACGAGGGCTATCGGTTCGGTGAGCTGCTGTTGAAGGCCTTGTTCGACTACGCGGAAGCGAACGCCTACGACTGGCTCTATCTCACCGCGCTCCCTGAGAAGGGCTTCCTGCGTGAGTACCTCGCGGATTTCGGGTTCGCGAATCGCGGATACACGAACGACGGACGCGAAATCATACTCGCGAAACAGAGGAGGTACTCACGCGCGGACCTCGATCATCTCGATGCGTACTCGTTCCACGTCAAGTTCGGTCCGCCCGCCGTGAAATGGGACGACGTACCTGCATACATCGTCCCCATACAGCCCGTTTACCACGAACGATTATTTCCTGAGGCTGATCCTCAGGTAAACCTCTTCTCCGGCCACGAACCGCATGGCAATGCCATCCGCAAAGCCTACCTCTCGAAGTCGCACATCTCGCTGTTGAAGCCAGGCGATCTGCTCTACTTCTACGAATCGCGAGGTGGTATCGGCGTGTCGACCGCTGGCGTGGTTGAAGCGGTACACTTGTTGTCAGACCCGCGCGATATTGTTCGCGCGGTTGGTAAGAGAACGCTCTACACGTTTGACGAAATCGCTCGGATGGCGTCTGACGACGATTCAGTTGTCCTCACAATCAACTTCCGCCAGGCACGCGTACTTGATAGGCCCTTGAAGCTCGATGAGCTACTCCGGAATGGTGTCGTAGCTGCAGCACCGCAGAGTATCCAGACGATTCCGCAAAGGGGTGCCCATTGGATCGCCCAGCAGACGTTCCAGTAGTACTGCTACCGATTCGCCCGCGCTACGCTATCCCGATTGTCTGCGGTGAGAAGAAGGTGGAGTTCCGAAAGACGGTCTTCAAGATGCCGCCCGAGTATGCGGTTGTCTACGCAAGCAGTCCGGTGCAGAAAGTCATGGGGTACTTCTCCGTCGCCGCAATCCACGTGGACTCGATTGGCAACCTATGGCGAGACTACGGGGAGATTGGGTGCATCGAACGGGAGGCCTTCGAGGACTACTATGCTGACAGCGAGACCGGACTCGTCCTCGTGATCGGCGACGTTGTCACTCTCCCCGAGCCAGTCGCCCTTGAAGCCTTGGGCCTGAACTCCAGACCTCCCCAGAGCTTCGCGTATGTTTCATCAACGGTCATCCAGGACATCGGGCGCGAGGCGAGCGACGTGTGTCGGGGTCCTGAGATTGGTCGGCGTAGTGTATGGGCAGGTAGACTCGCGTACACGTAGGTTCCATGTCTGTGGCCTAGCCCACGGATCGTCAAAGTCACCTTGTCCCCGTGAGATGCCTGACGCGAGTCAGGTAGCCTCGGATTCGGCGACGGGGTGACTCAGAGCCCGCTCATGGAGCATCCACGGCGAGCTTGGGTTCCGATCGGGACTAGGGTTCTTGTGTCGGCAGTGTCAACCTACTCTGCTCGAGGGCAAGGAAGCGGTCACGCTGCTGGCAAGAACACGCGCAGCGTCGGCAGAGAGCAAGAACGACACGGACGGCACAAAGGCGGCCGAGGGCAGGAGAACGCGGGAACCCATTGAACCCGAGCGTAGCCACTGCAGTGCTACCCGTAGCTTCACAAACACGCCCACAGTGGACCTTAGTCGCTCGGCAACACCGCGCTCCAAACCACCACGTGCACGTCATCCTCGGTGATCTTTTCTCGGGGCGCGGGAGCCTTGTAGGGCTGTAGATTGAGCCGCCCGGCGAGTTCGTCCAGTGCCCTCACCTTCTCGCGTCCGCTCGCTTCCTCGTCCTTCAGAACCGCCCGTACGGCGCGCTGCACGCGAGGGCTATGCGGGGCGTCGAGCTTATCGACCAGCTTGTCGGCATTGTCTCCGAGTTCGCTGCCGTAGGCACGCACCAGCTGCACCGCGTCGCGCATCGCTGCAGGCGTCTTAGGCCGCAGATTCGCTGGATCGGCCATGAAGTTCCATTGCTCGACGATGTCGCGCTGCGCAACTTCCCACGCCGCGAATGCTGCCGCGTAGATCTCGTCGCTGATCACGTTTTCCGGTGATGGCTGGGCGCCCCCTGTGTCCGCTCGGCTCAGGCAGGCAAGCGTTTCGTGTGAGACCTTCGGACGCATCTCGCCGGTATACTCGTCCCGTTCCTGCTGGACACAGAGGGCATCGTCAAGCGGCACGTAGCGGAACCACGGCTCGTCCGAGCCTTCGATATCAGCGCAGAAGATGATCGCCGGCTCGTCTACTGAGGGTTTGACGAAAGCTGCACCCGAACCCCATGCCATAGCCTCGAGCATCTCCCGATTGACGGTGTCACGGATGAAGTCCTCCAGTCGCCTCCTATAAGCCTCGCCCGAAAGCGCCGCAGCGCCACTGTCCTCGAACAATGAGGCATCCTCAGCTTTCAAGCGCTCTATCTCCGCGCGAGATTCCGTGAGGTTGACGGGTACCTCTTGCATGCCGGGCAGCACCTCTCCAACGCCGACAGCAGCGGCGGCGCGCTTGATCTTGTGCTGCAGCCTGTCTTCGAGTTCGAGTATCGCGTCGAGTTCGGTCGTTGGGAAGAACACGCGAATGAAGACCTCGGGATGGTCCGAGCCGATACGGTCGATGCGGCCGTAGCGCTGCACAAGTCTCATAGGATTCCAGGGCAGATCGTAGTTGATTATGTGGCGGGCCTGCTGCAGGTTCACGCCTTCGGCCAGCACGTCGGTCGTGATGACCAGGTCGTAGAGGTCTTCGTCGTTCACCCCTCCAGCGGTTCTTGGGGCGAATCCCGCTATCACAGCCGCTTGCCGTCCCCTGTCCGAGCCTGTGGCGGTCTCGACACGCCCCCGATAAGCGGCCAGACGATCGTCGTGGGCGATCGCGCGCAGCAGCTCCCCATGCACGTAATCCACGGTGTCAGCGTAGTACGAGAAGAGGAGCACTTTGCGCATGTCGCGACGTTGATGCTCCGTAGCCCCGTCGCTTTCGGCCTGTGCGGCGATCGCAGCTAGGTGCTCGACGACTGCTTCGATCTTGGGATCGTCGATGCCGTCGGCCACCTTGGCCTTCTCGGCGAGTTGCTCGAGCAGGCAGCGGTCAGCCTCGACTGCCGATCGCAAGCCTTCGAGATCATACTCGACAGCATCGGCCACGTGACGCTCGGCCGTCTCACCGTCCAGCGCGTCGATGAACTCCTCGACCTCGTCGCTGTCAGACGCTATCCACTGCCTCAGGGCGTCACCTGTGATGACCCAGCCATCATCGAGAACCGAAAGGAAGGTATCGTGCGATTCGATCATCTTGCCGATCGTGCGCTGAAACGCATAGCCGGAAGACTCGAAACGCTTCAGCAACGCCGAGCGCAGAAGCCCGGCATTCTGACGCTCGTACTGCTCTCCCTGCCAGTGGCGCGCCTCCTCGGGCCCCATCTCTAAGCGTCGCTGAGCAGCAGCGGGGCGAAGGAATCGCGAGGGAACGTAGCGGGCGAAAGTGAGGACCTCACCGGGGTCGTCGAGGATCACAGTGTCGAGTTCGGCCGATTCTGCACCCAGCGCACAGGCCAGCTCAGCGAAGAAGCCCGGCAGCACATCCTCGAGACTGTAGTCGACGCGGCGAACCCGAGGCTTGGGGAAGCGTATCTCGCGCTCCTCTCCATCCGGCATCTTGATACGTTCTCCCCGGTAGTGCTCTTTGATGAACTCCCGCGTTCTGCGCACGGCGATCTTGTCCATGACGTCGAAGAGGTGCTCGGGTGAAAGGTCATCCGGGTTGCGATTCTGTGCCGCATCGAAGTAGCCCTTAAGGCTCGAGATACCTGAATCTGCAAACGCTGCGTCGTTGGTGACGAAGTAACTGATGAGCGTGTAGATGTCTGAAAGGCTGTTGTTAACTGGGGTTGCTGTCACGAGAACGAGCTTCTTGGGTGCCTTGCCTTCAAGCAGTGCGCGCATCGCGGTCGCACGTGCCGTGGACGGGTTCCTGAGCGCATGTGCCTCATCTACGATGACGAGTGCGTAGACATCCAAGTCCTCGAGCGGGGAGCTCGAAGTGCCAGCGGTCTCGTGGTGCATGGTCAGTTCGTCGTAGGACACTACCGGTGTCATCAGATTGTGCGACTGCAGAAAGCCCTTCCATGTCTCACGCAGCGCGGCAGGACAGACCACAAGCACCTTCTGGCGGTTCTTGACTAGAGCCTCGTAGACAATCTCGCCGGCGATGTAGGTCTTTCCGAGACCGACCTCATCTGCGACCACAACCCCCGAGAGCGCTTCAAGAATGCGCCGGGCGCGCCATACCCCATCGCGTTGGAAGTCCGTCAGTCCTAGTTCTGAGACGTCGCGCTCTTCCATCTCGCACAATACGTCCGCCCCGTAAAGCTCCCATAACATCCGATAGAAGATGAGCCTGGGGTCGTGCGGTTCCCAGCGGGCCTCATAGAGTGCAGCAAGGTCATAGGGCTCCGAGTCCGCCCAGAGCTCATCGAACCACTCGAGCACCATGTCCACGGTATCTGGTTCATATTGGCCGAGGTTGAGTTCGCGGTTCTCCGCCAGTCCCGCGTAGGTGAAGTTGCTCGACCCGGCAAGCACGCCCTTGCCCACCGGCACCTCGAGAACGAAGCACTTGCCGTGCATGAAGCCCTTAGTGAACCTGCGGACCTGCACACGCGGCGTGCCATCGTCGTTCTCGGAACGCAGCCATTCGACGAGATCGCGGGCACACGAATCGGCGTCCGCATCGAAGCCGAGGAGGTTGCGGTCATCCTCGATAGCGCGCGCATGACCTGTGAGCGCGTCTGCAACGACGGGATGTGTCCGATTCCGAGCCCGCCTGGTAACGAGTCTGCGAACCCGGGCAGCTTCCAGTGTTGGCTCGGCTCCGAGCAGCAGCCTGGTGGGCCCGGCCTTCTTTAGCGAGGTGGCTATGAGTGAGAAACCGCTCGGGTTGAAGTAAGCCGTCGAGATCGCTACGTTCGGAGGCGCGGCGAGGTGCTTCGTCGCCTCTCCGACGAGGGCGTTCACGGCCTCCGCGACACGCTCGGCAGGACGGGCTTCATCCGCGGGACGGTTGGTGGCGAACTTGGGCTGACCGTTGCGAATCTCATCGCTCATCGCTTGTCTCCTGCCCCGAGATGCCCCGCTTCTCTCGCCGTCTGTGCCCACCGGCTGTAGTGATCGAGCACTGTCTCCAAGCGGGGCGCGAAATCCCAACCGCGATGGAAGGTCTCGAAGACCAACCGTACATCCTCTGTAGAGAGGCCGTATAACAGTGCGGCCAATGCATCCAGTTCGCTGATGAGGGCGAGCCGTTCTGCATCTGCGAGACGTCCCACAGAACCGAGTCGCAGACCGAGCGTCCCATCAACGTCGTCGAGCCACTCGCTGAAGCGCTCATCGACGGCGGCCAGCCTAGCGGCAACAGCCACGACCCGATTGCGAAGCTCATCGCCAACACCAGGCCTTGGAAGCGGGAAGGCGGAGAGTAGTTCGAACGTTAGGTTGAGCTCCACAAACCTACGTGCGTACCAGTCGAAGGGTATGCTGGCCATGATTCCAAGCACATAGGCTTCATCAGCAGCGGTGCCGTGTCGCCGAAACAGGAACGGCGCCTTGTGCGTGAGGAGTACTCCCCCTGGTAGCAGACATGCGATGACCGTGCGCTGGTTCGTCTGGTTCGTCACGTCGCGGAATGCGATGCGCGGCCTCAGGCACGGAAGGGAGTCCGCCGAGCTCACGTCCATGCGGAAGAACGCGCTCGAGCTCGTGCGCGCCTGACGCTGCCTCTTCCGCTGTAGGTGCGCAAGCACTTCCTCGCGCTTCGCGTAGGCGTATGGCGGCCCGAAGTCAGGATCCCACAGGTTGAAAGACGCGCCGGCGAGCACGCGCACGTCGCCGTCGGGGTTCTCAAGATCGAAGTCGAAGAACGCCTTGTCTCCCGAAGCATGTAGCTCCGCAACCGGCCTGAACGCGAAGCCCTCGGTTTCGTCAAACCGCGGCGCCTCACGCATTGTGGCGAAAACGGATGCGCTCTCGGGGGAAGGGAGCAGAGGAAACGCAGCTCCTGTAGCCCAACCCGCGAACTCCTCGGCAGCGATAGACAGCGTCTCGTCTCGGCCGATTAGGTACCCGTCGAGTGAGTGAAAAGGGCCTCCCAGGACGACCTCGCGGTCTCCGTCTCGCTCGACTCTCTCGACCGCAACTAGCGCGATGGAGTACTGGGGATGCACGCCCTCAAAGACCCATCCAGCGTTGTTGACCATCGTGGTCACATCACGGAATGCGCCATGGGCCAGGATTTCGGAACGCCACTTTGCTGTTGCCGTCGCGCTGAGAGCTCCACGGGGGAACACCACACCGAAGCGACCCCCCACTCGCAGTAGATCCCAATCTCGCCAGGCGAACATCTTGTAGAGGTCCGTGTCGCCGGACCCGAGGCGTCCTCCAAGAAGTCGAAGGAGGACCGCACGCAACCTCTCGACCTTCTGAACATCAGCCTCGTACTGGGCCAACAAATCAGGTCTCTCGGAACGGAGGCGGGCGATCGCATCATTCTTGTCTTTCTGGCTCATGCTACGCAGACCGGGGAACCTCAGTGCCCACCAGTTGTGTTCCTCGATCTTCACCTTCTCCCACGGGGGATTACCGAGAATGACGTCGAATCCGGGGTTTCCCCTCAGGAAGACTTCCGGGAAAAGACACGGGAAGTGTGCCGGCATGAGACGATCGAGTGCGACTCGCACCTCAGCGGTACGTTCATCGGCAGCCGTCAGGGCTTGTATCGCCTCGTCCGGCCCGGTGGGAACCGACAACAACTCCAGACGGACGGCGACTGCCGCGTCCATGAGGGTCTTCGCCTCGTCGGCCTCATCACGCGCACGACGGTACTCCTCGGCAGCATGCTGCACTTCCTGCTTGGTCGCCTCGGAGGTACGCGCGACCTTGAGGAGTGTCTCCCGGGATCGCTCCAGTGCGTCCTGAATCGAGTCCGAGAAGAGCGAGAACTGGCCCGGCGCAAGCTGCGGGTCAAGCGCCTCAAGCGCGTCTTCGACGGCCGCGATGCCCGTGAGACTGTTGCCGTGAACGAGCCCATGATCGAGCGAAGACATCGGGAGGCCAGGAACGAACGTGTGTATCCAGATACCTAGTCGTGCGAGTTCGACTGCGATGATGTTGGTGTCGAGCCCATAGATGCATCTCCGGGCTATCTGACGACGCAGCAGTAGCGATGGTTCTATCTCGGCCACCTCACCTTGTTCACCGAGCGCGTTGCGGGCCGCTACCTCGAGCCTTCGGAGCTCGTCCGCAACCGGCGGCAGTGGGTTCTCCGCAAGAAAGGCAGAGAAGCGTGCCTCTATGCGGTCGATGGCCGCCACCAGAAAGTGTCCCGAGCCCATAGCGATGTCGGCAACTCGGAAGTCAAAGAACGCTTCTGCCGCCTCTTGTCCCGTGTCATCCTCAGCCATGAGAGCACTGACGCGCGCGAGGTGGTCGTCGAGCGCGGGCTCAAGTGCTGTATCGAGCAGGTGCTCGACCGCGAAGGACTTGGTGAAGTAGCTGCCCGTGCTCTTTCGCTGGCCTGACGCGTTGTGGAAGTAGACCTCACCGGCCTCTACAACAACTCTGTCACCCTCTTTGGCAGGCACGTATGTCTGGTCGCGATCTAGCGTCAGATCAGTCGGAGCGAAGGATAAGCTCGATTCGAGTAAGCCCTCGTAGATGGTTCCGAACTCTCGTACCGAAAGGGAACGAAAGTCGACCGGCCCGAGCACGCCATCCGCATCGACGTCTACAAGCATCGCTCTCAGAGCAGGGCCCACCTCCGCGTTCGTGAGCGATAACGCGCTCACCGCCGCGCCCTCAGGATGTGTGGCCGGATCAGTAGAGAACAGACCGCCATCGTAGGCCGGGACGTCCCAACGTGGTTCACCGGTATCGATGGCGTTCCAGACTTGGACGAGATCCTCCCAGATACTGGTCGCATCGGACGAGAAGACCTGCTCGGAGTCTTTTGCGAAGTCCCTCGCATAGGTTTTCAGCGCGTTGCGCGTGTAGCGCTCGTTTCGCTCGAACGGCAGCAGTCCGCGGTCCTCGGCATACGCGACGAACAGAAGACGGAACAGGATGATGAGGGTGCGATGGTAGGCTGATTGGAGCTCTGCTTCACTTGCGGCAGCCATATGACGAGCGACGGCCACCGCCAAGTCCGGTATGACGTCCTCGTAGATACGCTGACGAAGCCGCGCTCCAAGTTCGGTGGCATAGACCGACGAGTGGTCGATGATCTGCTCCACCGAGCCCCCGCGTTCGAGCGCTTCGGGTGAGAACAACAGCGCGAGGTAACCAGCGTCACTATCATCGAGTAACGTCAGGTCGATCTCTGCGTATGTCTCGGTCAGGCCCTTACGGCCGACTCCGACGTCGGGATCTGCCGGATAGAGTCGAATCTGATTGCGCCTCAAGGCGAGCACCCAAGGAAGACGCTCTTGCTGAGCCTGCGCAAGTGCTTGCGACACAGGAGAGACGCCTCCGAAGCGCTGCGATGTGCGGTCGAAGCTCTCGTTCTCGTCGAGGACCACCGCGATCGCGTGGTGCGTGCCATCGTTGCCCGCCAGAGCGAGAAGCACTGAGCCTTTCGCCTCCACGCGATACCCGAGTGCATCGAGCAGCGGTCGACCAGTGCGACCTAGAAGCGGCAGCGAGTCCCGGCATGCCTGCTCCCAGTCCGAACGCTGTGGGACGCCGTTGCGGAGTTCGTGGGTCGCGAACAGACCGGAGTTGATAAGGCCGGCGGCGAGCCCGTCGCGACTGACGGAGCCAAGAAGCCGATCCAGAGTCCTGGCCGCCTGATGGCGGTTCGGTTCTTCAAGGGCTGACAGCGCGATCCGCTCCACCCGGCCCGTGGAAAGACCCGTTAGCACTGACGGGTCTCCCTCGGTGCCTATCACGCTAGCCGCCAAGCCATCGGGACCGGGATGAAGGACGACCACAAGGACCGGAGCGCCTCGATTGGCACGTGAGTTCCAGAGCTTGCGGAGTTGTTCGGCTCTGGGTGCGGTCTTCGCTCGAGCGATGCCGACCTCAAGTGCTCTCTCACCGCGACCGAAGAGGACCTCAAGGGTTTCGATGCTCGCTGGAGTGCCCTCTGGCGCTGCCCAGTCCATCTCACGAGCCGTTGACGCGCTCAGGAAGTCGTCCGTGTTCCTCTTTGCAGATGAGTCACGCATACCTAGCGTTCTCGCCTCCCCAACCGAAGATGTCAGCGAACGCCACTGGAATAGCCAAACGTCCGTGCGCCACGGGCATGCCTAGATGATACAGGGTCGCACGACATGCACTGACTCATCGCGTATCAGAGTCGTCTCAAGCGTGTCGCTCATTACGTTCCCGATCGATCAATTGGAGTGCTCACGGCTGCTACTTGCGCCATTTACCCTGCATACGACGTAGCCGCGACGGCCTGTGCTCTCTTCACGAGGCGAATCGCAAACGGTGCCTCTCCAGGGGAAGTCAACGGTGTGCCGCTGGACGGGCTGAGGTACTCTACTCTAGAGCTCGATAGCCGACGCTTCTGGCTCACCGCGGTCCGGCTCCTCGCAGGGCAGACCGGGGACTCCCATTCCCAGCCAGGATACAACCCCTGTCGAGGCTAGCCGACGGAAGTCAGGAATCCCACGGGGCAGAGTAACGCTGAATAAGCGTTTGTTTTCTCTGTCGACGCCATATGCGACGACAGTGTTGTCGGAGCCTCCTTCTGCGTGCCATCTTGCTAGCACGCCGTTTCGGATCCGGGTCTGCCCGGCCTTGAGGGGAGTTGCTCCAGATACGCAATGTAGTCTTCGGGCAAGTGGTGCTCACGTGCTCCCGCTATGACCCTATCTTTGTAAGCGTCGTCGGCTACCTGGTCATCCGTCAGTTCTGCGGATACGTAGGTCACAGCCTCAACTGTGCCTTCATCG
>PWVH01000164.1 GCA_003563465.1 Coriobacteriaceae bacterium | reverse complement strand
TGCGGACGAGCACCCCGATCCACTCCGCGAACGGTGCAGGAGGCAGGACTCCTTCGAGCACGGTGAGCGCGAGATGCGTGTGCGCGTTGACCAGACCCGGCATCATCACGCATCCGTCGTGCCGTGTGAGGGGTTCGTTAGGATACTCCCGTTCGAGTTCTACCAGGCGGCCCACCTCCGCTATGCGGCTTCCCCGGACCAGAACGGCGCCTTCGCGTATCGCAGGATTGGAGACGGGCAACACCCAGTCAGCGTGGAGGAGCATCTCTCACTCCTCGGGCGTGTCTAGGAGACTCGGCTTGCGCAGGTCGGCACAGCCGCACGGCGCGTCGAGATCCGCGGCGCTCACCGTGTCGATGACGCAGCGCGCGATCGTCTGCGACTCCTCGAAGAAGATCGCCTTGAGCTCGCCGTGCTCCCACTGCCGGATCACGCCCTCGGCGTAGTTGACGACGATGTAGATGCCCGCGTAGCACGCGCCGATGTCGCGCGCGAGGAAGACCTCTGGCGCGAGTGACTGGCCGATGACGTCGCCGCCGAGGCGGCGCATGTAGTCGACCTCGGCCACGCTCTCGAAACGCGGCCCGTCGGTCACGAGGTAGGTGCCGCGCCGGAAAACTCGCGCGAACGGCACGCTTGCAGCGGCATGCAGGTGGTCGGCCAGGTCGGGGCAGATCGGTTGACGCATGATGAGCAGATGGTCGCCGCGCACGTAGATGTCCTGCTTGATCGTGAGGTCGATGAAGTCGTTCGGGATGATGACATCCCGCGGGTCGAGCAGGTGGTTGAGGCTGCCCACTCCACCGTCGGCCAGCACTTTTCGCACGCCGGCTTCATGGAAGACCCAGAAGACCTGCAGGCTCGCGTCGGCGCGCTTGACGCCGCGCCGCCAGCCGTGCATCCGCACGCTCAGTGCCTCGCGCGGGCCGTGCGGGCCGTCGACTCTGATGTGCGTGAAGGCCGGGCTGCTGCCGAACGGCGTGTCGAACACGAGCCGGTCGGCGAGGACCGTGACCCTTTCGTCGGGCAGCGAACCTGCCGTGCCGATAGAAAGCGTTCCAGAGCCTCCGCATATGCCGAAGTCGGCCTGGGGTACACGCTGCTCGGGCATCCCGGCACCTCCATTCTTTCTGAGGCTAGCCGAAGCGGGCTCCGCGTGCCAGTATCGAGATGGAGTCGGGGCATGTCATACGGAGCCGGCACGCGTCGCGGCTTGCGGGCTTTGCGGGCTAGAAGCTCCGACAGCCCGTCTTGGGTAGGCACTGATACGATGAGTAGCCCACTTGCGCAAGCGGATTCGATTCCGAGGAGGTCTGTCATGGGATTCGAAACAGACAAGCTCGCAGCCCGGGTCAGATCGGTAGCATTGTCCTTGATCGTGATAGTCGCCATGGTAGGAGGCTGTGCGCCCACGACCCCTCCGGCCGAAGAGCCTTCACCCGAACCCACCGTCACCCCCGAGCCCGAAGAGCCGGCTGCAGAGACGATCGATGTCCTCGTGTATCTCGTTCGCGGCGAGACGCTCGGCGTGACCTCGCGCGAGGTGCCCGCAACCGAGGCGGTGGCCACCGCTGCGATCGGCGAACTTCTTTCAGGCCCGACCGATCGAGACGTCGAGGCAGGTCTTTCCACAGCGATTCCCGAAGGGACCACCTCAGGCGGCGTCTCGATAGCGGACGGCACTGCGACGGTGGACCTCTCCTCCGAGTACGAATCGGGCGGCGGGACGCTTTCCATGCAGATGCGCGTGGCCCAGGTCGTCTACACGCTCACGCAATTCGACACGGTGGAGCGAGTGGCATTCATGATCGATGGCGCTCCGGTCGAGGCTATCGGCGGCGAGGGCATAATGGTCGCTCCGCCCGTGACGCGCGAAGACTTCGCGGACAACACGCTGCCAGCGATTCTCGTAGAGTCGCCGACGCCTTGGCAGGAGGTGTCGAGCCCCATGCGCGTTCGCGGCATGTCGAATACGTTCGAGGCGACATTCCTCTACGAGATCGTCGACCCGTCCGGCCGTATCGTCGCCGAGGGCTTTGTCACCGCCACCAGTGGCTCGGGTGTCTGGGGCACGTTCGATGTGACGCTGCCCTTCGAGATCGAGCGCGAGGGCGTGGGCTCGCTGATCGTCTTCGAAGAATCCGCCGAGGACGGTTCGCGTCTCGACCTCGTGGAGATCCCGCTGCGCATGAGCCGGTAGAGATGCCCGAACTCAGGTCCGCTCCACCTCGCGGTAGAGGGTGTCGCGCTGTACGGGAACGAAGCCGGCCTCCCGAATCAAGCGTACCAGCTCTTCACGTGCGAGCATGAAGCGCGTGCCTGCGGCCGCGACCACGTTCTCCTCGATCATCGTCGAGCCCATGTCGTTGGCGCCGAAGGCGAGCGCCACCTGCCCTATCTTCGCGCCCTGTGTCACCCAGCTCGCCTGGATGTTGGCGATGTTATCCAGGAAAAGGCGCGAGACGGCGAGTATGCGAAGGTACTGCCAGCCACTCGCCGCGGCGGGCATCTCTGTCTCCAGAGCCGTGTGTGTAGGCTGGAAGGACCAGGGGATGAAAGCGCGGAAACCGACATGTCCGTCGGACACCGCCCGGTCCTGCAGCTTGCGAATGGAGGAGAGGTGCTCGATGCGCTCGGCTAGGGCCTCCATGCCACCGAACATCATCGTCGCCGTAGTGGACATGTCCAGAAGGTGTGCCTCACGCATGACGCCGAGCCACTCGGCCGCACTTGCTTTGTGAGGCGAGACTCTGGCGCGAACGCGGTCGACGAGGATTTCGGCGCCTCCGCCCGGAAGGGAGTCGAGCCCGGCGTCGCGCAAGCGCACGAGCACGTCGCGTACGGACAGGCCCGACAGACATGCGAGATGCACTACCTCGGGCGGTCCGAAGCCGTGTACGTGGATTGCGTAGCGGGCCTTGAGATCCCGAAGCATCTGCTCGTACCACTCCAGCGAAAGCTCCGGATGCATGCCGCCCTGCAGCAGGATTGCAGTCCCTCCGAGCGCGAGGGTCTCTTCGACTTTAGAGTGGAGCTCGTCAGGTGCGATCACGTAGGCTTCCGGGTGGTCCGGGTCGCGGTAGAAGGCACAGAAGCGGCAACCGCTGACGCAGACGTTCGTGTAGTTGATGTTGCGGTCCACGATGAACGTGATCTCGCCACCCGGGTGCAAACGGTCGCGCATGACCGTTGCCGCCGCGCCTAAGTCGAGCATGTCGGCACGTTCGAGCAGGGAGAGAGCCTCATCTTCGCCGAGACGATGCTCGCCTTCTGCGGCGGCGAGTGCCAGCTCGTGCAATCCGTCCGCCACCGATTTCCCCTCTCCGAAAACCGACAGCTCGGGCACGCTCTCGAGCTGGCCGATTCTCTGAGCTTCGGCGAGGTAGCGCATCAGGCCGTCGCGATAGCGGGGCCCGAAGCGGAAGCTGAGCGCGTCGAAGTAGGACCGGAACCGCTCGGGTGCGAAAGGCTCCCAGCGCGATGCGTACTCGGAGATGTCGCCGAGGTGTGCGCGGCAGTATGCGAGCGAGCGCATCAGTGCATCGGCGACGTCGCCCACCGCCTCGGGGCGCTCCTCGGCGAAAGCGCGTCGCACTGCCCACACGGCGTAGACCATCGGTAGCCCGGTCCATGCCGTCCACTCGTTCCCGAGATCGTAGGTGGTCAGTCCTTCGGGCGGCTGCCAGTAGGCACGCAAGGCGTCGTCGCCTATGAGCATGGCCGCGTCCGCCTCGCGCAGCATCGAAGGCAGATCGGGAGGCATCTCCGCGTACCTCGCTTCCACGCGCCAGCGACGCTCGAGCAGTATGCGTGCGAGCACTTGCGAGGTGCGCGAGGTGTCGGTGAGTGCCACGGTGCGGTCCGAGAGCTCTTCGGCGGGACGTTTCGACAGAAGCAGGATCGACTGCACCTCTCCGTCGCTGGAGATGGCGATCTCGGGCAGGAGCACGAGTTCGTGGGCATGACGCGCATACTCGATAGCAGGTATGGGCGCGATGTCGAGTTCTGCGTCCAGAAGCATGCGAGCCAGGTCCCGCGGCGCGGCCTTGACGAGATCGACGTCGAGCAGCACGTCGTTCTTGACCAGCCCGTAGTAGAGAGGCAGGCAGTTCAGGAACTGGATATGGCCGAGGCGAGGACGCATGGCGATGCTCACGAACCCAGAGATCCGGTGGCGGGCATGTCGTCGTAGACGCGGATCACGTTATAGAGCGTGTCTCGTTCCACGGGCGTGTGGCCTGTCTCGACGATCAGCCCGACCAGTTCGTCCTTGGTAAGCGCCTCGGGGGTCGTGGCGCCTGCCATGTGCGTGATTCTCTCCTCGACGACCGTGCCGTCGATATCGTCCACCCCAAAGACCGTGGAAAGCTGAGCCACCTTGAGCCCCACCATGATCCAGAAGGCCTTGATGTGATCGATGTTGTCGAGCATCAGGCGGGAGATCGCTAGGGTCTTCAGGTCGTCGTAGCCGGTGGTGCTCGGCAGGTCTTCCAGCTCGGTGTTGGCCGGGTGGAACGCAAGCGGTATGAACGCAAGGAACCCGCCGGAGACGTCCTGCTGCTCGCGGAGCCTGATCAGGTGATCGACTCGCTCCTCGAACGTCTCGATGTGGCCGTAGAGCATCGTGCAGTTAGTCTTGATGCCGAGGGAGTGCGCTTCGCCATGAATGCGAAGCCAATCATCGGCCGAGGTCTTCTTCTCCCACGCGGCCTGACGGGTGCGCTCGGAGAAGATTTCGGCGCCGCCACCGGGCAACGCGTCGAGCCCGGCGTCTTTGAGCTGGCGGAGCACCTCTAAGGTCGAAAGGTCGCTTATCTTGGCGTAGTATTCGATCTCGACGGCGGTAAACGCCTGAATGATGACTTTGGCGGGGAGTGCCTCACGGAGCCGGCGAACCATGTCGACGTAGAACTCGAAAGGCCATTCAGGATGCAGGCCGCCGACGATATGGATCTCGTGGGCACCTTCCGGAACGCTCTCGCGTGCCGCGGCGACTATCTCGTCGAGGGTCATCTCGTATGCGCCCTCTTGGCCTTTCGAGCGTGAGAACGCGCAGAACTTGCACCGGTTCTCGCAGATGTTGGTCGGATTGATGTGCCGGTTCACCATGAAGTGGACGCGATCGCCGTTGATGCGTCTGCGGACGTGGTCGGCCATCTGGGCTATGCCGACTAGATCCCGGCTAGCATAAAGTGCGAGCCCGTCGGCCCTGCTCAGTCGCTCACCGTTGATAGTCTTGGCGGCGATAGGCTCCAAAGCCGGGTCCGCAAGACGGAAAGCGGTCATCGATCCTCCTCATCGCCGATACGTACGGCCAGGGACGACATGCCTCCAATGCCAGTCGGAGTCACTCGCAGAAGTGCATGATCAGGATAGCAGTGACGTGACATGGAACGCGATGTGGGTGAAGCTGTCTTGGAACCGGGGTCCGGGGAGCCGATAGGCGATGCCCAGAGTTGGATAGATAAAAACAAGTGCCGCCGAGACTCTGCATGAGATCTGAACGGCGAATCAGGGAGGGGACGAAATCATGCGCAGACAAGTCGCTTTGTTCGTGGCACTCGCGCTGGTGGGCACGATGCTCGTCGGTTGTGAGGCAGATGGGCCTGCGGAGGAGGTTAAGGGGCCGATCACTGTGGGCTCGAAGATCGACGTAGAGGGTCCCGTGCTCGGCTATCTGATGGCCATCGCTTTGGAGGACGAGGGCTTCGAGGTAGTCGACAGCATGCGCACCGGAGCGACCGACGTAGTGCGCCGCGCGCTGCTCGCTGGCGAGATCGACGCATATCCCGAGTACACCGCCAACGCGCTTACCGTCTTCTATGCAGACGAGACGCTGGATCCGGCGGTGCTCAAAGACGCGCGGGCTACATACGAGACGGCTGCCGAGTTCGATCTCGAAAACGAGAACATCGTGTGGCTCGAGCCGGCCCCGGCCAACAACACTTGGGCCGTGGCCGTGCCCCGGGAGTTCGCAGACGACAATGCGATCTCCACCCTCGAGGAGTGGGCCAGCTACATCAACGATGGCGGCGAGGTGAAGGTGGCGGGCTCTCAGGAGTTCTTCGATCGTGACGACGCGATGCCCGCTTTCGAAGAAGCGTACGGCTTCAGTCTCACGGCAGACCAGAGGCTGTCTCTCGCTACGGGCGACACTGCGGTTACCGCGAAAGCTGCCGCTGAGGGAACCGACGGCGTCAACGCTGCGATGGCTTACGGAACGGACGGCACCATCGCTGCCCTGGACCTGTTCGTTCTCGAAGACCCGCTTGGCGTCCAGCCGATCTACCAGCCAGCACCTGTGTTCCGTGGCGAGGTCATAGAGAGGTATCCGGAGATCCGAGGGATTCTGGAGCCGGTCTTCGCACGCTTGGATTTGGAGACCCTCCAGAGTCTCAACGCAAAGGTCGCACTCGAGGGCAGAGATGCACGCGATGTGGCTGAGGAGTGGCTGCGCTCCGAAGGGTTCATCGACTAGGGAGCAGCGATCGACAGCACCCAAAGCAGCGCTGAGAGACGGTCCGCAGGCCGCGTCGACCGGGTCGCCGCTTTCGGGGCCACGGTGGCGCTTGCGGGCTGTCTGCTGCTGCCCTTCGTGGAGTTCCGTCCGAACCGCATCGCGAGCGGCGTGCCGGAGGGATTCGCAGTTGCGGGGCTCTCGGGCTGGCTGCTCGTAGCAGCGGCAGCGCTCGCACTGATCTCGGCGTTTCTGCCCGCAAGATCGCGCGGCCCCGCGCTGCTCGGTACGGGTGCCGCCACCGCGATCCTGTTGCTCTCGGCCCTCGGTTCGGCTGCCGAGCGCCTTCAGGAGGGTGCACCCGTCATCGCACGGGTATCGATCGGGTCCGGAGCGTGGCTTGCGGCGATCGGGGCGATCACCGTTTGGTTCGCCGGGAGTCGCGCCACGGGGTCGGTGAGAGTGAATCGTGCGGTGTCGGTCATCGCTCTGTTAGCCGGTCTTGCCGTCATGTTGTGGGGAAGCGTCGGCGAACTGTCACTCGCCAAGGAGTACGCGGTGCAGTCCCGTCGTTTCTGGATGCTCGTGCGCCAGCATCTCGTGCTCTCGGGAGCCGGTTTGGGCGCGGGCATGCTTATCGGCGTGCCGCTCGGAGTTCTTGCATCCCGCAGTCGGGTCGTCCGAGATTTCGGCCTGGGAGTGGTAAGCGTCATCCAGACTATCCCTTCCATGGCGATGCTCGGACTCCTTATCGCACCTCTTGCTGCCCTCGGGCTGACGGCGATCGGTACGACTCCTGCCGTCATCGCGCTCGCTCTCTATGCGCTTCTGCCCATAATGCGCAACACCTTCGTCGGTCTCGCGGGAGTCGATCCGGCGACGATAGATGCTGGCCGAGGAATGGGAATGGGCCGTCTGCAGCTGCTTTTCCGTGTCGAGGTTCCGCTCGCGCTGCCTCTGGTCATCGAAGGCGTGAGAGCGGCAGCAGTACTCGTGATCGGCATCGCCGCGGTCACGGCGTTCATAGGAGCGGGTGGCCTCGGCATACTGGTGTTCCAGGGGTGGGGCCAGCAAGCCGACGACCTCACACTTCTCGGGGCCGTGCCGATGGTCGTTCTCGCCGTCTTCGCCGACGCCGCCATGCGCATGCTAAGACGTCTCGCAGTGTCCCCAGGCATCGAAGAGGGAGGGCTCTCGTGATAGCGCTCGAAGACGTCACGAAGCGCTACGATAGCCTGACCGCCGTCGACGGCGTGAGCTTCGAGGTGCCCTCGGGCGAGGTCTGCGTGCTCATCGGGCCCTCGGGCTGCGGCAAGACGACCACCCTGCGCATGATCAACCGTCTCATCGAGCCCACGAGCGGCAGGATAGTAATCGACGGCCGGGATGTGATGGGCATCCGTCCCGAGGAACTGCGTCGTCATATCGGCTACGTGATTCAGTCGGTGGGGCTATTTCCGCACCTTACGGTGGCCGAGAACGTCGCCACCGTTCCTAAGCTCCTAGGCTGGGAGCGTTCCCGGTACTCGCCGAGGGTCCTAGAACTCCTGGAGATAGTCGGCCTCGATGCCGACGAGTACGCGAAGAAGTATCCTCGTCAACTCTCGGGCGGTCAGGCTCAGCGGGTGGGCGTTGCACGTGCTTTGGCCGCCGATCCGCCGCTGCTGCTCATGGACGAGCCATTCGGAGCGGTGGATCCGCTAACCCGGGAAAGGCTGCAGGCGGAGTTCGCGCGCATCCAGCGGGAGCTGGGAAAGACTGTGGTATTCGTGACTCACGATGTCGACGAGGCGATTCGCCTCGCAGACCGGATAGCTCTGATGCGAGACGGCCGTCTCGAGCAGTACGACACGCCCGAGGCGCTGCTCGACCATCCGGCGAGCAAGTTCGTGCACGACTTCATGGGGGCGGATCGAGCGCTCAAACGGCTCGGGCGTGCACGCGTTGCCGACGTCATGACATCGGACGTACTTTCGACCACTGACGGGACCGGAGGAGTATCGAGAGAATCATGCAAAGAAGCGCGGTTCTTCTATCTCACCGATGATGAAGGAACACTCGAGGGCTGGGTCGACTGCCATGTGCTCGACGCCGGTACATCGCCCGAGGAGGCTGGGACGCTGGTGGATTGGCGGGAGGCTGCCGTTCAGCCTGATACCACGCTCAAAGAGGCACTCTCACGAATGCTCGGCCTGGGCTTTCGCAACGTGGCGGTGGTTGACGAGAGGGGCCGGCTCCTAGGTGAAGTCTCGCTTTCAGCTATCGAGCGAACGATGGCGGAAGGAGATGCGCACATTGCGAATCTGCCGGAGGGTGAGATTCTGGGAGTGCCGCCCGAGGAGGGCGTGCCGCCCGAAGCGCGTGCGCAGCTCGACGAAGGCGTGCAGCCCGAAGAAGGCGAGGTGACCACATGAGCGAGCCGCGTCGCGCGGCTCCCATCCTCGCTGCTCTCGCGGGAGCGGTGCTCTTCGCGTGGGTCGTGAGCCAGCAGGAGATATGGGCGCGCGTCCTGGCAGAGGTGTTCCCCCGCGCCGCGCGACCCGTCTATCCAGGTGCGACGATAGCAGAGCTCACGATCGAGCACCTGCGTCTGGTCGGAATATCCAGCGGCCTCACGCTCATGGTGGGTGTGCCTCTCGGAGTGTGGGTCACTCGGCCTTCGGGGGCCGACTTTCGAGAGGTGGTGGCCACGGCTGTCGACTTCGGCCAGACATTTCCGCCTGTTGCGGTGCTCGCGCTCATGGTGCCGATTCTCGGGTTCGGGCTGTGGCCGGCCGTCGTCGCGCTCTTTCTCTACGGGATGTTCCCCGTCGTAAGCAACACGGTTGCGGGGCTCGAGGCGGTGCCGAGGGCGGCCATCGACGCGGCACGTGGCATGGGTATGGGACGGGCGCGGATTCTGCTATCGGTAGAGATACCGCTTGCGGTCAGCGTGATCATGGCCGGGGTCCGCACCTCTGTGGTGATCAACATCGGTACAGCGACGGTTGCGGCTGCCGTGGGCGCGGGAGGTCTCGGCGATCCGATCATTGGCGGAATCAACGTCCAGAACATGGCGTACGTGCTTCAGGGTGCCGTAGCTGCGGCGATGCTTGCAGTGGTCGCAGACAGCCTGCTTGCTAGCGCGGAGCGGCTGCTCACCCCTCGCGGTCTCGAAGCGTGAGTCCTCGGCCTGGGGACGCTATGCTGCGATCATGACCTCGCTTGCAGACATAGCCCGCGCCACTGCATCCGAACACGAGATGTTCTCGCCCGGAGTGCCTGTGGTGGTGCTCGTGTCGGGCGGAGCGGACTCGATGGCCCTTCTACGCCTGCTCGCAGGCGGGCATCTCGGTGAAGAGCTCCGCGTGAGCGTGTTGCACGTGAACCACCTTCTGCGCGGAGCGGAATCCGATGCCGACGAGGCCTTCGTGGTCGAGAAGTGCGAGGCTCTTCGCGTGCCCTGCCACACGGCGCAGGTCGACGTCGCTACTTACGCGGTCCAGGCCGGCCTCAATCTCGAGGACGCCGGCCGCCAGGTGCGCTACCGGCTGGCTGCCGAAGAGGCGGATGTCCGCGCCGTCGAGGCCGGTGTCGATCCGCACCTGGCCCGCATTGCGGTAGGGCACACGCTGGACGACCGCATCGAGACCTTTCTCATGCGCTTGCTATCGGGTGCGGGAGCTGGCGGTCTGGCCTCGATGCGTCACGTGCGAGGACGGATCGTCCGTCCGCTGCTTGACGTGCCTCGCGCCGAGGTGCGCGCCTGGCTCTCCGAGCAAGGCGAGGCCACGTGGCGAGAGGATGCCACGAACCTGGACGTCTCCCGGTCGCGTGCGCGCATACGTCACGAGTTGCTTCCGGCTCTGCTCGAGATCGAGCCCGCTTTGCACGTCACCCTGGCGCGCACGATGCGTGTGCTTGCAGACGAAGATGCACTGCTCTCCAATATGGCAGCGGTGCTCGCGAGGGACTTTGCAGTTCAGGTTGCCGGAGAAGACGAGGTCGCCCTCGACCGTGCGAGGATGCTGACACTATCTTCGGCGATGCGCCGGCGTACCGTTCGAGCAGCTCTCGAAGAGAGGTTTGCTGAGGCGGCATCGCGACTCGAATCCGAGCACCTGGACGCGATTTCAGCGGGTCTCGCAGAAGACGGATTCGCTCGAGACCTTCCTGGCGGTCTGCGGGCGTTCGTCGAGTACGATAAAATGATTATTTCGCACCGGGGGGAGCGACTCCCGGCCGTGGCACCTTGTTTGCTCCCGATACCGGGTGTAGCCGAACTCGGCAGTATCGGCCGCATCGTGGCCGAAGTTGCGGATCCGGGCGACACCGCCGGCGACGCGCTGAGCGTGGTCGTAGATGTCGGTGAAGCGACGGCGCTCACGGTCGGCCCCTCTTCTCCGGGCGAACGCATGCGGCCCCTCGGCATGAGCGGCACGAAGAAGCTTGCGGACCTGCTGGGTGACGAGAAGATTCCTCTCCGGCAGCGACCTTGTGTGCCGGTAGTGAAAGAGGGCGAGCGTGTCGTGTGGCTGGCAGGAGTCAGGATGAGCGACGATTACAAGGTGACGCCGCGTACGCGGGCAGCAGTGCGGCTCACACTGCAGGCTGGCGAGGTGTTTCCCTGCAGGCTTGAACAGGACGGACAGGAGAGCTAGATGCACCCGGACCTCGACCACATAGTGCTCACCGAAGACGAGATTCAGAGGCGTGTGAGCGAACTCGGCGAGGAGATCAGTCGCGACTACGGCGACGACTCCGTGCTGTTGATCGCCGTGTTGCGGGGCGCCGCGCTGTTCGTGGCCGATCTTGCACGAGCCATAACGTCGCCTGTGGAGGTCGATTTCATGGCGGTCTCCTCTTACGGGTCCGCCACACGCTCCTCGGGAGTCGTGCGGATCATCAAGGACTTAGAGGAGCTGATCGAGGACCGCAACGTAATCGTGGTCGAGGACATCCTCGACACCGGATTGACGCTCAAGTATCTGTTGAGGAACTTGGCCTCTCGCAAGCCCAAGAGCCTTGAGGTGGTGGCCCTGCTGAGCAAACAGGACAAGCAGCGGGTACCTATCTCCTGTAGGTATGTGGGCTTCGACATCCCCGATGAGTTCGTGGTTGGGTATGGGCTGGACTATGACGAGCGTTACCG
>PWVH01000111.1 GCA_003563465.1 Coriobacteriaceae bacterium | reverse complement strand
GGACAAGGAACGCTGCAGCTCACACAAGGTGAGGCACGTCCACGCGCCCTCGCCAACCCGTATTCCTAAACCTGGTGTCGCAGGTTCGATTCCTGCCGGGGGCACCATAGAAAACATCAGGCAGGCAGGTCTGTTTCGGAACCTGCCTGCCTATGTCGTCATAATCCGGTGTCGCCGGTATCGTTCAACCGCGGCCGGCTGCATGTTCGACCGATCCAGAGCATACGTTAGAAGCTGTCGAAGACCTCTTGGATGCGCTCCAGCTCCGGGTGCATGGGAGCATACAGCTCAAGTTCGCCGTCGTCCCTCAGGTAGAGGTCGGCTCTGTCGCCCTCCACCTCCACCCAAACAGCGTCGGTCATACCCTCGAGGAGAAACATCGCATTGACTTCGCCAACGTCAAGGCCGCTGGCCTCGAAGTGCTCCACCATCTGATCGACCTTGCCGCCCACTTCGCCACGCGGTATGTCTTCCACGACCTCGGCAAGTTCGTCGAGATCCTCTGGAATCTCGTCTACGAGCATCCCGTTCGTTTCGGGTTGGCCGCATCCTGCGAGACCGACTAGAAGTAGTAGCGCGATGCTGCAGATCAGCACTCTTCTCATAACAGCTCCTCCCGTGTTCCGATGCGTGAACTTGCCAGCCTCATGGGGGTGATCCAACCCTCCTGCGCGGGCGAGGGCCTGCGCCTCTCCGATGGCTCCCCTATGTCCGCAAATCTACCATATCGGTCGTCACGGCCGTATCGGCCCTCGATACCATGTCTCCCGCCGGACCGGTAAGACCAGCAACAGCATCATGGCGAGAACAGCGGCTAAGGTCAGCCACGGGCACCTCGGGCGAAGCGTACTGCTATCCTGAGCACGGAGCGCGACGATCGTGCAACGTCTCGAAGTGAAGGACACACGATGCCGATACACCGGCTCCAAAGCCCGTTCCAGCACTGGCTGAGCGGCCTGATTGCCGAGGTGGCCACCTTCGCTGCCTTCATCCTTGCAATGTTCTTGATCTCGATTCTCGTCTCCGTAATCTTCTGAGATGTGGATCAAGTTTCGCAAGCGCGACCTGATGCTGATCGCCCACTACGTGGGCATATTCCAGATCGGCATCGGCCTCGCGATGACGATTCCCATACTCACCGGCCTGATCTATCGGGAGTGGGAGCCCGTACTCGACTTCGTTCTTGCCATGGGTGTGGCACTCGCAGTAGGAACGCTGCTGCTCAACTTCGACATCCGTCCCGAACGGGTGAGACACACTCATGCTTTGGCGATAACGGCATTGGGCTGGCTCGCCGCCACGATGGTAGCCGCCGTGCCGCTCGCGCTGTCGGATAACTACGGGAGCTACCTGGACGCTGCGTTCGATGCCCTCTCGGGGCTTACGACTTGTGGCCTGACGGTCGTGTCCGATCTCGAGCACATAGCCGTCTCTCACAACATGTGGCGGCAGCTCTTGCAGCTTATCGGTGGGCAGGGCATCGTAGTGGCAGCTCTCTCGTTCGCCATCGGACTTCGGGGAGGAGCGTTCTCGCTCTATCTCGCCGAAGGTAGGGATGAGCGCATCCTGCCGAACGTGATATACACCGCGCGCTTCATGTGGTTCTTCACTGCAGTGTACGTCGTGGTAGGCACTTTGACGTTCTTCGCCGTGCTCACCTATCTAGGCCTTTCGTTCGACCGAGGCATCATGCACGCGTTCTGGCTCACAGCGGCGGCTTTCGACACGGGTGGGTTTGCTCCCAAGAGCATGAGTCTCATGTACTACCACAGTGCGCTGGTCGAGCTGACCGCGCTTATCCTCATGATCGCAGGCTCCATCAACTTCGCAGTCCATGCCCATGTATGGCGCGGAGGACGAGAAGAGCTCTGGAAGAACCTCGAGACACGCGTACTGGCCACGATAGTTGCAGCCGGGTCCGTCCTCGTGACTGCGGGTCTTATCGCCTCCGAACACTTCCCCGGAGGCGTCGCACTGCTGCGAAAAGGTGTGTTCCAGATGATCTCTGCTCATAGCTCCGGGCTCAAGACTGTCTACGGCAGTCAGCTGCTCTACGACTTCGGAACCGTAGGGCTTATCGCGATCATCATCGGCATGGCGGTCGGCGGGTCGCTGTCTTCCACCGGGGGTGGAATCAAGGCCTTGCGCGTAGGCGTGATCGCAAAGTCGATCCTTCTGCAAGTCAAGCAGGCGCTCGCGCCACCGAGTTCGGCCATAAGGATTCGCTATCACCACCTATCCCAACGCATTCTAACGCCGGAAGTAACGGGAGCCGCATCGACCGTGTTCATCCTGTACGTTGGCACCCTCCTGCTCGGAACGGTGGCGGGCGCAGCCTATGGCTACAGCCTGCCCGAGGCGCTCTTCGAGTCTGTGTCAGCCACAGCCACCTCGGGCCTTTCCGTCGGTGTCACTTCACCCTCCATGCCCACCGGACTCAAGCTCGTGTACATGTTCCAGATGTGGGCCGGACGACTCGAGTTCATCGCCGTGTTGGCACTGCTGGCCCAGGTTGGAATCGCCTTCGACCTCAAGCGGACTCTGAACAGATGAGATGTCACTACGACGCGAGCGAATCGTCTTCGGCTTACGTCGCGGGCGGCTCCTACATCCTCGGGGCGGCGATACGAGCGAGCTTCTCGAGTTCCTCACGCGAGATCGTCTCGAACGGGTTTCCCTCTACATCCTGCAGCATGTTCGCGGAAATCATGCCGCAGTCATCCCCGCTCTTGAAGACGACGACCATGTCGTGTACCACTGCCCCATCACCTACATCGTCAAGGTACTTGGGCTCGCCGATATCATGTCCTTCGGCGATCGCCTTCTGATAGGAATCCTCCATCCTCTCAACCACGCCCTCGTACTCCGAGCCCTCAAGAATCGTGAGGATTCCTAAGCGAGAGCCTCCCACGTCGTATCCGAACTGGTGCTTCGCTGCCGGGTTCAGGTCGAGGGGAACCTGGACGACCTCATCGCCACAGTCTTCGCAGACAAGCGGGAAGACCTCGGGCGGCAGAATCTCGGCTGGCGTAGCAGCAGGCTCGGG
>PWVH01000093.1 GCA_003563465.1 Coriobacteriaceae bacterium | reverse complement strand
GGCTTCGACTGTAAGGGCTGCCACCCGGTCTTCCCGCATCGGCCGGACGGCACCACGCGCCATAACGAGAAGACCGACTGCTACGCGTGTCACACCCTGGTGCACGGAGTGGGCGGCCTGGTGGCGACCGAGGAGTGCCGGGACTGCCACCCGCCGGAGTTCGCCTTGAAGCCGGACGACCACACGCCGGCCTTCGAGCTGGACCAGCACGGCGAGCCCGCCTACGAGGACGAGGAATACTGCGGGTGGTGCCATAAGCCCCCCTTCTGCGTAGAGTGCCATCAAGGCCGGCGCCCCTTGGCCGACGGCTCGCCGCCGCGATTAGCAATCCCTGACGACCATCGGGAACTGGTGTTCCTCTCCGAGCACGGAGAGCCCTACTTGGATCGCGAGGGCACATGCTGGGCGTGCCACGATTCGGCCTCGTGCGAGATCTGCCACCAGAGCACCATGCCGCACCCGCTCGATTTCCTGGTCACGCATACCCGATACGATTTCGGCCGTCCCGACGAGCGCGACTGCAGGGTGTGCCACACGGACATGTCGTGGTGTCAGGACTGCCATCACGATCAGGTCAAGCGAGTCGACCTCATCGAGGAGAACTGCGTGCCCTGTCACGACGAGATGTCCTTGAAGCCTGCTACCGCGATCAGGCATAAGGGCTACGCGTACCATGCTGTGCACTTCGAGGTCGAAGAGGCCGTGGGCCGCCCGTACCGCTGCTACGAGTGCCATGCGACCTGGGGCGTTCGCACGGTCAACGCCAATGCCCGCAACGACCGCAACAACAACAACGCTCGCGCAGGTGTACGCTTCGGGGCCAACAATCTCGACGGCTCGCCGGCGGCCCTCGGCCACGACCTGCGCCTTTGCTACGACTGCCACGGAGCGCTCGACTACCGCAGCGAGCTGATCGCGCCGTGGCCTGGCGCGGAGCTGTGCGTCCGCTGCCATCCGGATTTCGATGCGTGACAGGTACGCTTCTGGTGCGCTACGTGACTTGGCAGGCCTTTCGCATGGCTGAGAGCAACTGTGCCACGGCTATCCAATATGGCTTGCCGGCAATTGACAAGCGACTTCCCAAAGATTAGTGTCCGAACCGTTGTGGGGGTCGGGCTTCTCGCCCGACCCTTTGTTCGGAGCCAGTAGCCCTCTCGAATAGCTGAATCCCACATCAAACGCCCTTGGAGCCGATGACGAACATGGAGATTCGTTCCAAGCTCTTCGCGCCCTTCAGTTCTGAGAGCCAACTCATCGACAGGATTCTCGTAGCGATAAGTGGCGTGCTCGCGGTCGCCGTTGTCGGCTCCGCTGCATATCTCGGCTATTCCGTCTTGCAGCAAAGGGCGATGGAACGTGCGGCCGATCCGGCGATGCGTGTCGTCGATGGAGTCTCCGAGTTGGTCGCAGAATCACCCAACGATCCGCAGCTGCGCGTGCGGCTCGGTGAGGCGCTAGCTTCAGCGGGACGTTTCAGGGAGGCGGTACGCGAACTGAATGCCGCGCTTGAAATCAGTCCTGATCACACTGGCGCGCATCTGGTACTCGGCATCGTCGCGATGATGCAACAAGACTACGACACCGCGAACTCGTACTTCCTGCGTGTCCTGGAAGTCACCGAGGGTGGGCAGTTCGAAGGCCTCAAAGAGCATCGGGAACTCGCCTTCTTCTATCTCGGCGAGTCAGCTCTGGATACTGGTCACTACGAAGAAGCGGTCGGGTACTTCAAGGCTGCTATAAGGATGAATCGGGCGAACGCGGACTTCTACTTCGGTCTGGGCATGGCTCTTAAAGGGATCGAGGAGCTTGCAGGGGCACTCGAGAACTACGAGATCGCCCTGGTCTTCGACCCCAAGTTCGCTCAGGCGCACTACGAGATGGGCCAGGTCTACTTGATGATGGACGACCGCATCAACGCAGCGGTACACTTTGCCGAAGCGGCCAAATTGGACCCAGACAACGATTTACCGCCCGAGGCGCTAGCCTCGCTAGGAACAGCTGCAGAGTGGGAGGCGCGGGCGCGTGAGGCGCTTCAGGCAGGCGACACCGATGCCGCGCTTGAAGCCGTGCTGATACTGCGGGTGTTGGAGCCCGAAGACGTGGATAAGGTCGTGTTACACGCCGAGATAGTCGAGGCTATGGATAAGCCGGACATCGCCTTGGAGCTCTACCAGGAGGCGCTGGAGATGGCGCCGGAGAACGAAGGCATCAAGGCTGCCATGGAAAGGCTGAAGCAGGAGTGACCGCAATCATCGCGAAAGGTGAGGTGCTCGCGTGACCAAGCGCCGCAAGAGGCTCATATTGATTATCGCGGCGCTCCTGATCCTGCTGCTCTTGCTTGTTGCGACTATCATCAACTACCGCGCCACTCGCAGACTCGATCTTCCATTTGTAAGGGTGGCGACCGAGTTCCTAACCCCACCGGAATATCTCTATTCGTTCAGCGGTGAAGAAGATACTCGTCTGATATACCCGCTGGGTGTGCTTGCGGACGCGGGTCGGGTATACGTGACTGATTCCAGGCTCGGTATGGTCTTCGTCTTCACTCCGGAAGGCGATTTGGACTACACGTTTGGTGCCGAGGAACTCATCACGCCGCTATACATCGCGCGCAACCCGCTCGACGGCAACCTCTATATTTCCGATCGCCGTGCCCGTGCGGTGCAGGTTTTTCAAGACGACGGTACCTACGTGGGCGAGTTCGACCCTAACCTTCCACAGGAGCAGCTGCCCACCTTCGAGACCGGCGGTGTTCAATGGGTGCCTGTCGCTATCGCGTTCGACAGCGACGGGACGATGTACGTCACCGACCTACTCGCCACGCACCGGTTGCTCGTGTTCGATCCCGACGGGGATTTCACCAGATCCGTGGGCATCACCGGTTTCGCCGAGCGTGCATCGGCCAATCCCGAGCTCTTCCAGTTCCCGAACAGCGTGAAAGTGCTGGACAGCGAGGTATGGGTCTCGGATAGCAACAACCGTCGCTTGAAGATATACAGCGCCGAAGCGGAGGACTTCAAACGCTTCATCCCTACCGAGGGCCTGCCCAGGGGGTTCGACTTCGTGGTCTTCGG
>PWVH01000035.1 GCA_003563465.1 Coriobacteriaceae bacterium | reverse complement strand
TACTGCACAAGGACTGCACAACGGGCCTATTACGGACGACGAAAAGCGAGCAAGCCGGAAGGCCAATTGGCCTCTCGACCTGCGTATAGTCGATGGCGGGAGTGACGGGGCTCGAACCCGCGACCTCTGGCTTGACAGGCCAGCGCTCTAACCAAGCTGAGCTACACCCCCGTGTGGGACAGCGAACGAGATTCTACCTTGCACCCTTGTGGTTGTCTACAATCTCCGATGGCAATGACAACGGCAGACACTAACGAGAACAAGAGCCCAAAGTACCCGAGATTCGGGTAGCATCGGGATGTAGGTGACGGCATATCTCGATCAAGGAGCCCTTTGGCAGACTTCACTGAAACGATTCGCGACTCGATTGACGCCGCTCTAGCCGAGCGCGACCGGGCTGGGGCACTCACCGCGGCGCTCGATGCGGTTGACAGTGGCAACGTGTCCATCCCCGATCTCTATACCTCCGTGCTCGGTCCCTTACTGACCGACACTGGTTTCGCATGGCAGCGAGGAGCGGCTCGAATCTGGGAAGAGCACTATGCGACCGCGGTCGTGCGCTCGATCGTCGAGTCGCTCGCGCCCAAGGTGATCGAAGAAGCCCGAGGCATGCCCCCACGCGATATCACCGTCCTGTTGGCATGCCCCTCCGAGGAGCATCACGACCTGGGACTGCGCATGCTCTTCGACCGGTTTCTGCTCGCGGGCTACTCGGCGCACTTCCTCGGAGCCGACACACCGGTGGCCGAAATCTGCCACGCAGCCGAAGCTCTCGGCGCGAAGCTGGTGGTTCTCTCGGCATCAACCCACTACCATCGTGTGCGACTTCGCGAGGTGATCGACCGGCTGAAGCGAGAACTCCCGCCGGGCACGCGCATCGCGGTAGGAGGCCCCGCGTTCGAAAGGGAAACGGAGCGCTTCGGAAGCCTTTTGCTCGACACCGAAGCCTACGGTCTACCCGGCGCCGGACCTCACGCTGCGTCCCCCGAGCCCGGCGAAGAGGGTTCCTGACGTGCTCTCGCTTCGCATCGCCACGCGCTTCTTGCGCACGAACCCGGTCCAGTCGGTGCTCATCATGGCCGGAATCTCGGTTGGTATCGCCACGCAGGTCTTCGTAGGCTCGCTGATCGCCAGCCTGCAGTCCGGGCTCATCGACGCCACTGTCGGCTCGAGTCCGCACGTCACCATCTCGGCTGCCGAAGAAGGCGATCCCGTCGCATACACCGAACGCGTGCGCGATGTGGTTACCGCCGACGAGCGCATCAAGCCTGAAGCGATCGCGCCGGTGCGCACCACCTCGGCGCTCTTTGTGGAAGGTGACGAAAGCGCTCCTTTGAGCCTGACCGGCGGCGAACTGGAATCGCTCGATGCCATCTACGCTCTCAGCGAGCGCACCACTGCCGGGAACGCGCGCCTCGCCGACGATGACGTCATCCTCGGCATCGACTTCGCGGAGAAGTACTCGCTTGAGCCTGGTGACGAGATCACTCTCGTGTTCGCAGGGAACCAAACTGCTACCCTCACGCTGTCGGCGACAGTCGACCTCGGGGCCGCTGCCGCCAACGAGCGGCAGGCCTTTGTGAGCGAGGAGCTGCCGCGTACGCTGACGGATTGGTCTGCCGAGGAGTACTCGGCAATCCAGGCCCAAGTGCGCGAACCGTTCGACTCCGCCGAGGTGGCCGAAGCATTGCGACTCGAACTGCCCGATCTAGCGATATCCGAGTGGCAGGACGCCAATGCAGACCTCCTCACGGCGCTGCAGAGTCAATCCTTGTCTTCCTACATGATCCAGGCTTTCGTGCTCGTCGCGGTCGCGCTCGGCATCGCGTCGACACTGGCGATCAGCGCGGTGCAGAAGACGCGGCAGATCGGAATCCTGAAAGCGATGGGCCTTTCCGACGCGCGTGCCGGCCGCATCTTCCTGTGGCAGGCGGCTCTCCTGGGCGCAGGCGGCACCACGGGTGGACTGGCACTGGGGTTCGCGCTGCTTTGGGGATTCTCGTTTGCTCCGGTCGACTTCGCCATCGAGCCCGAGCCTGCGTTCATCGTCCTCTCTTCGGCAGTCGGCATCTCGGTAGCACTGCTCTCCTCGATCGTGCCCACCCGCAAGACCTCTCGCCTCGACCCGATCGAGGTGATTCAGAGTGGCTGATTCCCCTCGCGCCAACGGCAATCTGTTGATCGCCGACGACCTGAAGAAGACCTATGGTTCCGGTGAGGCGGCGACCCATGCACTCCGGGGAGTGTCTTTCGAGCTCGCTGAAGGCGAGTTCGCGAGCATCGTCGGGCAGTCGGGCTCTGGTAAGTCCACGCTGCTCAACCTCCTCGGCCTGCTCGACAAGCCCACCTCGGGACACGTCCGCTACCGAGGGACCGACACTGAAAGTTTGCGCAAGTCCAAACGTTCGGAACTGCGCAACGAGCTCATCGGGTTTGTCTTCCAGTTCCACTACCTGCTGCCGGAGTTCAGCGTTTTCGAGAACGTGGCCATGCCCGCGCTGATTGCGGGTAGCCTACCAGCCGGAATGATACGCTCGCGTGCCGAACAAACGCTCGGTCTCCTCGGTCTGGCAGGACTCGAGAGCAAGAACGCCAATGCGCTTTCGGGCGGCCAGAAGCAGCGCGTAGCCATCGCTCGCGCGCTGATGAACCGGCCCGCGCTCGTGCTCGCCGACGAACCGACCGGCAATCTCGATACCGCTAACACCGATCTCGTCTACGACCTCTTTCGCAAGGTAAGCGCGGAGACCGGTACCGCTTTCGTTATAGTCACTCACGATCGAAGCGTCGCGCAGCGCACGGACCGGATTCTCGAAGTCCTCGACGGCGAGCTTGTCGCCGACGAGCGCAATCGCTACCTGAAGCGAGTGGTCTAGCGGCGCCCTGCGACGAGGATCGCCTACAACAGGCCGCCCGAGCGCCAGCGCCTACACACCAAAGTCGAGCTGTTCCCCGGTCTCTTGGCTGCTATCCGCAGCCTCACCGTAAGGTCCGGGAACGGGCTCTCCCGTCGGCGTGCCGTCTGGTCGCAGCGCAACCACATCGCCAAGTATCCTCGCGATTTCGCGTGCGTTGCGCGGCGCGTAGTCGTACTTGCAGTTGTTGAACATCACCCACG
>PWVH01000155.1 GCA_003563465.1 Coriobacteriaceae bacterium | reverse complement strand
CGGGCTCCCAGCAAAAGCCGGGAGGTTCCGACCGGCTCTCCATCCTCAAGAGCGAGGAAGTGGACGGCCAGCGAATCGTACTCGTCTTCCTCGATTCCGTCATCGTACTGGCTCGGGTCGATCCAGGCCTTTTCTTCGCAGTAGACGGAGAACCTCAGAGCCTTGGCCATGCGAACATGATCGGGTTCGGTGCAAACCATGAAGTCCATGTCAGTCGACTCGCCCCGCTTCCGTTTAGGCCGCCGCCATCTTGGTTGCGGTGGCGAACAGGTTCTGTTGGGCGAGAGCCGGCTGTATGCGTACGTCACCTATACCGCTCGGCCCATGACGCGCGAGAAAGGCCTCCAGATCCGTCAGGTCGAGCGAGTGGTAGCGGCCTGCATTCTCACGTCGGTTTATCACGAACACGTTCAGGATGATCGAGCCCACTCCGCTCGTTGCCAGAATCGAGATACTGCCAAGGACTCTCCGAGCCTTTCGCGAAAAACCCCAGATGTTCCGCACCCGACGCATGTGGTCTAGGAGCAGTGGGGCTATCGAGAACTCTGGGGTCGGACTGGTGATCACGAGGCGTCCTCCGGGCTTCAGGATTCGGAGCAGCTCCCGCATGGTATCGTCGCGCTTCTCCAGCGCATAGAGGACGTTCACGCTCACTATCCGGTCGAAAGATGCGTCGGGATAGGGGAGCGGCCTGTTGAGATCGCACCGCTTGAACTCGACAAAACTGAGATCACGGCATTTGGATCGAGCTCGCGCCAGCATGGCCTGCGAGTAGTCGACCCCTTCGATTTCGACGGGGGGGTGCGGCTTCTCGGAGATGAACAGCTCGAGGTTCCCCGTTCCACAGCCGGCATCAAGGACGCGAATACCAGGCTGCAGCTCCAGCGCCTGGTATGTGTCCCAGAGTAGCTTCCGGTACGGCATGAGGTGATAGACCGAGTCGTAGAAGCGACTGTACAGGTCCCAGAAGCGGTCCGAATCGTGCTCGGTCACTTGGGAAGCGTGCCCCTCCATTGCGCCCCTTACAATGGTTCGTGGCCACGGATTGCTCGGCAGGTTTCGCTACCGAGCAGCCTATTCGTTGCGGCTAGCTTACTGTTTTCGCATAGCTAGGCACAAGCAGGCGATGGGTTCGTAGCTGTTGCTCGAATTACAGGCTTGCAGAAATCTGGGACAGGCGGTCGCACGGGCTCACGGTCACTCTGTTGCGTCCAGCCGCTTTGGCCGCATACATGGCTCCGTCCGCAGCAGCGAAGACCTGCTCGGCGGTTTCTCCGTGGATGGGAAACGCGGCAACTCCGGCCGAGAGGGTCGCGACCTCGCTTAGTCCCATGACCGACGTGCTCGATTCCTGGAAAGATGTGCGCCATCTCTCGGCACGCTCGATGGCGGTTTCCAGAGCAGTATTCGTAAGCACCACCAAGAACTCGTCTCCTCCGTAACGGCATGCTATGTCTCCAGCGCGTGTCTGCGAGGCCAGCTGCGAGCCGAGGAAGCGAAGGATATGATCTCCGGTGGCATGACCGTGCACGTCGTTTATCTGCTTGAACGCATCCACATCGAGCATGATGAAACTGACCGGATAGCCCTCGCGTGCGGCGCGGCCAATCTCACGCGGAAGCGTCTCAGAGAGATAGCGCCGGTTGAACAACCCCGTGAGCGGATCGCGGATTGCCTGCTCGCTAAGCTTCATATGCAGGCTCTCGATGTCTTGGACTCTTGACTGCAATTCATCGTTGGCCTGCTTCAATGCCTGCTCGTTCCTCACCCGGTCGGTGACGTCTCGCACAACCACCAGGTTGCCGCAGTAGACCCCTCTGTTGTCCAGTAGGACCGATACCTCGAAACCGATGTACGATCCTGAGCGCGAGCACAGAGTGAACTCGTAGTCTTCGTTGTCGATTACTAACAGATGGGCGGCCGCCTCGGGCCAGCTCTCGAGCAGTCTGCTGATGGGTTGGCCGATGGGCTTGGCGGATTGCAGCTCGAGCAAACGGATAGTGGCTGGATTGAGGTCGACTACCTGTCCCGCGGAATCGAGAGCAAGCAAGCCATCTGGCACCTTTTCCTGGAGCGCCTCCCGTGCGATCGGGACGAGGTCGAACAGTCTGTGCTTCAGGATGCTGAGCGTCATGATCGAACCGGAGACGACCAGAGCTATAGAGGGATAGAACCCCGGCACGAGGCCCGGCGCGTGCACGTACACGACTGCTGCGCTCCAGGGAAGGAGTATCGCAACTATGATCGAGATGTTCTGGCCTCGGTATAGTCTGCCGGTCTTGAGGGCGAAGCTGACGATGACGATTGCGGACACGAAAAGCAGGGCGAACGAGTATAGCGCGAGGAACCAGAAGATCGGACCATGCTGGTAGACGATGACGCGTGGATTGCCGGAGGCCTGCAAGAACCCGGTCCATACCAGCTGATGCTGCTCGTTGGAGAGCGCTGCGAACAGTCCGAATAAGGGAACGGTGAACAGCATCGCTACGCCTTTCGTGCTCAAGCGTTGCTCCTGCTGCGTGTATTCGAGAGTGAAGAGCAGCAAGAAGACCGGGACCGCTCCGGCGCCCAAGTACGAAGCCTTAGCCCACATAAGATGCGTTTCGAGCTGCGTGACCGAGAGATCCATACCGTCGCAGAACGTCCACTGGGCCGCAGCGATCATCAGCAGGAAGAGCCACTTCGCACCGGGAGCAGAGCGACGTTTCCACGTGAAGTATGCTGCGCTCAGTGATACGGCCGCTGCGACGAAATGTATGACGGCATAGGTTTCCATGCGAACCTCCACAGGTGGCGCTCCCCTTCGGCGATCAGTAAGTGGGTTCGGGAACGACCTGTTTACCGATTACTATCGTCACGGAACACGAAAGCCAAAAGGGGAAACAGCGACAAATCGTATCCGGCGGAATGGAGGCGTCCGTTTCGCGAGGCTGTTTGCCGTGGCAGCCAATTGTTGCGGGTCCATGGCTCCCATCACCATTCTCAAGTTCGAACACGGTTGGCTGTATGCTTGTTGCCAAAGAGAACGCAGAACGCCGCGACGAGTGGACGCACATGTCTCTCGGTCCCGATTTCGACGAAGTACTGCTCGCCGCCAAGAGCGGCGTCGAATGGGCGTGGGCGG
>PWVH01000004.1 GCA_003563465.1 Coriobacteriaceae bacterium | reverse complement strand
TGAAGGTGAGTCAATTCGCTGTCGCAGCCCTGCCAAAGTTGAGGCTGACCCAATTCATTCCAAGCTAGCAGGAAGAAGGGGCGGTACGTATGGGTTCTTAACTCTTCCTGGGCCTGCTGCGCCAAGGTGTTCACATCTGGGCATGGCGCCAGCGATTGCAAAAACAGCCCGCGGCTTCGATACCCTGGTGAATCAGATGCCGGGTCCGTCTCATAGGCGTTCATAATGCAAGCCGCCATTCGGTACTGGTTGACCCAAATCCATGTTCCTCCCCCTTGAGGATCACGGGGGGCCATCCAGGGCGTCCCTTCGGTTCGCCACTTCTGCGGGGGGACTCCTTCTGGGCGAGTTCGGTTTTCATCGCGACTGAAGAATACCTCATATCCACAATCGGACAGGGTCCAGCTAACGGTACACATGCGTGAACTCTCTTTGGTGTTAGGCGTGTGTGGCCAGTGATCGTTGATGCCGTTGCGTGGAAGGCGCCATGCCAAAACCGCTTGGGACCGGCACATCGATTAGCTGACACATGCAGGCGATCAAAGCGTAGTGATGAATGGCATGCACTATCACGTACATGCACTCCCGTTCGTATGAAGAAGTCACCAGCGGTGAATCTTCGCCCTCAGCAGTTACTGCACACCGCACTGCTACCGGATCGTGCACCTTCACATCGAGACTACGGCAGGCCGCTAATAATTTTTTTGTGGCACGCAACGCCGCCTCTTTGTCCTTCTCGATCTCTTCATCTCGAGCCCGGGCATCGTAATCAATGACACCTTCTGCATCCACGTCTAAAACCGCTTGAAAATGCTCCAAGCTGTGGCGGTAATGCGCTCCAATGGTAGCGCCAAATGCCTCTCGCACCGGAAGGTCGTATTGCTCCTGCTTCAGAGTCGTCACTAAATATTGGCCCTGTTCTAATATTTGTTCTATCGCTCCGGTCATATTGCACATCCTATTTTAATAATATCTCATACTTGCGCGAGGGCGTGATGTCGCGATTTATTCCCAAAGAAGTTATCCATCAGCCCCCTTTTTCGTGAGCCGCCGACTAGGAATGGGTATGAAGGAATTTCATTCACACGCTCCCCCCACCGACTTGCCGCTTTTCTGACTCCAGCCCCTCAATCAGCGTGGTCGATAGATTTCTGTGTCCGGATGAAGCGCAGCCCAGGTGAACCAAAAGGTGTGCACAACTTGCGTGTCGGAAGGTAATTCGACCACGCGTACGCGTCCCGAATCGTCCGCTTCCAGTAATAAACGCTCATTGTGAACACCATCATAGAGACGTCCATCTTTTGCATCCACGATGGCCTCCACGGGATAGGCCCGCACGATATTGTTCGCACGAATCCCGACGATGGGCTCCATGCGCGGCAAGCGACGATCTGTCTTAGAAACCGGAAACATAGGAGAGCCACGCCGAAAATAGCTTTCATATGGATTGCTAGCATAATCACGGTGATGCCCTGTCTCGCGAGACATGACGAGCGCCTCGGGATTGGCCTCCTGTAAGGCACCAAACGACACAATTTCCCAAGGTAGATGGCGTAATGAGCGGCCTGCGTACGGTCCGCTGATCGCCGTCATGCCAATTTGCGACCACAATGCGTCATGCGTACGGTCGAACATCAGCACATTGGACTCGTATAGATATCCGCTGACACCAAACTCCAATACTTCGTCCTCTACAAGGCGTTCAACAACCGATACAGAATCGCAGAGCGGGCAATAGATCACGGCCACGGCCGTGTCATCGATGACATCATTAACAATCTCGTGCCAGTTCAAGATTGGGATCGGATACGCGCGTACCTCGTCGCCGCTTCGCACCACCACGATGCGATCATCCTCCTGTAAGTACGTGGCCATTTCGACAGGGATCATATCGGGGCGAGTGAGTGCGGGAATGCCGTCCTTTGGTGGACCGCCAGACCTTAACTGATTGGAGGGTACGGTTAAGTTGTCGGTATTGAAGTAGATGAGTGATTGAGCCATGACCGAGCATGCTATTGTTGCGCCCAGCCCTATGATGATTTCTCTGATTGATATTCTATACTTCATCGTGATGCGTCTCCTTGATGTTTTGGATAGGAGGCAAATGAAAAAGAATTATTCCAGGAATATTTGTGTCCTGCAGGTCTCGTATCCACATGAAAACAAGCAAAACGTTTAAGCAATCGGTCGCGCTCGGACTGTTGATGTTCCTTCCGGGCATAAGTATGGGCGACGGACTTTTTCGGGAGTCGTTCGAATCCTTGGATGCATGGGAGCCATTGACGTTTCCCCGAATCGAGGAGCACTCAACGTATCGAATTACAGATACGGATGCGGGCTCCGTGTTGCGCGCGGAAAGCGAGGCCTCTGCTTCCGGATTGGTCAGTAAACAGACCATCAATATTTATGAATACCCGCGATTAAGTTGGCGCTGGCGAGTGGACAATATCTACTCGAACACCAACGTGGAATCTAAGGACGGCGATGATTATCCGGTTCGAATTTATGTGTTGTTCGACTATGATCCCGACAAGGCATCCTTCCGGCAACGGGTTCAATACCGTGCCGCGCGATTAATCTATGGCGAGTATCCACCGCACAGCACCCTCAATTATGTTTGGGCCAGCGCGGTGGATGCGCCGGATACATATCCCAACCCATATACGGACCGTGCCCGCATGATCCCGCTGCAACGTGGCGCAGAGCACGTCGGCGAATGGAAGGAGCAAACGGTGCATATCGTTGAAGATTATCAACGGGCGTTTGGCGAAGATCCGCCAACCATGGCTCGTATTGCGATCATGAATGATTCGGATGATACGGGCGAAGCGGCGGTTTCGTATGTGGATTGGATTAAGAGCGAAGAGAGGAAAGAACCTTGAAAAAAATACTAATTCTTAGCTTGCTGTGCGCTTTGCTTCCCCTGTATGCCGCCGAACCCTTACAAAAGGGCGACACGGTTCCGGATGTTACGGTGCGAACGGGGCAGGACGAGGAAGTCCGCCTGCGCGATCGCATAGCCGAGCAGCCCTCGGTCCTGATCTTCTATCGTGGCGGCTGGTGTCCATATTGCACCGAGCATTTATCGGAACTGGCTGATGTGGAAGACGAGCTGAACCGTCGCGGCTTCCAGCTTCTGGCCATCAGTCCGGATCGTCCCGCGAAACTGAATA
>PWVH01000045.1 GCA_003563465.1 Coriobacteriaceae bacterium | reverse complement strand
TTACAGCCGATCGAGCAGTACAGCCGCGGCCGGCCGGTCTTCGCCTTGGCAGGGAGAGGACCGTCGCACCAGTGGCACCGCTCCGCACGCTTCGCCGGGTAGCTCTTGCCGTCCGTGCCGGTGACGGTAGCGGGGGTGTCAGGTGTTGCATCTGCAACACGTGCTGTCTGTGCATCCTTCTGGACTGTCATGGTGGACAATCTCCTTCATCTCGCGGGCCGTGTTTCGTGACGATTGCGGGCAGGGTTTCGTTGCCGTTTCCGGCGTTCCAATTAGTAGGAAGTGACAAGAAATTTGGCGCGGGATGGGAAGGGTGAGCGGTGCTAGAGAGTTCAGCCTCCTTACCCCTACCTGCGGTTTTAGTTCCACTCATGCCCACGATCGCCCTCGCTTTCCCGTCGTGCTGTCTCGATAAGCTCTTCGTACCAGACGATGGGCGCAAGCAGCTTCTCGGCGGACGTGAGCTGGCCGGCCGATGCGCGCGTCAGCAGCCGTGCCGCTACCCTCAGTGCTCGCTTCATCAACGCGAGCTCGGCGTAGAGGTCCTCAGCCATCGCCCTCCTCCTCTCTGCACGAGGGGCACACCTGCCGGTCGCTGACCCTGCCTTCGCTGTTGAGCCGCGGACTGTATTCGACGCCGCACTCGCGACAAGTCGTGCGCCTCTTGGCCCTAGCCTTGAGGCGTCGGTACTCGCGGGCGGCCTCCTCCTCAGCCTCACGCTCTGCGTATGCTTGGGAAAGTCGCCTGTAGCTGCAGGTGCGGCAGAACCCGGTCCGCGAGTGATTCACCGGCCGCACGCCGCACGCCGGGCACAGGGGCTGCCCGTCGCTCTCGCGTGCTCGCTCCTCGAGCTCAGCTTTCAAGCCGGGCTCACGATCAAGACGCTGCCTCAGCTTCCGCGGCATCCTGGCGTCGTCAGACCCGCGCATATCGGCTCTCCTCTTGCTCCCGCTCCCACCGCCGCCATTCGCGCCTTCGCGCCTCCTCCAAGACTTCACCGACGCCGGGATGCGTTAGCAGCGGTGCAAGGATCCGCAGATCTCGTGGCGTGCCAGGCGGCCACGCGGTCGGAAACACGTCCGCGAGCGTGAATTCGCTAAGTCGTTTCATAGCGATCACCCTTCCGTTCGGTCGATCGGCTCGAAGCTCAGTCGCGGCCCGTCCCACCAGCACGGAAAGCGGTACGTCCGGCCACGGCGCATCTTCGCGAAGTGGACACGCGACAGAGCGCGGTCACCGTAGGCGGGATCGTCGACGTGGTAGCCATCGGCGCGCAGGCTGCGGCATACCTCCGGCACACGCTCGCTCGCGTATCGGTGCAGCAAGATCACGGTGTCCGCATCCTGCTCGAGCGCGCCGCTCTGCCTCAGATCACCCAACGTCGGAGGCTTGGGGTTCCCGGCATCGTCGAAGCGGCGCTTGAGCTGAGAGACGGCGAAGACGAGCACCCCGCACTCTTTGGCCACCAGCTTGAGCCGCCTGGACGCCTCGGTAACGGCCTCGTAGCTCTGCTCGACGGCCAGCTGCATATAGTCGATCACCACGATCCTGCCGCCCCGCCTGGCGAAGCGCCTTATGTCGGAGAGCAGTCCATCGAACGAGAGGCGTTGTGCAGGCGCGTCTACGATGGTGAGCGGTCCCTCGAGGCTATCCGTCTTCGCCCGGACCGTATCGAGAGCGAAGGCATCGAGTCCATCGTCGAGCTCGTCCGTGGTGAAGTGAGTCCGTGCCTGGATGACACGATCGGCCCAGTCGAGCTCGCCCATCTCGAAGTCATAGACCCGGACCGGCATACCTCGAGACGACCACTCGAGCGCGGCAGCGAGAGCGAACGATGACTTGCCGGTGCCGGGACGGGCGCCCAGGTATACGAGCGAACCGAAGTGAAGGTGCGGCCCCGGGAAGTCTGCGAGCCACACATACTCGCGGGGGTCCGCTAGCGTGGTGTAACGTTCGTCAAGAACGGTGCGCAGCGAGCGAGCTACCGGCACGCCGCCGCCCTCTACCACCTGGATGGCCGTGTTCGCCTCACTGAGCATGTCGGCGAGCTCTCGTTGTTCACTGGCGACACGGAGGGCGCGTGAGAGCCGACGACGGGCCCCGGATTCCGCGATCTGCCGGGCGTACGAGACGACGTGGGCACTCGTGGCCGCGGCGTCGTAGAGATCGACGAGCCGGGCCCGGGTCTCGTGATCGTCGGGCATGCGGTCGCGGACGGTCACAAGGTCTATATCGAGACCCTCGGCGTGCAGATCGCAGATCGCGGTGAAGGTGCGGGCGTTGAACGCGGACTCGAAGTCGTCAGGCGTGATGACGCCGGCCACTTCGGCCATCCGGTCCGGGTTCGCCATGATCGCCCCGAGGAGTGCGGCTTCTGTACTCATCAGTCCCATCCTTCATCGTCCTCCACAGCGGGTTCGGCGTTCAGATAGGATTCGAACTTCGTGCCGAACAGCGTCTCGGGACGAAGGTATTCAGCCATCCTCCGATCGCCCCTCCATGCCGCGGCCCTGTTGTCGATCACGGCTTTGAAGTCCTCGACGGTGAAACCCTCAGCAAATCGGGCACGGATCAGGCTCTGCGTCTCCTTCGCGGTGGGCTTGAACCGCTTGCCTGCACGCTCGTTGAGATAGTCGACGATCGCGACGATGTTCTTAGATTCAGTGACTGATTCATTTACTGATTCGGGTGTCACAGTGTCACCCCTCCCGTGACAACCTGACACCCCTCCCGTGTCAGATTGACACCCCTCCTGTGTCACAGTGTCACCCGTGTCAGATTGACACCCCTTATCGAGTTGCAGTGCGTACCGAGTGACCTTGCCGCGTGGCATCACCCGCGAGATCGTCCCCTCCTCCTCGAGCTCGTTGAGCGCCCGTTGGACTGTGCGGCGGCTCTGGCAAGTCAGGCGCGCGAGCGTGGCGATCTTCGGGAAGCACTCGCCACGGCCGTTCGCATGTTTGCCGAGTGCGAGCAAGACCATCTTGCGCGCGGGTGTGCCCTCGTAGGTCTCGAGGATGCTGTCGACGTGGGCGAAGCTCATTCGCGCTCCTCGGAGCCCTCGGGCGTGTACTCGTACGCGATGCCGAGACGGTCGAGGAGGCGCGGGACGATCACGCGTTTCGAGCGTTCCGTGCCGTGCAAGGGCCAGTCCTCGGCCGCAGCCACGCGATACG
>PWVH01000064.1 GCA_003563465.1 Coriobacteriaceae bacterium | reverse complement strand
GTCGTGCTCGCCGGCGGTGACGGAGCGGTTATCGATCCCTCCTGCCGTTTCAAAGGACTACTTCCGGTAGCGGGCAAGCCGATGGTGGAGTGGGTCGTCGACGCCTTGAATGCGGCCGAGACGATACACGAGGTGGCCGTGGTCGTGCCTACGGCCGAGAGACTAGGTTCGTGGGCGGATCGAGCAGACAAGCTTGTGGTCTCGAACGGCTCATTCGTAGAGAACGTGCTGGCAGGCGTGGGGGCTTTTCGCACCGAGCGGTTCGTTTTGCTCTGTACCGGCGACATACCCGCGCTTACCGGCGAGGCGGTCGACGATTTCGTCCGACTGAGTCTAGCGAGTGGCGCCGAGATTACCTATCCGCTCATCAGGGATACAATCATGCTCGAGCAGTTCCCAGGCAGCGAGCGAACGTTTGTCCGTCTCGCTGAAGGGAAGGTCACTGGCGGCAATATGATGCTCGTGGATCCCGTGCTCGTGTATCGCAATCGCGAGATCGGGGGCCGGGTATTCAACACCCGCAAGAACCCTCTGGCGATGGCACGCATCATCGGCGTGAAGTTCGTTCTTCGTCTCTTGCTCGGCAGATTGACCGCCTCTGAGGTCGAGGCCAAGCTCGGAGATCTCATAGGAGGCCGAGGCGCGGCAATCTACACGACACATGGATCGATAGGGGCCGATGTGGACAAGCCCGTAGACGTCGTTGTCACCGAGCGGGTACTCTTCGAGCGAAAGGACGGTAGGAACGAGCGGATCGGTACAGAATAGGAGGAAAAGGGGGACCTCTGTTGTTCGCACGTGTTTGCGGGCGAGACGGGTTTCCGGGATCTCTGAGAACGCGCACGAAGGGGGAGACGAATGGAGATCACCAAAGTGACCTTGCGTCCCGTATCCATGAACAAGGTATGCGCCATTGCCAGCATAGTCATCGATGATGCCTTCGTCGTGCACGACTTGAGAGTCGTCAACGGCGAGAAAGGTCTGTTCGTAGCGATGCCGTCGCGCAAGCTGCCCAACGGGGACTTCCGCGACATCTGTCATCCGATCAACAGCGATGCTCGTGAGAGCATCCAGCAGGCGGTACTCGAACAGTTCGACGAAGACGGCGGCATCGAGGCCTTCGCGAAGGAGTCAGAGCAAGACTCCGTTTAGGGTGGCAGGAACGAGCCGATTTGACCTGCTGCTCAAGCCTTACCTACACTTCGGTTTGCTCTGGGGCGTAGCCAAGTGGTAAGGCAGCGGACTTTGGATCCGCCATCCGTAGGTTCGAATCCTACCGCCCCAGCCACACAGATCTGATTCGGACGCAGAGTCTCCGTATAGAGCCGAACACGATGTCAAAGGAGTGCGCCATGGGCGCCAACGCGACTGCACTCATCCTCGCTGCTGGTGAGGGTACCCGCATGAAGTCTGCGCTTCCCAAGGTGGCGCATAGGATCTTGGGGGTACCGATGGTCTCCTATGTGGTCCGCGCAGCCGAGGAGGCCGGCTGTGAACGCATCGTCGTCACCACGGGCCATGGAGCAGAGGCTGTCGAGGGACTCCTTCCTGGCGTCGAATGCGTGCGTCAGGACCGGCAGCTGGGCACGGGTCACGCTGTGATGTGCGCGCGCGAGGTCCTCGAAGGGGCCACGGGCTCGTTGCTCGTGCTCTCCGGGGATTCGCCTCTCGTCCGCCCCGCGACGCTAGCCGCGCTCGTGAAAGCGCGCGAGGAAAGCGGTACAGGTCTATCCGCCCTCACCGCTCGTGTCCCGGACCCGGCCGGATACGGTCGGGTCGTTCGCGATGAGGCCGGAGACTTGACCGCCATAGTCGAGGACAAGGACTGCTCGGACGAGCAGCGCGAGATCGAAGAAATCAACACCGGCGCCTACTGCTTCGATGCTCCAGTCCTCTTCAAGCATCTGGACCGGCTCACCACAGAAAACGTCCAAGGGGAACTCTACCTGACCGACATGGTGGGGCTGTTCGTGGCGAAGGGCCTCGGCGTGGTCTCGATGTTCGTCGAAGACTTTCGCGAGATGCTTGGCGTGAACTCTCGCGTACAGCTCGCAGAAGCCGCGAAGGTGATGCAGAGGCGCATAAACGAAGAGCACATGCTGTCCGGGGTGACCATCACCGATCCCGAGCTGGTCTGGATCGGTCCCGATGTCGAGATCGGGCGCGACACGGAGATCCTGCCCATGACGTTTCTCATGGGCGCGACACGCATAGGCGAGCGCGCCGTGGTAGGCCCGAACACCAGAGTGACGGACTCCGTCGTTGCCGATGACGCCTCGGTGGATTCGTCCGTCCTCGTGCAGGCCGATGTAGGCCGGGGTGCTACCGTGGGGCCCGTGGCCTATCTGAGACCCGGAGCCGTGTTAGGACCGGCAGCTAAGGCCGGGTCGTGCGTGGAGATAAAGAACTCCTCGGTGGGGGAAGGGTCCAAAGTGCCACACCTCTCCTACATTGGAGACGCCATCATCGGAAAGGGCGTCAATGTCGGAGCGGGTACCATCACCTGCAATTACGACGGATACGGCAAGTACCCGACGGTGATAGAAGACGGTGCGTTTATCGGCTCTGATACCATGCTGGTGGCCCCCGTGCGAATCGGCGAGGGCGCGGTGACCGGAGCGGCAAGTGCTATCACGCGCGATGTCTCTCCAGGGGCGCTCGGAATCGAACGCAGCGAGCAACGCGAGATAGAAGGTTGGGCTGCCAAGCGGCGCGCACGACACGAGCGGGAGTAGGCGCTAGGCGCACGAAGGAAGGCTTACGATGGCGGAGAGCGACAAGCGCATGATGGTGTTCGCGGGCACCTCGAACCTCGAGCTGGCCGAGGGGGTGGCCCAGTATCTCGGCATCGAACTCGGCAACGTCAAGATATCGAAGTTCGCGAACGGTGAGATATACGTTCGCTTTCTTGAGAGCGTGCGCGGCGCCGATGTGTTCCTGCTGCAATCCGCGTGCGAGCCCGTCAACGATTCCATCATGGAGCTGCTGATCATGTCGGACGCAGCCAAGCGGGCCAGCGCGAGGAAGATCACCGCAGTCGTAAGCCACTATGGCTACGCACGGCAAGACAAGAAGTCCGCTGCGAGAGAGCCGATTACGGCCAAACTCATCGCGGATCTGATGACGGTGGCGGGTGTAAGCCGCGTGATCACGATGGATCTGCATCAGGGTCAGATACAAGGCTTCTTCGATCAGCCGGTGAATCACCTGACGGCGCTGCCCATCCTCGCGGACTACTTCGAGAGCCTTTCGCTCGACAACATCTGCGTGGTCTCTCCGGATGTCGGTCGCGTGAAGGTCGCCAAGAAGTTCGCCGACATGCTGGGAGGAACCTTGGCGATCATGCACAAGGGTCGTCCGGAGCACAACGTGGCAGAGATCACTCACGTCATCGGCGTGGTGGAGGATCACAACTGCATCGTCATCGACGACATGATCGACACCGCCGGCTCGGTCACAGAAGGCGCCAGTAGTCTGATGAACAACGGCGCCAAGGCCGTGTACGTGTCCGCGACCCACGGGATATTCTCCCCTCCGGCCTACGAGAGAATCGAATCTTCACCCATAAGGGAGGTTGTGGTGACCAACACGTTGCCCGTCCCGAGTGAGAAGGGCGGCGGAAAGATAAGAGTGCTGAGCGTGGCACCACTCTTTGCCCATGCTATCCAGAACGTGTACAAGGACGAGTCGGTGTCGGAACTCTTCGATCCAGACTTCCAGCTCTGACGGCTTCGCTTTCATCGACGAGACAGGCTCCAAGAAGGGAGAACGACCCACATGACCGAAACGACCGCAATCACGGCCCAGCCCCGCAAGGTTCACGGGAAAGCCAACCGCCGTTTGGCCAAGGCTGGGCTCATCCCGGCAGTGCTCTACGGAGCCGGCCGAGAGACGATGTCGCTTGCTCTCGAGCGTCACGACTTCGAGGTCATGATGTCTCACCACGGGGCTGGCTCGACGTTGGTCACCATCGCCATCGAAGGCGAGAAGAAGCCGATCAACGCCGTCATCAAAGAGGTGCAGCACAGTCCGGTCAAGGGAACCATTCTCCACGTGGACTTTCTGGCTATCCGCATGGACGAGAAGCTTCAGGCTAAGGTCTCCTTCCACTTCGTGGGCGACGCCCCCGGTGTCAAGGCCGGCGGGATACTCATGCACAGTCTGCGCGAAGTGCTCGTCGAGGCGCTCCCGGTCGCTCTTCCGGATTCGATCGAGGTAGACGTTTCCGAACTCGAGATCGGTGACTCCGTGAACGTCGCCGACATCGAGGCGCCCGAGGGTGTGGAGATCGTCGACGACCCCGAAGCCACGATATGTTCGATCACGCTTCCGACTGCGGAGCCCGTCGAAGAGGAAGAGGTCGAGGAAGAACTCGAGCCCGAGCTTGTCGGAGAGGAGCCTGCCGAGGAGGCCGAGGAGGAGGAAGGTACCTCCGAGGAGGACTAGGGCCGCATGACCCACCTAGTGGCCGGTCTCGGCAATCCGGGCCTGCGATACGAGCTCAGCCGCCACAATGCGGGATTCATGGTCGTCGATCATCTCGGCGACGAATTGCGCGCGAGCTATTGGCGCGATGCGGGCGGTGCTCGAATCGCCGAGGTTCTTCTTGGCGAGGAGGCTGTCGTTCTAGCCAAGCCGCAGACCTTCATGAACGTATCGGGACGTTCGGTCGCCACGCTTGTCGAGGCCTACGAGGTCCCTATGGAGAGGCTGATAGTGGTCCACGATGACATCGACCTGCTCGAGGGCACCATTCGAGTCAAGCAGGGAGGCGGGCACGGCGGCCACAAGGGGTTGCGTTCCTTGCACGAGCGTTTGGAGAGCGGGGATTACCTGCGTGTGCGCATCGGGGTGGGTCGCCCTCCTGGGCGGCAGGATCCGGCCGACTACGTCTTAGAGCCGATGAGTGCCGCTGCCGCCGATGCGATGGGGCAGGCAGTACTCCTCGGCACGCGTGCGGTTCTACACATAATCGAGCACGGTGTCGACTCGGCGATGAACGAGTTCAACAGTCAGGAGCCGCTCTTGCCGGGGGATGGACCCGCCTGAGTCGCCGTCGCGAAGAGCGCGCACGTCCCTAGCGGAGGTAAGCCATCGGATCGGTCGACGCCCCGTTGATGCGCACCTCGAAGTGCAGGTGGGGACCGGTCGAGTATCCGGTGGAACCGACGAGGGCGATCGGCTGGCCTTTGCTCACCTGCTGACCGCTGGAGACGTTGATACCTCCGTCGAGAATGTGCGCGTATAGCGTAGTCACGCCCTCGCCGTGGTCGAGGACGACGAGATTGCCGTAGCCGCCGTTCCAGCCGTAACTGGCCCGAATGACTTCGCCATCGGCCGCTGCCACGATGGTGCCGCTGCCTCGGGTTATGTCGATGCCATGATGGAACCGCTTTGACCCGAAGATCGGATGTATCCTCCAACCGTAGGGAGAGGTGAGTGTCCCGCCAGGCACGGGCCACGCCATGACACCGCCCGTGTACTCGCCCGAGCCGGTCGAGGCGGAGGCCCGGAGTTCTGCCTCCATGCGTCTGGCAGCGGCTTCCTCCTCTTCGGCCTGGGCTTTCCAGCGTTGGGCGTCGTCTTCGCTTGCCTCCATTAGGGAGGTCTTCTCTCTTTGTGCCGCCTGCTGGTGGTTGAGAGCAGACTGACGCTGGGAGCGCAGGCTGCGCAGATTCTTTTCAACAGCATCGGCCTCGGCGCGCTTGGCTGCCACGGCCGTCAGCTTGCGGTCCAGATCGGATCTGGCCGACTCGAGTTGCTCCTGCGTGTATATGAGCGTCAACGCCACGTCGTTGTTCGCTGAGATGACACGCTGAACCAGAGTCGTGCGCGCGATGAGGTCGGTGATGCTCTTGGCGTTCAACACGAGATCGAGGTAGAAGGAATTGCCTTGCTTGTAAGAGGCCGTCATGCGGTCGTTGAGCAGCTTCTGTTGGTATTCGTATTCGGCTTCGGTCGCCTCGATCTCCGCCTCTGTGGCCGCGATATCCATCTTGAGGCTCTCTACCTCTGCTCTGAGGCGGGAAGCGCTCGACGCAGCTTCGGTGATTTCGGGATCGAGTTCACGAATCTGCGCGTTGAGATCGGAGATGGCTTCGTCGAGCTGACGGGCTTCCGCGCGGAACTGCTCGGCCTTCTCCTCTGCCTGCTTGGCGGCTTCGCGTGCGTCCTGCGCGCGTTGGCGGGAAGCATCGATCTCCGAGCGGCTGGCGCCGGGGGCCACCGGTACGGCAAAGAACAGGAAGACAAGGCAGATGAGTAGAGAGATGTATGCGCGGCTGCGATGCACGGATGTGTTACCTCCGGTATGCGGTGCTGGTCCCTATGTCGGCAGTTCACCCCGGAAGGCGCAATTACCTGTCGATAGTATCAGCATGCTAGGGTATATTTCAACGAGGGGAAGTCCAACAGATTCAATCGGCTCCCCGCTTGTCAAGGTTGAGGCGTCCGAGATGAAAGGATGAAGTCTTATGTCTGATGAGACCCCAGGAACCCCTCCTGCTCCACAAGGTTCTCCCCCTGCGGCCGGGGACAGGCCTGGACCCGCCAGCGACACGAGTAAGCTGCTGGCCGCGCTCGGGTACGTCTTCTGGATTCCTGCGCTCATCGCGATTCTGATCGACCCGTACAAGGAAGAGAAGTTCGTCAAGTTCCATGCGATTCAGGCGCTGGTGTTCGGTGTGGCGCTGTATGCGATAGCCGCTGTCCTGTCGACCGTTCTGATCGGCTGTCTGATATACCCGATCGGGTTCATCTATCAGATATACCTGGCGGTCAAGGCATTCGGCGGCCATTACGTCGAGATACCGGTCATCTACGGCTTCATCAAGGGCTACGTAGGCGAATAGACGAAGTAGACACGGTAGAGCAGAGGGGCTCTCTTCAGGGGAGTTCTCCCGAGATTCTCCACGACGCCGTTTCGGGGCCGGGCACGATGTGTGTCCGGCCCTCTTCGTCCACCATCACGAGACCGAGGCTATGTCTCTCGGCGTAGGCCGAGGCTTCTTCGAGTCCTGCTACGAAGAGCGCGGTCGAGAGGATGTCTGAGTCGAGACCCGGTATCGTGCCGACTACCGTGAGCGATCGAAGACCGCTCGCAGGCAGACCCGTCTTCGGATCGAGAAGATGGTGGTACCGTACTCCATCGCGCTCGAAGAAGCGCTGGTAGTCGCCTGAAGTAGAGACCGTGACGTCACCCTGCGCCTCGATCGTGGCAACTAGTGCTTCTGGATCCCGGGGGTGCTCCACTCCAATCCGCCATGGTTCACCGTCAGGCTTCTCGCCCAGAGCCAGTGTGCTGCTGACAGACGAAATGAGTGCGGCCTCGATCGCACCCGAAGCGCGAATCGCTTCGGCCGCCTCGTCGAGAGCGACCCCTTTGGAAGCTCCACCGAGATCCAGCCGTGAATCGTCTAGCGCGACCTCGAGCTCGGCAGAAGTCGGCACGTGGCCTCCTTCCTCAAAGGCCCAGGTCTGCGTCACTGCCAAGAGACGCGGCGAGAACCATCGGCCGACTTCGAGCATCTCGACTGTGTCCAGCACCAGGATTGCGCGTGGTGTGAGAGGCGCCGCGTCAGAAGTCTCGGTTCGGGAATCACTCAGCATCTCGTTGATCCGTGCGAGTTCGGAGTGCGGGTCGTGGACGTTGAGTTCGCGCTCGACCGCAGCCATAGCCTCGTAGGCCGCATCGATCGCGCGGTCGACCGCCGGCTCGCCCGCGGTCTCGTCCGGGTAGGCGGTGAGCGAGACCACCGTTCCGAGTGCTTCACGGCTTGTGCGTATCGGCTCCTCGGCGGAGGCGCAGCCGACAAGCGCGAGCACCAACGCGAGCAGGAGAGCAAGCCCGATCGCATCGGTTGACGTGCTAGGCCTGCGTCTGGCTGGTGCAGCGCGATACACGTGCTATCTCCAGGTGGTCAGAGGGCTGGTCACAGAATGGATGGAGCCTAGTATACTTGTCCGATGTGTCTTCCTGTGGTTGGGCCAACGCACTCGTGGAGGTCCCATGTTCGAGGTCGTGCACAAGAGGCAGCTCTCCGACGCTGTCTTCGAGATGGGAGTCAGGGCTCCGCGCATCGCGGGCAAGATCCGCGCGGGGCAGTTCTTGATACTGCGTGTCGATGAGAAAGGCGAACGGATACCGCTCACGTTCTCGGACTGGTCTGCCGAGGAGGGTTGGGTCCGCTTCATATTCATGCGCGTGGGAAAGACGACCCACAAGCTTTCCCACCTCGAAGTTGGCGACTCTTTGGCCGACGCTGTGGGACCGTTAGGCGTGCCCACACGTGTCGATGGGCTGGGTCGGGTCGCAGTAGTGGGCGGCGGTGTTGGCGCTGCCGTCGCGTATCCTGTCGCAAGAGCGATGACTGAAGCGGGATCGGACGTCACGGTGATTCTCGGCGCACGCACGGCGAATCTGTTGATTCTGCGCGAGGAGTTCGAGGTACTGCCCCTTCATGAGCTGCTGATCGTGACGGATGATGGCTCGGCCGGGGAGAAGGGACTGGTGACCGCTCCGCTCAAGCGCCTCGCAGCATCCGGTGCGATCGACCACGTGATGGCGATAGGTCCCGCGATCATGATGAAGTTCTGTGCGGAGACGACTCGCGAGTTCGATGTGCCGACCACGGTGTCGCTCAATCCGATCATGGTGGACGGAACCGGCATGTGCGGCGCGTGCCGTGTGAGCGTGGACGGCGTGACCAGATTCGCATGCGTAGACGGACCGGATTTCGATGGTCACGCGGTCGACTTCGAGGAGCTCATGAGCCGTCAGCGCGTCTACACGGAAGAGGAGCGCGAAGCAGACGCCGAGTACCTGCGGGAGTGCGAATGCCACCGGTAGAGCCGAGTGCCGGCAAGGCTCGCCACAAGCCGTCGCGCGTGCCGCGCACGCCGATGCCCGAACGCTCGGCAAGCGAGCGGCGAGAGGACTTCGACGAGGTGACCCTCGTCTATACAGAGGAACAGGCGCGTACCGAGGCGGCCCGCTGCCTACAGTGCAAGAACGCCACTTGCATTGCCGGTTGCCCGGTGAATATCGACATCAAGGCCTTCATTCGCCACATCATCGACGGAGACTATGCCGACGGAGTGGCGGTCCTCAAAGAGCGCAACGCGCTACCAGCTATGTGCGGGAGGGTCTGCCCGCAAGAGGAGCAGTGCGAGATCGCGTGCGTGCTCGCCAAGAAGGGCGAGCCGGTGGCTATAGGACGTCTAGAGAGATGGCTAGGCGACTACGACCTAGCCTGTAAGCTTGAGGAACGCTGCGTGCCCCAGGTTGCACCGGCGAGCGGGTTCCGGTGCGCGGTGGTTGGCTCCGGACCTGCGGGGCTCGCCTGCGCCGGCGAGCTCGTGCGCCTCGGCCACTCCGTGACCGTGTTCGAGTCTCTGCACGCGCCCGGCGGGGTGCTCACCTACGGCATCCCCGAGTTTCGACTGCCCAAAGCCGTCGTAGGTGCGGAGATCGACATGCTGGTGCGGATGGGGGTCGAGATAGTCACCGACGCGGTCATCGGCGCGACCTACTCGCTGGATGAGCTGATGGGCGAGGAGGGCTTTGATGCGGTGTTCGTGGGGTCCGGAGCGGGGCTGCCGATGTTCCTCGGCATACCCGGCGAGAACCTGAACGGCGTGTATTCTGCGAACGAATTCCTCACACGGGTCAACCTCATGCGGGCCTACGAGTTTCCCGCCGCAGACACGCCCGTGTGGCGCGGACGCAAGGTTGCAGTGGTGGGCGGAGGCAACGTGGCGATGGATGCCGCGCGTACCGCTGTAAGGCTAGGCGCCGAGGAGGTGTTCCTGGTATACAGGCGCACCGAAGACGAGATGCCAGCGCGCCACGAGGAGGTCGTGCACGCACGCGAGGAAGGCGTCGAGTTCAAGATGCTGTGCTCCCCGGTCGAGATTACCGGGCGGGAAGGTTTCGTGACGGGATTGGTGGCCTCGCGGATGGAGCTTGGCGAGCCGGATGAGAGCGGACGCAGGGCACCGGTTTGCGTGATGGGCAGCGATTTCGAGATCGATTGTGACACGGTGATAATCGCGGTAGGCACACGCGCCAACCCGCTGCTGGCCAAGGCCGCGCCGGATCTCGAGCTGTCGAGTCGCGGCTACGTGCTTACCGACGAAGAGGGAGGAACCAACCTGCCTGGCGTGTTCGCGGGTGGCGACATAGTCACCGGATCGGCGACGGTCATCCTTGCGATGGGAGCGGGCAAGAAATCCGCGGGCGCGATGGATCGTTGGCTGCGCGAAGGCCGGTGAGTTCGCCGTCGCTTGAGGCGTGCTAAAGTGGCAGATGGCGATGCGGGGCCGCCGAGAGGTCGCTATTTCGCGCGAGGGAACGGGAAGACTATACTAAATGGCGGATATTGGAGATGAACGGTCTTGTCGCCGTTCGTCAGATTCTGAGGTTGGCTACCGGTGACTGAGGCTATCAGCGTCCTAGTGGTCGACGATGACGAGTCGGTTGTCGAGATGATCCGCATGGGTCTTGAGTCCGACGGAATGACGGTGTTCAGCGCCTGCGACGGTTCCGAAGGGATCGAGGTGCTCGGGCGCGAACGTATCGACGTCGTGGTTCTGGATGTCATGATGCCGCGAGTCGATGGCTGGATGACGCTGATGGAGATACGCAACAATCCAGCTACGGCCAACGTTCCAGTCATCATGCTAAGCGCCAAGACGCAGGAACTCGCCAAGATACTAGCGTTCAAGCAGGGCGTACAGCAGTACGTCACGAAGCCGTTCAACATCGCGGAGCTTTCCGCTCGGGTGGAGAGCCTGGCCCGGGGCTGGCGACGCATGATGGGGGAGATGGCGCGGGCGACCGAAGCAGACTTCAGGAAGCTGCCTGTGAGAAAAGGAGGACGAACGGTGCTGCTCTCTGTAGATGAGATCGTCTTTCTCTCGGCGCGCAACAAGTCGACCTATGCCCACACCTACGAGAACCAATACCTCGTCGATTCGACCTTGGGAGAACTCGAGACCAAGCTCGAGAAGGACTCGTTCGCCCGAGTTCATCGCAGCTACATGATCAATCTGAACAAGATAAAGGAGATTCTGCGCGCCGAAGGCGCACACGTCGTTGTCGTTTCGGACCGTGACGAGACGCATGTACCGGTGGCCAGAAGGCAAGTGCGAGCCTTCCGTGAGTTGGTGGGCATGTGAGCCGCGCTGCACGTACGCGACTCGGACTGGCCATAGCGCTGCTTCTGTCTCTCGGTCTGCTGGCGCCCGCCTCCGCCCCTGCCGAGCGCACGATAGCGCTGAGCACCGGGAAGATAGAGCTGGCGCTTCCTCCCGGAGGCATCGCCAACGAGAGCATCAGGGTAGCCAACAACGGTGACGAACCCTTCAAGGCCCTCATCTACACGAGCGATGTCTTCTACGACGAAGAAGGACAACCCAGCTACGTGAAACCCTCCGGAGAGGCCGGGGAGTACCTGCGCAGTCCGGCGTCTTGGCTGTCGCTGAGAGCACCGGATACCACTAAGATCATCGCCAACGTTCCCTACATCGAGATGGATCCGGGCGATGAGTTCGTAGTCGACTTCGAATTGCGGGTTCCCGAGCAAGCCACGCCCGGAGACTACAACTCGGTTGTCTTCTTCGAGATGTTCGAGCATTCGGGTACGGACTCGGGCGCTGTGTCGAGGGTTGCGGGGCGGATCGGCGCAAGAGTCGTTCTTCGGGTTGAAGGCTACATCGTGGACGACATAGATGTCGCACCCTTCTCGGTGAGGCCGATCGTTATCGGCGACGTAGTTCCCTACTCGTTCAGAGTGTCCAACAACGGCAACATCGACAAGCGTTACGTTCCGTCACTCGTGGTTCTAGATCGCAACGAGGTCGAGCGCATGCGCTCGCAGGTCGAGACGGGCGCAGTGGTTTACGCGCGCAATCAGCGTGAGTACGTCGGAGGCCTGAAGCTGAAGAACGCCACGCTAGGACGTTTCACTATGCGGGTGGAGGTCGACTACGACAAGGAGACAAGCCCGGATCCGGGCAACACCCAGCCTACACGTATTGCGAAACACCAGGTCTTCTGGGTCGTTCCCCTGTGGTTTGCAGTTGCTGCGGTGGTAGGCGTCGGTACCCCTGCGCTGTGGCTGTCGTGGCGCTC
>PWVH01000018.1 GCA_003563465.1 Coriobacteriaceae bacterium | reverse complement strand
GTCTGACAGCGCCCCGCATCGTTCAGTGAGCGCCCGCCAGAAGTCTCGGCTTTTTGTAGGCATTAAGCTCTCCTCGCGGTCGGTATGGTATGTATCTATGTGTCATTATACACACCTACATAGGAGGTGCAACAAGGTGAACAGAGTGGAAGGCTTGCGCAAGGCCAGGGGCTGGAGTCAAGCCGAGCTTGCCCGGCGTGCGGGCATGCACCCAAGCACAGTCAGCCTGATCGAGCGTGGCTATCAGAGGGCGTACCCCTCGCAGATCGAGAAGCTCTCGACCGCGCTGGGCGTTTCTGCCGCCGAGATAGAAGCGGACGTGACGGGCCATGCCTGCGGTTAGAGTCGCGACTATGACAGCCGAGGACTTGCCAGCTGTCGCCACCGCTGCCGAGCTTGCCGCCTTCGAGCGGGTGGACGTTCGCACGCTTCGCGCTGACCTCGAAGCCGGGAAGGTGGCTGGCGCGTATCGGCGCGGACGCTCGTGGCGGATTCTGACGGCGGCATATCTGCAGAGCCACGAACGGAGCGCTGGGCGTGAATAGGTACACGGATAGTACACACGAGGCCCGCAGAATCGCCGTTCGCGCTGCTCAGAGCATGCTTGACCCACGTTCTACCAATGCGCGGGAGGTGCGCTGATGCCTCCCCGCGAAATCACCCGCGAGGCGTATGCGGCAATCTACATCTCAGCGCCGTGGCATCCGAAAGTCCTGGCGCTTCCCGAAGAGGACCGCGCCGCGGCGTTCGGCTACTGGTGTGCGTCGCTTGTGCTCTGCCAAGCGTATCGGAATGACGGCGAGATACCCCGCGCTCAGCTTCCTGCCGTGTTTGCGTGCCCTGAGAGCGAACGTGACCGGCTCGTGCGCTTGCTCGTGGACGTGGGGCTGTATGAGGACGCTGGGCACGTCTTGAGGGTGCACGACTACTTGGACCACAACCGCTCTCGTGACGAGATCGAGAGCGCGCACGAAAGGATGCGCAAGGGTGGACGCAAGGGCGGCAAGGCATCTCCCAAGAAGGGAACAAGCCCACCCTTGAAGCCTACCCTTGAAGGGTCGCCAGAGCAGAGCAGAGATAGCAGTGAAGAGACGAGCCGAGACGAGCAGAGCCGAGAAGAGGCTTGTGCTCAGTGCGGTCAGACTCTCACGGCTGGTGAATGTTGGGCCTGTTCCTCAGACGAACTCGACCGAAAGGAAGCGTCATGAATCACGACACACACGCGAAGTGTCCGAAATGCGGGCAAGTCTACACGTTAGACCCCGCACCGCAGAACGTGAGCGAGTTAGATGTCAGCACGTCACACGAGCCACGCGACACCGAGGCCGAGCAGCAGCAGATGATCGACGCCTTCAAAGCCGCAGTCGCCGCGATCATGGGCAATCCGCCGCCCGAGCATGAGAGAGAGTATCAGGAGACTCAGCAGCGTAGAGAGCAGGAGCTGCACGATGCTTTCACCGCAGCCGTCCAGTCGATTGTGGGTGAGAACCGATGACTGACGAGATTATCCGCACACTCGACCGCCTGGAGTCGGGCGGCTTGAAGATCGGTCCGCGCTCCCACGCCGGTAAGGCACTCGCAGCGCTACGCCGGTCGCTCGACCTGGACCGTGACTCCATGTTGATGAATGCACGAGGGAGCTTGATCGTCGCGCTGAAAGGCAACGACGAGGACGCGGTGGCCGATGCCGTGGTGACGCTGAGCGCGTTGTCACGCGATCGACAACACTTTGCAGACGAGATAGCTCGTGTCCGTCGCACCCTGACAGACGAGCTAAAGAACACGGTGCTGCCAAGTGCTTTCAGCTATGCCGTCGAAGCGTACAACAGCGCAGGGGCGAACCTCATGGACGCGCTCGGCAAGTGTGACGCGACAGCAACCGCCGATTCCGTGAACGCTATGAGTCCCGAAGCGGTGCGGGCGTGGGGTGCGTTGAGCGAGATGAACGCCGATTGTGACCGGGCAGCAGGAATGCTGCGCGACGTGCTGTCGATCACCGGCTCCCGCATAAACATGCGACGGCCCGATGCCTTCGCTCCGCTATTCCTGACTGGTGGCGATGAAGAGAGAATCCGCGAGGTGTTCGCATGGCAACCGATTGACCCTGCCGCGCCGAACGCGCCGAAGGCGAGCACGTTGGACAAGCTCATGTCGAGTCGCGCCGGGCGATGGGGAACGCTGCACCTCTACACCGGGGCCGAGGTTCGCTGCACGCTTGACGAACCGGGCGACTACTCCGCACGAGTGAAGGCCCGCAACGAAGCCGTGAAGGCCGAGCAGCAGGCAGCAGCAGCCAAGGCCGCCGATGATGAGCGGAAGGTTGTGGGTACGCATGTCACCTAGGAAGCACAGAGCGAAGCCTGAAAAACACGATGTAGCAGGCGACAACGGACGCGACGAGCTAGGCCGCTGGAAGCCTGGTCAGAGTGGCAATCCGGCAGGCAGGCCGCCCGGTCTATCGTTGCGATCGCTGATCGTGGACCGGCTCGAAGAATGCCCCGAAGGCCTCCAGGACGGGCGATCGCTTGCCGAGGAGTTGGTCGTGCGACTCGTTGCCGATGCGATAAAGCACGACGGGCAGAGCCGCAAGATTCTTATCGAGATGCTGGAGGGCCGTCCGAGGCAGAGCGTCGCAGTCGACACCAGGCCGATCGTGCCGATAATCGACAACATTCCCCGCCACGAGCAGTATCTCGACCAAGCCGCCGCCGCTATCGCAGAAGCCGAGCGGATCGCAAAGAAGAGGGCCGAACGCGACGAATAACCGAAGGCACCCGCGCCACACACGCCCGGCGTGCGAGTGCCGACAAATCAGGGGCCGTGCCGGTTTCCCCGTTTCCCGGTGCGGCTCCTGTTCGTGTCTGTGAGGCCGTGAGAGCGATTCTAAGCGGAGTCTCTGTGAGGGAGGGGATTCCCCGCCCGTTCCGATGCTCGCGCTCAGGCGGTGCCATCCACCCATCAACCCCGCGTGTGTACTATCCGTGTGCCTATTTGATTGCGTCTGAGTGTTTCGGTGTGTGTCCTAGCGCGCTCCGCCCGTGCCGGGATTGTGCTAGGATGCTGCTGAAACACCAGAGCTGAGCTGGGGCTGGGCGTTCTCGTAATGCGTAGGTCAGGGGTTCGAGTCCCCTCGTCGGCTCCAAGCGTTTCTGGCTGCCGGGGCCATCGTCTCCTTGTATTCGGGATCGCGGGTCCAGTGAGAGGTTTCGGCACAT
>PWVH01000011.1 GCA_003563465.1 Coriobacteriaceae bacterium | reverse complement strand
GTGATCGCGATGCCGCCCACGCCTTCCGGCGTGCCTTCGAGCAGACCGTCGATGTGGCTCTGCCCGGCGGTCCGGATGACCATCATGTGATCGGCGCCGTGCCACGCGGCCATGCGCATGCGGCGGATGTCGTCTTCGGGCCGCCCCGAAGCGATCTCTGTGGTGACGACGCAGTCGGGCTGCGGATCGATCCCGCCGAAGTAGTGCGCGGCCGGAAGCGGCACGCTGCGCGCGAGGGGGCGCGATGTCTGCCGGTATTCGAACTCGCCGATACTCTGATCGGGTACGTGCTCGCGCCACGTCCATCCCCGGCGGCGAGGCCGATAGTGCTCCAGGCCTTCGAGCAGCGCCTCGATGTCGAGCTTCTCGTTCGGATCCAGGGGCGCGTCCGCAGGCGGATGACTCGACTCGCTCGGCGATGGTTCTGACGGCGGGCGGCCGCGCAGCGTGCCACTCATCGCAGCCCACCCCACTTCTCCTCGGCAAGGTCCCAACCCTCGCCTGAGGCAAGACGGCGCGCTGCGTGCGGAGCATCGCACTCCCAAGCCTGCATGCACACGTAGACCACGTGCCCCGCACCGTGGCCGAGCAGCCCGCGTTTCTCGCACTCGGCCACCACCGCCTGACACGTCACCGAGTCGACGCCCATGCGCATGAGCACCGAGCGCTCGATCGACGGCGACGTGTGCGTCCGCGCCAGCTCCACGAGCGGGGCGACGACCTCGTGCGAGAGCTCCCAGAACCTGGCCTCGAGCTGGGCGTCATCGAGACCGTCGAGGTGCTTGCGGACCTCGCGGTAGGTGTCGGGACGGACCATGATGTGGGCCTCCTTAGTGGGCGATTGACGATGTCAGAGCATGAAGATACACTTGTGGTGTATCCGTTTGGTGTATCTGAATGGAGTGGTCGCCATGGCGACGTACAAGGTCAACGTGTCGCTGCCGGAAGAACTGGTAAGCCAGATCGACGAGGCCGCCGATGTGCTCGGCACATCGCGAAGCGGGTTCATCGCCGAGGCGAGTGCTCGCTATATCACCGAAGTGCGAGAGCTCACGGAGGCTGAAAGACGTCGCAAGGATATCCAACGGGCCATCGACGGCTTCAAGCGCATTCGCGAGAGGGCGCCCATCGGCTACGAGTTCGACTACGTTGCGCAGATCCGGGCGGACCGCGAGCGGGACACGCCGGAGGGATGGAAACGATGAGCATCCAGGTCGTCGTCGACTCATGCGTCGCCTACAAGTGGTTCTACAAGGAGAACGAAGCCGGTCTGGAAGAGGCCGAGGATCTCCTTCAGTCTCACCTTGACGGTAACCGCATTATCTCCGCACCCACGATACTGCCTGTCGAGATCGCGAACGCGTTGCTCTCTTCTGGACTCCCGCTGGAGCAGACCGATGAGATTCTCGATCTTCTCGAAAGCGCCCGATTGCACCTCTATTACACCGGCACCAGGCAGCTGCAGCGAGCATCTGCCCTGGCGCGGAAGCACCGGATCGGTATCTACGACGCCCTCTTTCTGGCACTCGCCGAGGAGCTCGGCTGCCCGCTCGTGACTGCGGACCACAGGGCGTTCGCCGACATCGAAACATCGATCGATATCAAGCTGCTCTGACACCGCGGCACCCGTATGCGGCATCCCGCTCACGTACCCTCACTCTCCTGCTGCAAGCCCCGCGACAATCTCTCCGACCGCCTCAGAAGTCGAGTTCGTGTCTTCGGCGAGAAAAGCGATGTCGTCGGGCGTCGGCACGTAGCCGTCCGGCGCGTGGGCAAGCGCGTTGCGAACGTAGCTGCGACGCAGCCGCCCAAGATCGACTTCGGTCGCGCGAATCTGCTCGGGGCGCTCCGGAATCACGATCGACTTGCCGGGGACGCTTTCGGCCGGATCGCCCGCCCGCACCTCGATGCCTCGCTCGCGAGCGAATGCGAGCTGCGCCCAGTGGTGTTTGCCCGCACCGGTGTACTCGGTCTCCTGCACCACCACGGTCGCCTCGCGCGGCAGCTCGCGCGCGAGCGAGATCGCGGCGGCCAGAGCGGTGTTGCCGCTGGGCCCGCGTTCGAGCCCTTCGAGTTTGGCAAGTGCCTCCGTCGCGTAGAAGACCTCGCCTTGCGTGACCGTGAGGTAGCGATCCATGTACCTGAGCGACCTCGCGGCGTTGCGCGGCACGTCGGCACGATCGGGCCACGTTGCGAACGGCACCCCGAACCCTGTGTGACCGGTAGTGAACGACTTGCGGTTGAAGTCGGTGTCGCTAGCCATATGCAACCCGGAAAGATCCACGCTCGCGCTTACGATCTCGGTCTCCGTCGCGCCTGCGCGCTTCAGTCCTCGTGCGGTACCGGTGGTATTGCCGCCTCCCGCATGCGTGATGACCACGTGCGTGGGCGGCGCTCCGGTGAGCGCGACCATCTCTTCGGCGATTTCCGCACCTAGCGTCTCGATGCCGGACACACCGAAACTCGAGTAGAGCGATGCGGAGAAGTAGCCGGTCTCGTCGAGCAGTTCCAGCATATGCGAGAAGAGCTCCGGGCCAACCGTCATCTGGATGACCTCGGCGCCGAAAGTCTCGCACAATCGTGACTTCTCGATGATCTCGGGCTGGCCGATGTGATGCGAGTCGAACGCCTCCTGGCAGATGATGCACTTGAGGCCCGCACGCGCAGCCTGACTAGCGACGGCAGCCCCGTAGTTGCCCGAAGTGGCGGCGATCACGCCTTCGTAGCCCTTCTCCGCCGCCACGTGGATGCTCATGCTCGCGCGACGATCTTTGAACGAGCCGGCCATGTTGGCCGCCTCGTCTTTCACGAACAAGCGCGCGCCGCAACCCGCGGGGGCGTACGAGCGCACCAGTTCGGCCAGGTTGCGAAGCTCGAGCAGCGGCGTGCCGCCCACCCCTCGCGCGGACTGGATGGCGCGGATATCGTCGAGAGAGTAACCATGAGCAGCCATCAGCTTCTCGTAGTCGAACGCTATCGGGCTTCGCTCGAACTCCGCGTAGTCCATGCCTAGAGCGCGCTTCATGATCTCTGCCCGGCGCTCCATGATCGCGTCAAAACGTGATCTCATCGCCGCTCACCTGTATCGGAGCCAGAAGAATCGGCCTCCTGCCGAGCGACGTCATGCCGGTCGCGCCACGCTGCGAGCCGCGCTCGCAGGTCGCGACCGATGGCGACGATCTCCGGCGGTGGCGAGCCGAAGGTGTGCGTGTAGCCGG
>PWVH01000033.1 GCA_003563465.1 Coriobacteriaceae bacterium | reverse complement strand
GTGTGGGGATTCGACTACCGCAAGCTCGAGGGATGGCTGGGGCCACTGGTCGTTCTGAACGGAGTCCTCGTCTTGAGCCCGCTCGTTCCCGGTATCGGTGCCCACGCAAAGGGCGCAACAGCGTGGCTCGAGGTAGCGGGAGTGAGGCTCTTCCAGCCCTCGGAGCCGGCGAAACTGGTGACCATCGTGATCATGGCGATCGTCATCTCACAGTACAAAGGAAAGATAGAGACGCCGCGTGATGTCGGGCGGGTGCTTGCCTACCTCGCGGTCCCATTCGGCCTTATCCTCCTCCAGCCCGACCTAGGCACCGGGCTCGTGTTCATCGCCATCACTATGGGCATGCTTCTGGTCGGTGGCCTGAAGGCGCGATGGTTCCTAGTGTTCGCACTGTTAGCTGTAGTGGGCGTCGGAGTCATGCTCAAAAGTGGATTCGTAGCCGAGTACCAGATGAACCGCCTGCTAGTGTTCGTCGATCCGGAGCTGGATCCCCGAGGGGTTGGCTATAACCTGCAACAGTCCAAGATCGCCATCGGGTCCGGGGGGCCAACGGGCAAGGGCCTCGGGCAGGGAACGCAGTCGAACTTGAACTTTCTTCCCGAGCGGCATACGGACTTCATCTTCTCGGTTCTTGGAGAAGAGCTCGGTTTTGTGGGGGTCGTCATCCTCCTGGGACTCTATCTAGGGCTACTAGTCGTTGCTCTCGAGATCGCCTCTTCGTCACGTGATTCCTTCGGCTCGCTGATCGCGGTCGGCCTGATCAGCATGTGGACTTTCCAGATTCTCCAAAACGTCGGCATGACTATGGGACTCATGCCCATAACCGGTATCCCGCTGCCTTTCATGAGCTTCGGCTCGTCGTTCATGGTCACTAACCTGGCAGGAACGGGTATCCTTCTTTCCGTATGGTCCAGACGCCGAGGCGTCTGATGCGAACCCCCGACGAGGGGAGGAATCTTGTCCCTGAACGTTAGAGTTACCGACCTTATCCGCTCCGGGTCGCAGATAAGCAAGGAGCGTGAGCGGCCAGTCCGGGTTGCGATTCTCGTCGAACCGGATGCCCCGGATGCCCTGATTGATGTCGTGCGGGACCGGTTCAAGCCGTACACGTCCAACGCCCGCCTGCAGATAGAGGTCGCGGAGCCGGACTTGCGGGTCGGTTTCGCTTCGGACACCGATTTCGTTCTCGGTCTCGTGGGTAGTGGCGCTGCCGGCATCGCGCCGTCGCTGGAAGAGGCGCGGGAGAGGGCGATTCCGGCAGTGGCGATCGGACTCGCCTACCATCATGACACGGTAGCCGAGAGAGCAAGACACCCCTACGCGGACAGCGTAGCGGATTCCGAACCCGAGCGCGCCGTAGATGTAGAACTGGCAGCGTGGCTGGTTGAGCGTATAGCGAGTAAGCGTATCGCGCTGGCACACAACTTCCCCTTCGTAAGAAAGGATGTCGCGGAGGAGTCGGTCAAGGCCACTGCGATGCAGAACGCTCTCATTGGGGCAGTGATAATCATTCCGGGAGCCGATATGCCTCTGATGACGCTCAACCAGGGAAAGATGCTGCTGCAGATCGCGGCAGCATACGGTGAGCATCTCGGTGCGGAGCGCGTGAAGGAACTTGCAGCCATCGTCGGTGGAGGTGTTGCTTTCAGAGCAGTTGCGCGGCAGCTTCTGGTGGTGGTTCCAGGTTTCGGGTGGGCGGTGAAGGGTGTTGTCGCCTACGGAGGCACGCTAGCTATGGGTAGGGCGGCAATCGCCTACTTCGAGCATGGGGGTGACCTTTCCGAGGTCGCCCATCGTGCGGTCGAGGCCCGAGATGCTGCGGTAAGACGCCTGAGAGAGAGCCAGGCGGCGCTGAAGGGAGCTGCAGCCGAGCTGAAAGCCGCCAAGACCGCTGCGATCGAGGAGTCTTCTTCCGGTGGCATGTGACCCTTGGGAGTGCGTAGAAGAGATCCTTCCGAGGGTACAGCGTCCGGTCCGCTACATCGACAGCGAATGGAACGCAGTCCGTGATCGAAACGCGGGGCATCGAAGCGTTCTCATCTATCCCGATGCCTATGAGATTGGACAGGCGAATCAGGCGATCGCGATTCTCTATCAACGTCTTAACGGAGTCGATGGCTTTCTAGCCGAGCGTGCGTACGTGCCGTGGGTGGACATGGCTGCCGAGATGCGAGCTTGTGGGGTTCCCCTTCTTTCCCTGGAGTCAGGTACTCCCGTCAAGCATTTCGATATGCTCGGAATCACTCTGCCGTACGAACTCACGTACACGAACGTGCTGGAGGCGCTCAACCTGGCCGGGATACCCGTGCGTGCGGCCGATCGCGACGATGCGGCTCCGCTCGTCATTGGTGGGGGTCCTTGTGCCTACAATCCGGAACCGGTAGCTGCCTTCTTCGACGCGCTTTTGGTGGGTGAAGGAGAAGACGGTGTGCTTGATATCGCCTGGGCTCATAGGGCAGCGAAAGAAGCGGGACTCTCACGTGCCGATTGTCTGAAAGAACTGTCGGAGATCCCTGGCGTCTACGTTCCTTCACTTCATGTTCAGGACTCTGATGATAGGGCGTGCTCCGAAGACTCGCAGCCTAAGGTGATCATAAAGCGTGTACTAACCGATCTTGGCGAACACCGCACCCCCATATGCCCGGTAGTTCCTTACATGGATGTGGTACACGATCGGTTGGGCGTGGAAGTAAGGAGGGGATGCACGCGAGGCTGCCGCTTCTGCCAAGCAGGAATGGTCTACCGGCCGGTGCGCGAACGCCATGCTGATGAGGTCGTCCGCGACGTGCTGGCTGGGCTTTCCTGCACGGGTTACGAGGAAGTGTCTTTGACGTCATTGTCTACCACAGACCACAGTCAGCTCGAAGATATCCTTCGGCGTCTCGTGTCCCGCCTCGAAGGAACGGGAGTCTCGATCTCTCTTCCAAGCCTGCGTGCGGATGCATTCAGTGTGGCTATGGCTCGCCTGGTGTCCGGCGGCCGCAAGTCAGGATTGACGTTCGCGCCCGAGGCAGGAACCCAACGTCTGCGTGACGTCATCAACAAGAACGTGACCGAGAAAGACCTGATTGAAGCCGTCACCCTGGCTTTCATGTCTGGGTGGCGCAGAGTGAAGCTGTACTTCATGATCGGCCTGCCCACGGAGACCGACGAGGACGTGGAAGGGATAGCCCGACTTGTCTCGGAAGTGCTGAAGGCGGCCCGCGAGGCGGCTGGTACTACCGAACGAGGGTCGGTCAGGGTCGCCGTATCTGTTGCGACGT
>PWVH01000036.1 GCA_003563465.1 Coriobacteriaceae bacterium | reverse complement strand
TCCGATGTCCAATCTCATCGGTCGTCATTTCTCGAATCTCTCGTGCCTCTACCATCGGTTACTCTCCACCCAGAACATCCTCGCGCTTCACAAACTGGCAATCAATGGGCAGCTTATGGGACGCCCGACGGAATGCCTCGCGCGCCATCTCCTCGGATACGCCACTGAGCTCAAACAGAATCCGACCGGGCTTCACGACGGCTACCCAATGATCCACGTCGCCCTTGCCCTTGCCCATACGCGTCTCGGCTGCCTTTGCGGTGACCGGTTTGTCCGGGAAGATGCGAATCCAGTACTTCCCACGGCGCCGCACGTGTCGGACAATGGTGGTCCGCGCCGCCTCGATCTGCCGGGACGTTATCCATGCCGGCTCCAGGGCCTGCAAGCCGAACTCGCCGAAGGCAACCTCGGTACCTCGTGTGGCCTTTCCCTTCATCCGGCCGCGGAACTGCTTGCGATACTTAACACGCTTTGGCATCAACATCGTCTCAACTCCCCATCCATCCCTCGCCGCTAGACGACGAAGGGCTGTTCCTCCGCCTCTTCCTCAGACAGAATCTCACCCTTGTAGATCCACACCTTCACGCCGATGTTACCGTAGGTGGTGGCGGCCTCATCCCGGGCAAAGTCGATATTGGCACGCAGGGTCTGCAGCGGGACCTGACCTTCGTGTCGCCACTCCCGGCGGGACATCTGGGAGCCCGACAGTCGCCCCTTGCACTCTACCTTGATACCTTCAGCCCCGGCATCCATCGCCGAGCTCACTGCCCGCTGCATCGCACGGCCGTGGTAGATGCGCCTCTCCAACTGAGAAGCAATGTCGCTAGCTATTAGCCTCGCATCCAACTCGGGCTGCTCGATCTCCTGCACATCGATACTCGTGCTCTTGTTCGAAAGCGCCTGCAACTCATTTCTCAACTGCTTCACATTGGCTCCACGTCGCCCGATGACAATGCCCGGCTTCGATGTCCAGACAGTTATGGAAACCTGATTCGGGAACCGCTCTATCTCGATGCGCGAGACGCCCGCTCTCCGCGTGGAGGTCTCCTCGATATGCTCCCGAATCTGCAGATCCTCGTGCAAGAGCGTGGCATACTCCTCACCCTCTGCGTACCAGCGAGACTTCCAGTCTCGGATGATTCCAATCCTGAACCCGTAGGGATGAACTTTGCGCCCCAAATCCCTCCTCCTTACTCTTTCTCTTCTAGCACGACTGTGATGTGTGAAGACCGCTTGCGGATCATCTTGATGCGGCCCCGCGCACCGTAGCGACGGCGCCGTCCCTTCCCGGGGTTCACCCCCGGTCCTTCATCGGCCACAATCTTCGCCACGTACAACTCATCCCGAGGAATACCCAGGTTCTCCTCCGCGTTGGCAATGGCGGAGTTGATCACCTTCGTCACCGGACGGGCGGCAGCGTGAGGCAGGAAGTGCAACACGTGCAGGGCCTCTTCAACATCCAACCCCCGTACCTGATCGATCACCCGGCGGACCTTCCGCGGGGACATGTTGATGTGCTTCGCCTGGGCGGCTATCTCCGTGCCCATCTATCCCTAGCCTCTGGGCTTCTTCATCACGCGCCCCTTCTTCTCTCTCCTCCGATGCCCTCGGAAAGTGCGCGTGGGGGCAAACTCGCCCAGTTTGTGCCCGACCATGTCCTCGGTGATGTACGTCGGAACGTGCCGTCGCCCATCGTGCACGGCAATCGTGTGCCCGACCATCTGCGGGTAGATCGTTGAAGATCTCGACCAGGTGCGGATGACCCTCTTCTCTCCCCTTCGGTTCATCTCCTCGACCTTCTCAAGGAGCTTTGCACTCACAAACGGATAACGTGCCATACTACCTCTCTCTCCTTGCAGCCCAGAGCCCCGCTACCTACCGCCGGCGCTTGCCACGACGACGCACGATATACTTGTCCGACTGCTTGCTGGGACTCCGCGTCTTCTTGCCCATCGTCTTCTTGCCCCACGGTGTCTTGGGGCTCGGCATGCCGATACTCGTGCGCCCCTCTCCGCCGCCGTGAGGATGGTCTCGCGGAGACATCGCAGAACCACGTACCGTCGGCCGCCATCCTCTCCACCGCTTCCGTCCCGCCTTGCCCAGTTTGATGTGGCCGTGCTCCACATTTCCCACCTGCCCTATCGTCGCCAGACAATTGCGCTGGAAACGCCGCAGCTCACCACTGGGCAGCCGCACCGTCACGTACTTCCCTTCCTTGGCGATAACCTGGGCCGACGTCCCCGCCGATCGAGCGATCTGGCCGCCCTTTCCCGGGGTCAACTCAACGTTATGGACCATCGTCCCTGTCGGGATACGTTCCAACGGAAGCGCGTGACCTACGTCGATCTCCGCACCCTCGCCGCTCATCACCCGATCCCCGACGTGCAGCCCCAGCGGCGCAATGATGTAACGCTTCTCACCGTCCGCGTAGACCAACAGGGCGATGCGAGCCGATCGGTTCGGATCGTACTCGATGCTGTCCACTACGGCGGGAATCCCTGTCTTGTCGCGCTTGAAGTCGATCAATCGGTACTTCCGCTTATGCCCACCGCCGCGGTGACGCACCGTGATCCGCCCCTGCACGTTCCGGCCGGCTCGCCTATGGAGAGGCCGCAGGAGACTGCGCTCGGGCTCCGTCCTCGTGATCTCATCGAACGTGGGATCGGTTCGGCCGCGCTGACCCGGCGATGTCGGGTTGTATACCTTGACTGCCATACTATGCTGCTCCCTCGAATACGTCTATCCGTTCCCCTTCGGCCAGGGTCACCAGGGCCTTCTTCCACGCGGCCCTGTGCGAGCGCCAGCCTAACTTCGCGGGCATGATCATCGTGTGAACGTTCTCCACCTTGACCTCGAAGATGGTCTCGATGGCTTTCTTGATCTCGATCTTGTTAGCCTTCGGGTGAACCTCAAAGGCGTACTTCCCTAGCTCAGAGGCCTGGAAACGCGTCTTTTCAGTATCAATCGGTCGGATGATGATCTCGTAAGGGTTCATGAATCACCTACCTAGATTGCGCTCGATGATCTGCAGCGCCTCCACCGGCATCAGAATCTTGTCATACGACAATAGGTCGCGGATATTGAGATAATTCGCGTTCAGCAGCTTCACCTGGGGCAGATTTCGCGCCGCTCGCTCCACAGCCTCACTCCGTTCCGGCAGCAGGACCAACACGCTGCCATCCACGCCCAGATTCTCCAGCGCGGCGACCATCGCCTTCGTCCTGGGCGTCTCCATCTCCAGCGTTTCGAGGACGACGATCTGGTCCTCTTGCGCCTT
>PWVH01000118.1 GCA_003563465.1 Coriobacteriaceae bacterium | reverse complement strand
GCGGCACCTGTTCGAGAGGAGACTCGGCCAGTCGACCGGCTACCGCAGCCGGGGTGGCCAGCGTGAGCACGAGCAGGGTCATCGCTATGGCGAACACGCCGTCGCTCAAGTTCGCGACACGGGCGAACTCGGCGCTGTCGCGGTCGAAGCGCGCGCTCATCGTGTCTCCGCCCCCTCGGCTTTGGGCAGTCGGCTTGCTCGGTTCGTGACGCGGGACTCGCCTTAAGACCAGTGCCCCGTCCTCCAAAGGTAGCAGAAACGCCCGCCCCTCACCCTCGTCGGGAAAGCGGGCGTCGTCACGTTCGTATATGGCGGAGAGGGAGGGATTCGAACCCTCGGATGCACCCCGAAACACTCAGAGGTAATCAAGTAGGTGCATGGATAGTGCGCATGAATGGCGACGGCCATGACACACATGCCTGGAGGTCTTCACCAAACAGGCCTGGGCACTGGAGCGGAGATGCTTCAACTACTCGGCCATCACCCAGAGCGATACTTGCTCAGCGCAGAATCCGCGACCAGCAGCGACGGGTGGTTTGGGTTCTTGTCGCGAATCGTGTCCCTGTCGCGCTGCGCCCCCTCAAGGTCACCTGCCGCCGCACGACAAGCACTTCGGGAGGCCAGGCATATGAGGTGGGTATCGGTAAGCCAACCCCCATCCATTGGCACCCGCGAAAGGAGAGCGAGTCCGCGTTGAGGGTCACCGAGGTCGGACGAGTAAACCGCCAGGGTGGCGATAATCAGCGCATCGGTGCTGCCTCGTTCTGGGCGCAACTTGGGCACTACGCCTTCGAGAAGAGCGACCGCCTCTTCCTGGCGATCGGCATCCCACAGGTCCTGTGCTTTCGCTAGCGTCGCCCTATGACTCTGTCCGAACAGCCCCACGACGACTCCTTCCCCGCAACCCGATTCTATCCGAAGAAGTCAAAGGAGCCGTCCATTGCTGACGTTTCGTAGCTCGCGACTGGCGAAAGAGACACCCTCCCCTCCCAAGAAGAGTCCATGGTGATCCGACGAGCCGATCATCAGTGACGGCGTGGCGATCAGGAGTCTGAGCCGTCATCGGCCATGGGTCTAGGCCGTTTTCGGTATGACGAGCTCTCCGACACCGAGACCGACTGCCAGTATCGACAGGACGATCGTCGCGGCGTTCCGCTAGCCGCGCCCTCTAGCCAGGATGGCGAAGAACAGGCCGAGCACCTGGTTCTCCGAGTTCCACATCAAGTTCTACGAACTGCGGCGCACGCATACCACGAGGGACGATGGTTGAACACTGCACAGATTCACGGCGAGGAATGCTTCGTGGCGTACGTTGACGATTTGCCATCGCGTATCTCCGATGACGGCCTGCGGACTGAGCTCACAAGATCGAATCCGGCTGCTCCGCCACTCAAACGTTTACGGCGTGGGCCAGCGCGCCTGAGATCCCTCGACCATGATCTGCCGGGCGATCGCATCGGTGATACCGTAGCGTCGCAGAACCTCCCTGTAATACCGGTCGTAGAGCTCGTCGTTCAACTCCATGTTGGCCATGATGTTGTCGTAGTCGGGGTTCATCGGATCATAGACCGCGTCGGCCTCCGCCATCGCTCGGTCCTCCGCCTCGGCGAGATCCCAGAAGATGGCTTTGCGTTCAGCGAGCGAAAGACCGTCCGTCTCCATGGGCGTCGGCTCGGGCTCCGGTTCCGGCTCGGGCTCGGGTTCCGGCTCGGGCTCAGGAGCTGGCTCCGGTTTAGATTCGAGCTCCTCGGCAGGCTCAGCAAGATCGACGTCCTCGTAGAATAGAAAGCCCACGAACCCAGCACAGGCACACATAGAGCACAGGAGCACGACTACGACGACAGCAATGACGATCCATGCGTTGCGCTTGGACTTCGTGTTAGATTGGGGCGGCGTCTCGGATGATGGGGGCAGCGTATCCGGCGATTCGGGCGTGCCCTGCTCATCGCTCATCGGTGTTTCGTCAACCATTTCTACCCCTAGGCTCGACAACCTCTCTACGAAGCTAGCACAAGCGTAGTTGTATGTAGTATCGGGAGATTGTGAACGCGCTCCAAGTCATCCCGCCGCCGGATCCGAGGCCACCCGACTCCCGTCAGGCATCCCACAGGGGCAGAGTGACACCAATGATCCGCGGGTTAGACGGTCAGCCCGCCAGTAGTGGCGCGATCAAGACGCCCACCTTGACTGCGACGTCCACGAGGCCGGCAATGGTCACGACTCGCTCGATTCCGGTCCACAAAGCACGGACTACACCCTTGTTCGGCTCCGCCTTTGCCAGTTGGTCCTTCAAGCTCTCGATGTCTGCGGCGACATCCAGCTTCTCCGCGTTGGACATCTGGTCGCTCTCCGCAACGGCCGCCTTGAGTTCGTCGAGTCCCCTGTGCAACTCTTCATACCGAACATTCACGACGTTCCCGTCACCAAGCGTGACGACATTCGAACCGGTGGCGTTGATGTTTATTCCGGCGAACCGGTCTTGAGGTTTGAACTCCGACTCACCTTCGAGCTTCTCGATTCCGGGAGCAGCAATCTCGTACCAGGTTACGACGGAAGGGACGGTCCCGCCCTTGACTTGCACCGTCTTCTCCTGCTCCACCGTCTTCACCCAACCGCGGTCGATCAAGTAGGTGAGGTTCGACATGACCTGCTGCTGAGTTAGACCGTGTTCGGTCTTCAGCTCACGCTTCACGTCACTGATCTTGACCGCCGATCCCTTCTTTCCGAAGCGACTCGTCGCGTTCGCGTTTCTGTCGTAGAAGTACTGCAGAATCTCATTGCGGATGACGTCATTTGGGTTCACAGCACCCATGCATCCTCCTCGCTACCGAAGGTAGACGGTGATCATTGAGACAGCCATTCATTGAAGGCTAGTGAAGACCAGCCGCCAGATGGCGCAGCGGGTCGGGCTGGGCGAGCGGGTCGGGCTGGCCTCGCTGGGCGAGCGGGTCGAGCGGCCCGCGCTGGCCTAGCGGGTCGAGCGCTTCCTGAAACCTGCCCTCCGGGGCTCCACGCAACGACCCTACCGCTCTGATCGAGGCACGTCGTTCCTCTGACCGGCCCGCACCAGTTGCCCATTGCAGCGGACCATGCGTGACCGCCAGAGACGTACGCTCGCCAGTTCATGTCTGTGTCGAAGATATGCTGACCCTGCAGCCAGCCGCAGAGGTCATTGTCGGAGCCGCGTAGCTGCTGCATCTCCTCCCCCTATCCATCGAAGATGTAGCGCATAAGCTGCGCGCCGTGCGTCTTCAGGTCGATTCTACCTCGTGCGCGTCAGCTTGATGCGC
>PWVH01000020.1 GCA_003563465.1 Coriobacteriaceae bacterium | reverse complement strand
TCGAATGTCGGCGGAGCTCCGTCTCCGGAGTCAGCCTCTTCGAAATCATCCACGACATTGAGCGTGAACGCAGCACAAGTCCAGACACACCACGGTGTCTCATCAGCCTGCTGCCGCTCGAAGCACATGTCGCACTTGGTCACTTTCCTGTTCTCAGGATCGAACTCGATAGCGCCGTACGGACAGGCCCACTCACAGCGCCTGCAGCCGACACAGAGATCGAGCCTTTGCGTGACGATGCCGTTCGCTTCCTTGACCAGCGCACCCTTGGGGCATGCGGGGATACACGACGGCTCGAAGCAGTGGTTGCATGCTGTCGGCACGAAGTACTCTGCTGTGACCGGCTTAGGTACGCCGACAGCGAAGCGCCGCAACACCCTCGACTGCTCTGGGTCTCTGAACCGTCCTGCCTTGCAGGCGACGGTGCAACCGTGGCACCCGGTACACCGCTCGAGATTGTACAGCCATCCCTTCTGCGCCATATCCTTTCACCTCCTGGCTCTTGTATCGCCCGACATGCCTAGACCGTCCCTTTGGTGATCTCACACAGGCACGCCTTCGTCTCGTTCATCGTCGTCGAGAGGTCCAGTGCGTCGATGCAGGCGTAGTTGGCGCTCGGGCCGGTGCTGAGGCCACGGTCGCCCCAGTGCCAGGGGCCTCCGCACACACCGCTCTTGATGGTGCCGTCGACCAAGGCCACCCAAGGACCGATGTTCTTGCCGCGCATCGTCTGCACGTAGACCTCGTCACCGTTCTCGATACCCCTAGCTATGGCATCGTCAGTATGGATTTCGAGATAGGGCCTCGGCCTTATCGCGTTGATGTAGCCGAGGTTCCTCGTCATCGCTCCACCCTGGTAGTGCATGACATAGCGGAACGTCGTGAACACCAGCGGATACTGATCGCGCAAGGCGTCGGTACCGGCGTATACGCCGGGCTGTCCGGGTATCCCGACCGGTGCGATGCCGACAGGGGCGACCGAGTGACCGAGGTTGCCGCTCCAATCTGCCTGGATCGCATCCTTGATCGGCGTCTCCCACGCCTCCACGTGACGCGGCGTGCGGAAGTCCGGATCGCCGAACGCGCTGTAACGGCGGTAGAACCGGCTGTAGTTCGCGTACGGGCCAGTCCTGCCTGCCCCGGTCGCGCCGATCGTGTCGTCCGTGTGGTGCACGAAGAAGCGGGACACCTGGTCCGGAGTAACGAACAGGTCGCTCGTGTCCCCGGCATCTGTGGTGTAGCCCATGTTGTACATCACACGACGGTTGAACAGCCACGCGATGCACCAGTACGGATAAGTCTGCAGGCCACCGCCTGGGCGAGGGGGATCCGCCGGACCGAAGTCAACGTCGGAGTCCCATGGGTTGTAGGACTTGCACAGCATGCCGTCCCACTCGGCCACTTTGCCTTCCTCGTCGGTGGAGATGAAGCCCTCCTGATGGGTGCCCCTGGCAAGGCGATCGATCGTGATGCCGTGGGCGTAACCCGCAGGTGTGCCCTCAGGTTCGTATGAGGCGATAACCTCGCCCTTGGTTAGAGCACCGCCGACCTTGGGCCCACCGCTGGCGTTCGAGAAGATCCACAGCGTGCTGTACCACCACTTATCGTTGACATCTGCGCCTCTCGGATCGGCGACTCCACCAAGCGGCGCGCCGAACTCACGGTAGACGTTGTCAGCGATCACGGTGATCAGCGCCTTGCTGAAGGTACCAGCAGGCATGGTGTACGTACCGTCACCATCCCAGGCATCTGTGCTATCACCCGGATGGAGCTTGTCCTCAGCTCCTACTCCGAGGAAGTAGCGACCCCAGATCCCTGTGAAGCCGTTGTCGGCTCCTGAGACGGCAGCGTCGAAGTTGGCTTCCGGCCACTGATCCGTGCCAGCGGTGCCAGAGGCTATGCCGCCGTTGTCATGCAGGGCCTTGGCCAACCGCAGCAATATCTCGAGGTCGGACTTGGTGTTGCCTACCGCATCGCGCGCTGCCCAACGGCGCTGGATCCAGCGTCCGCTGTTGTTGATGGTGCCAGTGGTCTCGGCGAACGAGGCGGCGGGCAGGAAGTAGGTGACTCCGTCCGGCTTACGTTCGGCCTCCGCGGTCTCCGTGAGGAAGATCTCCGTGACCACGAGAGTGTCGAGGTTCTTGAGGCCTTCCCTCACCAGAAGCTGGTTTGCCTCGACGTTACCAGGATTCATGCCCCAGGCGACCATAGCCTTGACATCAGGCAGGTCCTCATCGTAGCCAGGCATGCTCGGGTCGGTCTGCTGGAAGAACTGACGGTGGTTGATCCCGTTGTCCTTGGGATAGAAGGCGTAGAGATCGTGTGCCTTCTCGGTCTCGGTGTCCGAGCCATCGGAGAACCAGGCGTGCAGCAGGTTGTGGAAGCCTCTCTGCTGGAACCTGGGAGGCACTCCACCTATTTCCGGATACGGATCGCCGAACAGGCCGTCGAAGTACCGGTCGTGCGCGTCCTCCATGTCCTCGCCGGGATCGGGATCCCACGGCTGCGAGAAGTTGTAGCCGATGGTGTTACCGAACAGCAAACCCATGTCGGTCGAGCCTTGGACGTTTCCGATGCCACGCAGGGCGTTGACACCACCGCCGGGCTTGCCCATGTTGCCTAGCAGCATCTGCATCAGGCAGTAGACGCGCGTCATGTGGCTGCCCTTGGAGTGCTGGGTCGTGCCCATGGCATACATCACGGTGCCAGCCTGGTAGTCAGCATCTTCGAAGCTGTCTGCGCTTGTGGCTGCATAGCTGTTCTCGATGAACATGTCGGCCGCCGCCTCGAAATCGGCAGCGTCGCAGCCGCAGATAGCCTCGACTGTGGGGGAGTCGTAATTCTCTACCCTACTCTTGACGTACTGGTAGACGCTGTCAGGGTCATCGAGTGTCGTCACTACCGGCATGCCCGATACCTGTTCGGGCTCACCCTCATTCTTGTTCTCGCGCTCGTAGTCCGTGCGCGTCGCATTGAGCTTGAAGGTCGCATCGCTGTACTGGGGCCAATCGATCGAGACTGTACCGGCCCCATCATCCCTCCAGAATAAGCGCGGCACCTCCAAAGTCAGGTGATCGTCGTCTATGTCACCAGCCTCTTGTTTGTCGATGATCCGCTTGATCACACCGTTGATGAAGGCGATGTCCGTGCCGGACCTGAACTGCACGTACGTCCCGCCAGATTCTTCGCCCATCTTCGCGGCCCTTGTCCTACGGGGCTCGCAGACGATGAGCTTGGCACCGTTCTCGATCACGCCTTCCCACACGAACTGCATAGAAGCAGGGTGGGACTC
>PWVH01000072.1 GCA_003563465.1 Coriobacteriaceae bacterium | reverse complement strand
CGCCTGCGCGGTGGAGCCTCGCGAGGTTGCGTGCATCGATGCGGTCGGTCTTCACGCGCGCGCCAGAACGCCTCGGGATGAGCGAGGGTGCGATCACGTCGCAGTCGAATCCGAGAGAGCTTACGAGCCGGTGCGTGTCGTAGCCGGTGGGCCCGGCCTCGTAGCACACGCGGGTCGCGTCCTGGTCGTGGCGGCGCAGCAGCCGCCTCACCGCCTCAGGGGTGTTGGACACCACCCGCTCGTCGATCTCGCCGGTCACAGCTCGCAGTGTCGCAACCGCGATCGTGTCCTTGTGCACGTCAAGCCCGATGTGAGTACACTCAGTCATGGCCGGTCCCTCCGTTTGTCGGCGCCGCGGGCGCATTCCCGTGGACGATCCACGTATACACCGGATCGGGCCGGCCATCTCATAGTGACTAGGCGGAATCCATTGCGAGGGAGGCTCGCACGGTGTCAGAAGCTGAGGAGAGCCGCCTAGCAGCTCTTGCGGTATCAGCACAGCGAGCAGCTAGCCTCGCCAGTGTTCCGGATGACGGTGTCGAGGCCTCGTCTACCCACGAGTGGCCCGCGGCATTAGTCTGCGCGTTCTACGGCGTCCGGACGTCGCGCGTGCTTTCTGCCGTCGTTCATCATCAGGCTTCGGCTCCGATCCCACGCTCCAACTCGGCCCGCACGCGGGGCAGACTCGCGGGGTGGTTTTCCTGGATGAACTCGACCATCTTCTCCCGCAGGAAGCAGCGCAGCTCCCACGCCCTACCCGAGTCGCTCGCGCTCACCAGGAGGCGTACCTCCAGTACCTCGGGTCTGCAATCGGTGACCTGGACGCCGGCCACCTTGCCGTCCCACAGGTCCGTGGTCTTCAGCAGACGGTCCAGCTCGGCTCTGACGCCCTCGACCGGGACCGTGTAGTCCGTGTAAAGGAGCACGGTACCGAGCAGGTCTGCGGAGGTCCGCGTCCAGTTCTCGAACGGTGTCTGTATGAAGTACGTGATCGGTAGCATGAGTCGCCGCTCGTCCCAGATGCGGACCACCACGTAAGTAAGAGTAATCTCCTCGACTACGCCCCACTCGCCTTCCACGATGACCACATCATCGAGAGTGAGCGGCTGTGTGACGGCGATCTGTATCCCGGCGATGAGATTCCCGAGGCTTTGCTGTGCGGCCAGGCCGAGGGCGAGGCCCCCTATGCCCGCGGAGGCCAGGATGCTCACCCCAACCTGGCGTAACCCCTCGAACGTCATGAGCATGAACGAGATGGTCGCCACGATCACGATGGCGTATAGGATCCTCTCGAGCACATGGACCTGTGTATGGACCCGGCGTGCCGACAGATTGTCCTGCACCTGTGTGTCGTAACGGGAAAGGACGAAATCGCTCATCCCGCGGATCAACCTGATCAGGAGATAGCCGATCGACGCAATGAACAGCAGTTGTAGGACGTGACCGACCATCGACACCACGCGCGGAGACAACTCCAGTGAAGGCGCCACCAGGCTCATAGCCAGAAGCGGGAGTATCAGGCGACTCGGTTTGCGCGCGTAGTGCACCAAGCGCTCTGACCACGGTGTCGAGACCTCGTCGACGAAGCGGCCGAGCACCGCGAACAAGACCGCATGGGCGACGGTGCCTGCGATGAATGCGACAAGCATCAGGCCAGCTGCGACACCCACTTCCATCCAGAATTCGAGACCCGGAAGTGCCCCGGCGATGTAGTCCATGATGCCTCCAAGCATTTCGCGGCTGCGGGATACTTCTCCCGCAGCCTACCCTAAGGGCGACTATGGTCAAGCGAGGCCGGAAGCGTGGGCCCCGTCGATCTCGAGGCAGACACGGCGGCCGATGCACTTGCAGGGGGTGGCGCGGCCGCACTGCTCGAGGCCGGGTGGAGTGAGCGGGCCGCAGCAGGGGCTCTCGCGCCGAGCCCCCGTGTGACCCCCGCGGGACCGCCTCGCGTAGACATCCCCTCTTCGCTTATGACCCCTACCAGTGGCTACCAAGGAGCTCGGGTGCGCCCCCATTTGCTTTACACGTTCCGCAAGGGGAAAGAACTCCCTGAATAGCCTGCCGAGAAAGGAGACCAGCGTGGCCATCCAGGTGTTCGTCCGCGACCGTGCGGCGCTGCGGCGGCGCGGGTGGTCGATCGTGCTGTGGGGTGCAGTGTTGATGCTGTTCGGTATTGCGGTCCTAGCTTGGCCGGAACTCACCGGGACGGTGCTGGTCTCGCTGATCGGCGTGACGATCCTGGCTGTGGGACTCGCGCTTGTCCACGGGGCGTGGCGGCTACGTGAGGTGGAGGAGCGGCTGTGGGTCGTCTCGTTGGTACCGGCGCTGATAGTCGTGGCGTTCGGTGTCGTGGTGCTCGCGTTCCCTGACGCGGTGAGCGCCATACTGCTCATGATCGTGGCGGTGCTGGTGATTATCGCGGGTGTCGGAGATTTGGCATCGTCATTCGCACTCTCGTCGATCGTCGGCTGGTGGTGGCTGCGACTGCTGCGCGGCCTGCTGTTGGTTGGAGCGGGCGTGTGGGTGATTCTCAGCGACTTGTCTGGATTGGTCGCGATTGGAGCGCTCGTTGGCGTATGGGCGCTGCTTCTCGGGGCGATAACGATCGCGTTCGGCGTGTTGGCCCTGCGTGCCTGAGTCTGACGGCCTGCGCGCAGGCCCCCTCGCCGCCAGATGCGCGCTTGACGATGCGTTCCAGGTCTAAAGCTGACAGGAGGGATTCGGGTGGCGCGTTACGGTTTTGACGTTTCGCAGTGGGACGAGGACATGCAGGATGCCTTGGAGATCATCGCTGAGGTCGCCCGAAACGAGGAGACCATTACATACTCTGAGTTCGCCGAGGAGCTGGGTGGTACAGTCCGTGGAATATCGGCAAGCTTCTCCTGAATCGCATTCTGTTCGCGACCCGGGGAGTCGCTGGATGCCTGATCACCTCCGTCGTTGTGAGTGACAAGGACCAACCGCCCCAGCCTAGCGACCACTTCATCTCAACCGCCAAAGACCTCGGCTTTCGGGCCGACAACCCGGAGCAGTTCTGGGGTGAGCAGGTCAGAAAGACCTACGAGTACTTCCGCAACGTGCGTGTCTAGCTGGGGATTCAAGTCCGCAAGCGTCTTGTGCCGTGTGGGTTATCCTTGTGGCAGAGGGTTATCGAGACCGTAGAATCCTTGTTGGGCACGGCAAGAGATCGGTTTGGCTCGGTTAGGACGGGGGGCGTATCATCGAGTCATGAGCAGTTCTGCCATCGACATCAGCAAGCTTGCACCGGAGGAGCGCCTGAGACTCATCGGCGACTT
>PWVH01000079.1 GCA_003563465.1 Coriobacteriaceae bacterium | reverse complement strand
TCTGCAGCGACGGCGACCTGATGGAGGGCGTTTCTGGCGAGGCGGCATCGCTGGCTGGACACCTCGGGCTCGGCAAGCTCATCGTGCTCTACGACGACAACCGCATATCGATCGAAGGATCGACCGACCTCGCATTCACCGAGGACCGGGTGGCACGTTTCGCTGCCTACGGATGGCACGTGCAGAGCGTGGATAACGGCAACGACATCGCCGCCGTGCTCGATGCGGTCGAGGGTGCTCGTGCTGTTGCCGAAAGGCCGTCGTTCATCTGCGCACGGACGCACATCGGATACGGAAGTCCCAACAAGCAAGGCAGCGCTTCTGCGCACGGCGAGCCTCTCGGTGCCGAGGAGGCAAGGCTTACAAAGGAGGCTCTCGGATGGCCTGTCGAGCCGGCGTTCCACGTTCCAGAGGAGGCGCTTGCGCGATTCCGTGAGGCGTTATCGCGTGGAGTGGCACATACAGCGGATTGGCGGGCGCGTTTCGACGCCTACCGCAATGATCACCCCGAGCTGGCCGAGGAGTTCGACCGGCGGATGCGCAAGGAGCTGCAGCAAGACTGGGATGCCGACATTCCCGTGTTCACTGCCGAGGACGGCGCGATCGCCACGCGCGAAGCGGGCGGCAAGGTAATGAACGCTATCGGCGCACGCGTGCCCGAACTCATGGGCGGTTCGGCGGATCTAGCGCCCAGCACCAAGACATCGCTCAATGACCACGACAGCTTCAGCGCTACAGATCGCAGCGGCCGCAATATCCACTTTGGCGTGCGTGAGCATGCGATGGGCGCGGCTGTCAACGGTATGGCATATCACGGGGGGTTCATACCGTACGGTTCGACCTTCTTGGTCTTCTCGGACTTCATGCGCCCGCCGATCAGGCTCGCGGCACTCAGCGGCCTGCACGTGGTTCACGTCTTCTCGCACGACAGCATCGGCGTCGGCGAGGACGGGCCCACCCACCAGCCCGTCGAACAGCACCTGGCACTGAGGGCGATACCCGGCAGTCTCTACATCCGTCCATCCGATGCCAACGAGACCGCCGCTGCCTGGAGGATCGCGCTCCAAGAGCGCTCGCGTCCGGTGATGCTGGCACTCACGCGACAGAAGCTTCCCGTGCTCGACCCTGCCATCTATCCTCAGGTGGCCGAGGGCGTGTCTCGGGGAGCCTACGTGCTTTCCGATGCCGACGAAGAACCGCCTGAAGTGGTCGTGCTGGCTACGGGATCCGAGGTGCATATGGCGCTGGGCGCTCGGGAGGTCTTGGTCGAGGAGGGCGCGAGCGTGCGTGTCGTGAGCATGCCGTGCGTCGAGCTATTCGCCGAGCAGCCGCAATCGTACAAGGCCAGCGTGCTCCCGCCGGGAGTTCCGGTGGTCACTGTGGAGGCGGGGGTAACCCTAGGCTGGCGGGACTATTCGGGCGAAGGCCCATCGGTCGCCATCGGTCTCGACCGGTTCGGGGCATCTGCACCAGGCGACACCGTCATGAGAGAACTCGGCTTCACGACCGAGGCCGTCGTTGCCGCGGCACGTCAGGCCATCGGCAAGGAGCGACCGGATGCTACGTAGAAGCAACGAGAGAAGGTGGCCGCCTAGCAAGAGAACGGCCGGGGTGAGTGTCGCCCCGGCCGTTCTTTAAGTCTGAAGCGTGCGGCTGCTCTCTCTTGCCGCTGCTTGTTCACGTGTCTCTACTCTTGCGAGATTGCGCTCTTTCTAAGTGCCGTGTACGCAAGACCGAAGACGAGGCCCGCTATCACGAAGGCCTGCCAAGGGAGCGATGACCCCCGATCGGGGCCAAGTCCCGTAGTAGGCAGACCAGGTGCGGCGACGGGGGTGGCCTCCTCAGCCTCTTCAACCTCGGGTGCTGTCACTATTTCTTCATCTTCGCTCTCGGGGACCAGCACGGTATCGATGACGTGGATGACACCGTTGCATGCCTCATAGTCCGTTTCGATGACGAGTGCGACCCCGTTGATTCTGACGATCGCCCCATTCGTGCCAGGGAGAACCTCGATCAAGATGGTCTGTCCGAGAAGAGTGGGCACAGAGATCGAATTCCCGGGAGCCGGAAGGTCGCCAGAGAAGACCATACCGTCTAGCAAGTGATAGAGAAGGACGTCTGCGAGTGCGTCGGGATCGGCAAGAAGCGCGTCCCACGCATCATCGCCCAGCGCTGCCTGCAGCGCAGCGAACGCCGCATTCGTCGGAGCGAACAATGTCACCGGGCCGAATTCGCAGTCGTCCAATGCCCCGTCCAGCCCAGCGATTCCTGCTGCGGCCAGAAGTGTTGTGAACCTTTGGTCGTTGTCTTCCGAAAGGTTCCAGGCGATCGTCCGTTCGGCATCTCCCGGTATGGCCATCGCGGCCATCGGCATAGCGGGTACGAGCAGTCCCACAACCAGCAGCGTGCAAAACACTCTCCTTCGAACACTCCCGAATACCCTCAACACGACTCCTCCTCACGACGCCTCAATGTTTGACTTGGGATGGCCGATGCCGTGCCACTCCGGAAGGCCATACGACCACATCCCTAGGCAACCATTACCCGAAACGCGACTACATTAACTCTCGAAGCATAGCATAGCGAGCCACTTGTCAGACCGAGCCACTTGTGCGAGACGCAGAATCGATCGTTCATACTGGTGCGGAATGGCGGGCATAGATGCACGCTGAAGGGAGAACACCAGCTTCATCGCCGTCCTCCGTCTGTGCCGCGCGCCAAAGGCGAGATCGGTTCTGGGCGTTTGTCATGCGGCAGTGGTAGCTTGTTGTCCATGACCGAGAAACACGACCAGGAGACAGAGACGCGTCTGGACACCGTCTTCGCTGCCACGCGGGAGATGTTCGAACTTCCCGAAGGAGTCATCTACCTAGATGGTAACTCGCTCGGCCCGCTGCCCGTAACTGCTCGACGTCGCGTTTTCGACGAGATCGATGCGCAGTGGGGCGCCCGGCTCATCAAGGGCTGGAACGAGTCGGGTTGGATCGATCTGCCGCAGGCGACCGGTGCCCGCATCGCCGCATTGGTGGGTGCGCCGAAGGACTCGGTCGTGGCATGCGACTCTACGTCAGTCAATCTCTTCAAGGTACTATCGGCGGCTCTTCAGATGCGGGCGGATCGCCGGGTGCTCCTCTCTGACAGCGGCAACTTCCCAACCGATCTCTACATCGCGCAAGGTCTGCTCGGCAGGCTTGACGGCGGGCATGAACTGAAGATCGTAGAGCCCGATGCGGTGGCCGATGCAATCGACGAGAACGTCGCCGCTCTCATGCTCACCGAGGTTGACTACCGAACCGGACGACTCCACGACATGGCCGACCTTACCGAGCGCGCACACGATGCGGGCGCTCTCGCCGTCTGGGATCTCGCGCACTCAGCCGGCGCTCTGCCGGTCCGTCTGGAAGAGGCGGGGGTCGATTTCGCTGTCGGCTGTGGTTACAAGTACTTGAACGGCGGACCGGGTGCGCCAGCTTTCCTGTACTTACGCCCAGGGCTAGCCGCACAGATTCGACCCGTTCTTTCGGGATGGATGGGACACGAGGCGCCGTTCGCGTTCGACACAGACTATCGGCCTGCACCGGGAATCGGGCGGATGCTCGTCGGCACCCCTCCGGTACTTGCGATGGCGTCGCTCCACGCAGCCTTGGAGGTCTGGGACGGGGTGGGCATGTCTGACTTGAGGGTGCGCTCGATAGAGCTGTCGCAGCGCTTCATAGCGGAGGTCGAGAAACGCTGTCCCGAGCTGGTGCTTGCGTCCCCGCGCGACCCTCATGCTCGGGGTTCCCATGTGTCGTTCCGTTTCCCGCAAGGCTATGCAGTCATGCAGGCGTTGATCTCTCATGGCGTGATCGGAGACTTCCGTGCCCCCGACCTGTTGCGCTTCGGCTTCGCTCCGCTCTACCTCTGCCCGAGCGATGCCGTACGTGCGGCGGAGATTCTCGAGGCAACACTTCGCGACAGGCTTTGGGACCGGCCCGAGTTCAGGCAGAAGATGAAGGTCACCTAGCCTCGGTGGCGCCCAATGAATCGTTGCGGAGACGAGCGTGAGTCATGAGTCAGGCGGAACATCACGGCCAAGGTGAAGGCCACGCCGGCCATGACCGGCACGAAGGTCACAGTCCGAAGATGTTCCAGCAGAAGTTCTGGCTGTCGCTGACATTGACTTTGCCGGTCGTCATCTGGTCGGAGCACATTCAGGGATTACTGGGTTATCGAGCTCCGGATTTCGCGGGGTCGACTTGGATCCCACCTGTCCTCGGTACCGCGGTCTTCGTCTATGGCGGTTGGGTCTTCCTGCAAGGCGCCTGGCACGAACTGAAAGCTCGTCTGCCCGGGATGATGACTCTGATTGCTCTGGCCATAAGCGTGGCTTTCGTCTTCTCGTGGGTCGTGGAACTCGAGATGATCGAGGCCGAGGCGCTTTGGTGGGAGCTTGCAACGCTCGTGACGATCATGCTTCTGGGCCATTGGATAGAAATGCGGTCTGTTTCTCAGGCACAAGGGGCGCTTCAAGAACTCGCGAAGCTTTTGCCGGACACTGCCGCTCGCATCACCGAGGGGGGCGAGGAGAGCGTTTCTATCGACGAGCTTCGGCAAGGCGACCTTGTTCTGGTGCGTCCTGGCGAGAGCGTGCCGGCGGACGGGGTGGTGCGCAAAGGTGAGAGCGACGTGAACGAGGCGATGATTACCGGCGAGTCTCGACCGGTAAGCAAAGCCGTAGGGGATGAGGTCATCGCGGGAACGATCAACGGGACGGGGTCTTTCCATGTCGAGGTGACCGGAACCGGAGCAGACACCAAGCTCTCGGGAATCGTACGACTCGTTGCCGATGCGCAGAGATCCAAGTCACGAGCACAGCATCTTGCCGACCGGGCAGCTCAGCTGCTCACAGGAGTGGCCATCCTCTCAGGTCTGATCACGCTGTTTGCCTGGCAGCTTGTCGGCGCCGCCATCGATTTCTCGATAGTGCGTGTCGTGACGGTCCTGGTAATCGCTTGCCCCCACGCTCTCGGGCTGGCAGTGCCGCTGGTCGTTGCGATTTCCACGACTCTTGGCGCACATGAGGGGCTGCTCGTCCGCGACCGGCGGGGCCTGGAGGAGGCGCGGCACTTAGACACGGTGGTCTTCGACAAGACTGGCACGCTAACGCTCGGCGAGTTCCGTGTGGTGGAGGTCACCGTTGCCGGGGGCATCTCCGAAGAAGACGTACTTGCGATAGCCGCAGGCGTCGAGTCCGAGTCCGAGCACCCCATCGCTCGGGGCATTGTCAAGACTGCCGAGGAGCGGGGAACCGAGATTCCCTCTGCTGACGGTTTTCGGGCGATCACTGGCAAGGGGGTCGCGGCGTCGATAGCAGGCGAGGAATACCACATGGGCGGGCGGGCTCTCCTAGAGGCGGGCGATGCCGAGGTCTCCTCGGCGCTCAAGACGGCGGTCGAGCGTGCGTCCGACCGCGGACAGGCTGCGATCTATCTGCTTCGTAACGGTGAGGCACTGGCCGCCTTCGTCGTTGCCGATGCGATCAGGGAGGAGAGCAGAGAGGCGATCCGCGAATTGCACGAGCGTGGCATCGAGGTCGCCATGCTCACTGGCGATACGAAAGCCGTTGCCTATTCAGTGGCCGAGGAGTTGGAGATCGACGCCGTCTTCGCGGAAGTGCCGCCCGAGGACAAGGCCTCCAAGGTGCGAGAGCTTCAAGGACGGGGCAAGAAGGTGGCTATGGTCGGTGACGGGGTGAACGACGCACCGGCTCTTGCGACCGCCGACCTCGGTATAGCGATCGGGGCCGGTACGGATGTCGCGGTCGAAGCCGGTCACATAGTGCTGGTGCGCTCCGATCCGCGCGACATTCCGAGAATCGTAAGCCTGTCGCGCGCCACGTATCGCAAGATGTTGCAGAACCTTTGGTGGGCGGCCGGGTACAACATCTTCGCCATACCTCTCGCTGCCGGTGTACTCGCTTCTCGGGGCATTCTCCTGACGCCGGCTCTGGGCGCCGTGCTGATGTCTGCCAGCACCGTGATCGTGGCGATTAACGCGCAGCTGCTGCGGCGTACAGAGCTGTGATCGGTCGTCAGAACGAGCACGTGAGATTGAACAGACAGGTTTCGTTCATCATCAGATGAAACCGAAGGCGATAGCGATGCCGAGACCCACCAGGAGAAGCCCGGAAGCAATCTTGGTCTGCCGCTCCCAGTGACGACGCGAGATCTTGCCGAGCTGAATGCCTGCTAAGGTGAACACTACGGCGAAGATGGCGATAGTAGTGGCTACAACGAGCGGACTGGCTTTGCCGAGTCCCAGACTGAATCCGACAACGAGATTGTCGACACTGAGACCTGCTGCCAACAGCAAGAGTCCGCGCCAGCTGGTGACCAGCTCCGCGAGTCCTTCGTCTTCTTGGTTGTCGCGGACTCCGGAGAACACTGCCCAAGCTCCGAGCATTACGATGAGAGTAGCTCCGAGCCAGCCCGCACCAACTCCGATCTGCCGCGCGGCCGCACTTCCCAGCCATATTCCGATGAGGGGAACAACGAACTCGAAGGATCCGAAGACGAGGGCGATGCGCACTCGGTGGCGAGCCTGGCCTTGCGCGCCGAGCGCGAGGGCTACGGCAAGATTGTTGGATCCAATGACGAGTCCGAGTACAAGAAGCCGGACCAGCACGATTCGCAGCCCCCAGACCAGTGCTGTGGATATGGTCAGCGCTCAATGGCATGATACCTCTGACCCGTTCCGGGTGGGTCTGCTCGTGGATTGATGCGTGCACTTCACTGGTACATATGAAACTGTCGTGCGAGTGCGTGGAGTGCGAAACAAGTGACGGCGGAAGTGCAGGAGGTGTCCCGACGTGAACAAAGACTTCATCGCTCAAGAGATCGAGAAGGCCATGCGGGCCCACGACAAGCCTCGGCTTTCTGTTTTGCGCCTGGTCAAGAACGAGATTGACATCAAAGAGAAGGAGAGTAAGCGCGAGCTTCGGGATGAGGAGGTCGTTGCTGCCCTGAAGAAGGTTCTGAAGCAGACGGGCGAGACCTTGGACGGATCCATCAAGGCCGGTACGGATGATGAGCGCACGGCCCTTTTGCAGGCACAGGTCGACATCCTGAATGGCTACCTCCCTAAGCAGGTAACAGGCGATGAGCTGCAGGCCATCATCGACCGCGTGCTTGCGGAGAACTCCTTCACTGACAAGCGCGACATGGGCAAGGCGATAGGCCTGGTCGTGTCCGAAACGGGAGGCAACTGCGACAAAGCCGAGGTTGCCCGGATCATCGGCGCACGACTCGGATAGGAATCCTGGCGAGGAACCTCGGCAAGGAGCGGGCTTGGCGAGATCCGTACATCCTTGGGATGTCACGCTTCCGAGAGCGGCGGAAATACAAGAACGTCTGTCCGCCGAGGTCGAGTTGCGCCCACTGCCTTCGTCGGGCCCGGAGGCACCGCGTATCTCAGCCGGCGTCGACGTGGCCTATTCCAAGGACGGCACCCGCGCCTGGGCCGCGGCAGTAGCGATGGACGAGTGGTTTCGTGTCGCGGCCGCTAAACTCGTAGAGGGGGACCCCGGCATACCTTATGTTCCCGGATACCTTGCCTTTCGTGAGGGCCGCCTCAGCCTGGATGCTCTGGCAGGGCTCGAGGTCGAACCCGACGTAGTGTTTCTCGATGGGCACGGTGTCGTTCACGAGCGTGGCCTCGGGCTCGCTTCGCATGTAGGCGTCCTTCTCGGCGTGCCGACTATCGGCGTCCCGAAGACGCCGTTTCATGCCATCGATCGTATGCCCGGTCCTGACCGAGGGGACTACTACGTTCTGACCAAAGAGTGGGGAGCGCAGGGTGCATCCATCAGGCTCAAGGCTGGCGTGAAGCCTGTCTATGTCTCACCCGGACATCTGGTGGATTTGGACAGCGCGATCGCCATCGCGCTTGTTTGGTCGAGCGGGCGCCATCGTGTTCCCGAGCCGCTTGCGGCTGCGCACACGATGTCGGTCCGAGCGCGCAACGCGCATCTGCGGATTCCAGATTCCGCGGGCGCGGACGATACTCGCTGACAGAGCACTGCTGGCAGGCGCAGGGTTTGTGCTACCTTGGCGTCGGGATTGTGTTCAGGCAACGACAGTGTGTGATCGAGCGTAGCAAGGAGGATGATCCGATGGTCGACGAGCCGGTTTCGCCCGACCCCCCCGGTCCGCCTGGACCGCCCAGCCCTCCAGGGCCGCCTGGACCCCCCAGCCCGCCCGACCCTCCCGGTCCGCCTGGACCCTCTAGCCCGCCTAGCAGCCCGCCCGGTCCCTCTGGACCCGCCGGTCTTGCGAACGGACCCGGTCCGCAGAAGAAGCGCACCGGGTGGATCCTCGGAGGCATCATCGGCGTCGTTCTGCTCTGTGCTCTTCTCGGGTGTGGGATGCTGCTAGCTTTCGGACTTGTGTTCGGTGAGGATGCCGAGGTCAGGCAGACTGTTGAGCAGGCCGAGCAATACTACTCGCAGGCGAGGGAGGCTCTCGATCGCACTGGAGACGTGCTCGACGTCTCCTACACCGACGTCGACGGTGAGTACATGCGCGAGATCACGAGCGCAGCTAACAAGGAGTTGCGGACTGCCCGGGACGAGATAGCAGCTGCGCGTAGCACGATTGAGCGTCTGGACGAGTCTGAAGGACGCACGCACTATCTTGCGTCGCTCGATGCCGCAGTCGAAGCAATCGATGCAGCCGAGGACTTGATCGCCTACCTCGCGAGCCTCAGCGACCTGATAGACCATGTGACCGAAGGAGCGGAAGCGGCAGAGCAGGCAGACGTGGCGCTCGATGCAGCTATCGATGCCTCGAACTCGGACGACTTCGCCGCGATGAAGAGCAAGGCGCAGCAGGCAGCAGACCATTACACGCGCGCTGCTGCAGCGTTCCGGGCAGCTCATCGTGTGGATGAGTTGGCCGAGATCGACAAAGCCGCAGACTTCCTCGATAAGCGAAGGGAGCAGGCAGAGATCCTGATTCGAATGTCCGACGATGGTCGTGCCGGCCGTGTCAACGCGTACAACGAAGGTATAGATCGCGTCAGAGAGCTGGATTCAGAGATCGAGGCCATCGGTGAACCGGCGATCGTGTCGGACCCCGACTGGGGCTGGGAACGACTCGATGCCCTGGAGGCGGCGATGGTTTCAGCGGGGGAGAGGGCCGACGACTTGCGCCGCAAGGCGCTCGAAGCTTTCGGGTTCGATCTTTAGGGGGAGGGATAGGATGCGAGAGGGGGGATTTAAGGTCAAGAAGGTGCGCACACTCGTCCGGCAAGAAGATATCCTTGACGAACAATCCCGGCGGACTGGAGATTGCCATGGCTAAGGCAGCATATTGCTCTCAATGCGGTACCAACGTGTACGTCACCGGCGAGGGGCGTTGTCCCAGCGGTCACGGTCCCGAGTCGCTGTCCGGCTACTACGAAGTGGCAGAAGCGGTTCCGACTCAAACTCCAGCCGTTACCCCGACGAAGAAGTCGTCCGCGCCACTTATCATCGGGATAGTGATTGCCGTCGTCGTGCTCTGCGGTCTCGCGTCGTGTTGCTCGATTACGATGATACTTCCGTTTATCGCCGAGGACTTCGCTGTTGAAGCCGGCACGGTCTCGCCTCACGTGCTCGGAGGTGTCATGCCGCTGCCGTAGGGAAAGGGCCGGTGATAGCTATGCTATCGCGGCTTACCTACGGGCAGTATGTAGAGCGGGCTTTCGTCTTTACCGAGTTCCAGCAGTCTGGCGACACGGTCGTCCTGGAACGCGCCGACCGGCACCGTTCCGAGTCCCAGGGCCACTGCTTGTAACGAGAGGTTCTGGGCGGCATGTCCTGCTTCCATGTGCACGTAGCGTTCAGCTCGATCCCCGTAGCGAGCCGCGGTTCGTGCGTAGACACCTGTGAAAACCACGGTAGCAGGCGCTTCGGCTACGAAGCCTTGCCCGAGCGCAGCTCGCGCGAGATCGCTCCGCACGTCTCCCGAAAAGACAGGGTCGAGCCAATGATTCTCGGGATCGTAGCGGTAGATTCCCGCATCTATCTCGCGGACATGGCCGATGACCACGTAGGTTTCAAGTGGATAGAGCGCGCCAGCCGAGGGGGCGGTGCGGAATCCACGAGCCTCGTCACTGACGCCCTGGGCGGCCCAGAGAAGCTGGGCGAGTTCGTCGAGCGTGAGGGCCTCATCTCGAAACGCTCGGATCGATCTTCGCTCGCGTAATGTCTGCTCCAGCGACACGTGCCCGTTACGGGTTACTTCCGGCAGAAAGACCTGGGTCTCGGCGGCGCTGTCAGGATGCGCTCGGGGAACAGGCTCGCCATCGGCTCCCGGTGTCGCACACGCGGCGACTCCCAGCCCGCAGACAGATGCCAGCAAGCCTGCCAACACGATCTCGCTACGATTCACTAGGTGACCTCCATCCATCAAAGCCAGCCTTCGTCTATCCTATTGTCTACCCGCTAACGGCCGAGCGGTTGCCCGCCTTGCCGTTTAACGACGTATCAGGCCGTTCGTCTTGCTTCACGAACCGTTCGAGCAGATTCCGAGTCCGCTGAGCTATTGAAGGTGCCTGTACCTGGTTGTTTCTGTATAAAGGGATTCGGATTCAGCTGTAGGCGGCCTGCGGTGGCCGCGTTGAAGTCGCTGCACATGGCGCAGAAGGATATCGGCGTAGGGGGAGGAGCCTGCGGTGGCTGCAGTGACGAGGCGTCACCCCCAGCTCAGGCAGTGGTTGCGAGCCGCTGCGATGGCTCTTGGGACCGCATGGGTGCTCACAGCGATGTCGTTCACGCCGAATGCTGCTGTCTGGATCGTCGCGACTGCGGCGGGAGCTCTCACGCTGGTGTCGCCGATGTTCGGAATCCTGGTTGCCATCGTCGCGATGACGATACCCGTGATGTCGTCACAATTCCTCTTCGGGCTGGTGTTCCTCGTAGTAGGCATAGCGGCACTGCGCTATCTGGGCAGCAATGACGGACGAGTGTTCCTAATCTTCCTTCTGGCTTTCGTGGGAGCTGAATTCGGTCCGATCTGGGCGGCGGTAGCTCTTGCGGGCTACATGCTGGGTTCTAGCGAAGGTGCGGTGACGGCCGCACTTGCTTGCTTGGCGTTGCAAGTTGCCGGATTGATGATGGGCGTGGACCATCTCGGAGTGTTGGCCACGGGGGGGAGTTCACCGGGCTACGTATCCTTCGCCGAACTTCCCGAAGGCTTGTTCACCTTCGGCTGGGTGGGCGAGGCGATCTCATCGATCGATACCGACCCCCTGGTTGAGACGATTACGGGCATCCAGTCGATTCCCCTTTTCCTGCTGCAGCCCGTTCTGTGGGGTGCTGGTGCGGGTGTGGCGGGCTCGCTGCGCAGCTCTCCCGACAACCCTCTTCGTCCCGCATGGGGTGTCGTAGCCGTGGCTGCAGGCGTCGGTGCTACCGCGATCGCCAGTGGGATAGCCCTCACGTTGCTGGACGGACCCGATATCGGCACGAACTTACTCGGTGTCGCTCTCTCTTCTGCGGTGCTAGCCGGAGCTGTCGTCGCTGTCAGGGAGTTGGCGTTCCCACCGGTATTGGTTCAAGAGACGGCAGCAGCTCCGAGCAGCATGCGGGCCGAAGACGCGGACGTGGACGAGCTACTGCGGCTCATCGCGACTGCCGAGGACAAGCTCGCTACCAGCCACACCACCCATTCGGTCGTGATGATAACCGACATGAAGTCGTTCTCCGCGATGACAGAGGAAGAAGGAAGCGTGGCCTCGGCCAAACTAGTTCAACGCCACCGCGACCTTCTCATACCGGTCATCACAGAGCACGGCGGCTCGGGGAAGTCCACGGGCGGAGACGGCCTCCTGGCAGCATTCAGCTCTCCGAAGAAGGCGCTGCGTTGTTCCGTTGCCATGCAAAAGGCTCTGCAGCAGCACAATCGCGACCACCCCGACGAACGAGACATCTCGGTAAGAGTGGGCATAGCTGCCGGTGATGTCGTTCTGGACACAGGAGGTCGTCCGTTCATCGGCCAAGCACTGAACCTCGCCGCTCGTGTGATGAACCTGGCCGACGGTGGCTGCATCATGGTCACGCGCGAGGTGGCCGACGGAGCCAGAGGCGTCAAGACGCGACTGCACAGCCACGGCGATTTCTCGCTCAAGAACATCGCCGAGCCGGTCGAAGTGATCGAGGTGCTTTGGAACGACGAACAACCACCTCGGGCACCGCAGAGTGCGTGAGGAAACCGAGTGCGCAACAGTGCACGGTGCCGAGAGGGGTCCACTAAGTCTCGGCAAGCATGAGTCCAGACAGACGCAGGTCTTAAGGTCCCGCTATCACCAGATCCACTGAGGACCCGCGGGGGGCGGAGACGGCGGCAATCGGAGACTGTTCGATTACTGTGCCCGGCTCGGCATCGGGAGCAGACTCGACAGCCACCTCGCCTACGACGTAGCCGGCTTCCTCCAGCACGGACCTGGCGTCGGTCTCTTCAAGCCCCACGACGCCGGGGACGGTCACATGCAGTCCGTCCGACTCTCCGGACCCCGTTGGCGCGGTGCAGGCGCCACCGAGCAGAAGAATCATCGCAAGCGAACATGTCAGGGCCAAACGCTTCACGAGGCATCCCCTCTACAGATGAGCCTGTCTCTTAGGTACCCAACAGGCTCGAATCGTTTGCGTTGGACGCGTTGACGTCGAGCGAAGCGGTCTCACTCGGGTGCGGCCGCTTACTGGAACTCCTG
>PWVH01000103.1 GCA_003563465.1 Coriobacteriaceae bacterium | reverse complement strand
TGATCTCTGCACTTGAAGCGCTGGAACGTCTCCAAAACGGGAACCGTCGTTTTGTGACGGATGCCCAGGGGTTTCGCGGAGTCGAGTGCGAGGTTCGTCGCAGCGAATTGCTGGCAGGCCAGGAACCGTTCGCCGTGATTCTAGGATGCTCCGACTCACGTGCGCCGGCAGAGATCGTCTTCGATCAGGATCTGGGCGACCTTTTCGTGATCCGTGTCGCTGGAAACATCGCCGCTTCCTCCCAGATAGGGAGTGTCGAGTTCGCCGTCAGAGAGTTCGGTACGCGACTTGTCGTGGTCCTGGGGCATTCGTGTTGCGGGGCCGTTCAGGCGACCTTGGAAGGACTTCGGCGATCCAGTGACAGTCCTTTGCAGGCTTTCGGCGCCATCGTCGATCGCATTCGGCCCGCTGTTGAAGGACTTCTCGCCACAGAGCTCAGGCACGAGCCGGAAGCCCTCCTTCGGCATGCCGTCCGCGCCAACGTCTGCGCGTCCGTGGAACGACTGCGCCATGGGTCCGACTTGCTTGAGCGAGCGACTGCAGAACAGGGGCTTTCAGTCGTAGGCGCCGAGTACTCGCTGCAGACCGGCGTCGTAGACTTCTTCGAAGGCGTGCCAACGAACGGCTGACAGCGCAAGTGGGTCAGCAGGTGAGTGCAGGCAGCCGAGCAGATGCGCCTCTCGAAGCCCCCTCCAAGGCTCCGGCGGCAGTGCATGCGGTCAGTCAGGCTTTCGGCTCCCAATAGCAGCGCTTGGGCGACACGATGCGCTCGGTCTTCTTGAGTTCGTGCATGGCCTTGTCGACCGTCTTGCGATCCAGGCCTGAGAGCTCGGCGATCTTACCTGCGCTAAGCGGCTCGCCTGCCGTCCTAATCGTCTCGAGCACCTTCTCGGAGGCATCCATGCGGGCACTACTCCTTTCGCGGATTCGGGCGTTCGGGAGATTCGATACCCGATTTGCGCGGAGAAAAACACCGCCCTGCCAGGAAGCTGTGATTAGCGAGCCCCTTGAGGCGGACAAATCCGTCTCCGGAGCCGGACTCGACGCTCCCTGCACCAGTGTCCGCGCTCCGCTACAATCGTCCTCGGCGTGCTGTGATAGGCGTGGCATGCGAACGGAAAGAGGTCTCACATGCGTATCCTGGTCATAGGCGGTGGAGGGCGCGAGCATGCGATAGTCGCCAAACTCGCCGAGTCACCGAGCGCTACACATATCATCGCGGCGCCAGGCAACGGCGGTACGGCGCAGGTCGCCGAGAATGTTTCGGCTGTCGAAGGCGGAGAGGCCATCGCTGCCTTCGCGCGCGACAACGCCATCGATCTCGTGGTGGTCGGGCCGGAGGCGCCCCTTGTGGCCGGAGTCACCGACACGGTACGAGCCGCAGGCATTCCCGCGTTCGGACCGGGTTCCGAAGGCGCTCGCATAGAAGGGTCCAAGGAGTTTGCGAAGGCGTTCATGCGTCGGCACGGCATACCTGCGGGAGACTCGCGCTCGTTCAGCTCCGCCGAACCTGCCTTAGCCTACCTCGAGCAGGTCGGCGCTCCGATAGTCGTAAAGGCCGACGGTCTTGCTGCAGGCAAAGGGGTCACTGTCGCGATGGACCTGCAGGTGGCGCGAGAAGCCGTGCGGGAGTGCTTTGCGGGGCGCTTCGGCGAAGCAGGCTCGACCGTGCTGATCGAGGAGTACCTGCCAGGTCCTGAGTGCACGCTGCTGGCTTTCACTGACGGACACACCGTGGTACCGATGGTGCCCTCGCAAGACCACAAGCGGGCCTTCGAGGGCGACGAAGGTCCCAACACCGGTGGCATGGGCGTGTATTCCCCGGTCCCTATAGTCACCGATGCCGAACACGAGACGATGGTCGATATCGTGCGTGCTGCCGTGGAGGGCATGGCCGAGGAAGGCATCGAGTATCGTGGCGTGCTCTACGGCGGATTCGTCCTGACCGATCGGGGTCCGAAGGTGCTTGAGTTCAACGCCCGGTTCGGCGACCCGGAAACTCAGGTCGTCCTCCCCCTTCTCGACGCCGACCTAGCCGAGATTCTGCTTGCTGTCGCTGAAGGGCGGCTGGCCGACGTGGAACTGGCCTGGCGCGACGATTGGGCGATGTGCGTGGTTCTTGCCAGCGGCGGATATCCAGGAGACTACGAGACGGGCAAACCCATTACGGGTATCGAGCAGGCCGAGGAGCTGCCCGATACGATCGTCTATCACGCCGGAACTGCGTTCGATGCGGACGGCAGGCTCGTGACCGCCGGTGGGCGCGTGCTGAACGTCACGGCGCTGGGACCGGACTTCTCCTCGGCAAGGGACCGAGCCTACGAAGCGGTCGCTCGTATCTCGTTCGACGGGATGTTCTACCGCTCCGACATCGGCGCGAGGGCCATGCGCGGTCGCAGCGCATGGGGGGTGTAGCCCGCGTGCTGGCCGAGCGTCTTCTCAGCACGATGGTGCGACGTGCATCGGACCGTCTTCTCAAGCTTCAACCCTACGGGGCGATGCGTATGCCGGATCCGATCCCCGGTCGCCAGTACATGCTCTACGCACACGTGCCCTTCTGCATCCGGCTTTGTCCTTACTGCTCGTTCAACCGCTTTCCGTTCGAGGAAGAGCTTGCCAGGGCGTACTTCGTCCAGCTTCGCGAAGAGATGCGACACGTGGCCGAGCAAGGCTACGACTTCGCATCGCTTTACGTGGGCGGCGGCACCCCCACGGTGTTGGTGGACGAGCTGTGCGAGACCATCGACTTGGCCAAGGAGCTCTTTGGCATCCGTGAGGTCTCGACCGAGACCAACCCGAACCATCTCGTGCCCGAGGTGGTCGATCCTCTCGCGAAACGAGTGGATCGGTTAAGCGTGGGGGTTCAATCATTCGATGACGGCCTTCTCAAGCAGATGGACCGTTACGACAAGTATGGTTCGGCCGAGGAGATGCTGAATCGCATCCGTTCGGTCGACGGCCGCTTTCATTCCTTGAACATCGACATGATCTTCAACTTCCCCTCACAGACCGAGGAGATGCTTCTGCACGATATCGACATGCTCAAGGCGAGCAAGGCCAACCAGACGACCTTCTATCCGCTGATGGCTTCGCCTTCGGTCGAGGAAGCCCTCGCGCGCACCGTGGGCAAGGTCTCTTACGGCCGCGAGTACCGCTACTACATGACCCTGGCGGAAAGACTCGCCGATTACTTTCAGCCCGCGAGCGCGTGGACGTTCTCCCGCGACAGTGGTGCCATGATCGATGAGTACATCATCGACTACGAGGACTACGTGGGCATCGGCTCAGGGGCCTTCTCGTTCTTGAACGGGGAACTCTGCGTCAACACCTTTTCCCTCTCGGCGTACGGGAAGGCGATCGGAGAGGGCCGCACGCCCGTGACCGGGACGCGGGTGTTTCGCAAGA
>PWVH01000016.1 GCA_003563465.1 Coriobacteriaceae bacterium | reverse complement strand
TGCGCATAGGCGAGACGCTATCTCTCAGGGTCGAAGATGTGGATCTCGAACTAGGCCGCATAACGGTGGTTGAAGGCAAGAGCGGACAGCGCACCGTCCCTCTTCCGCCTGAGCGCGATAAGCTCGAGGCATCTATCCGGTGCTGGCTTTCGCACAGAGCCGTCTGGGAGCCTGATAGCGGCCTTCTGTTCGTGACAAAGACCGGTGCGCCCCTGCAATCGAGCGCTATCCGCCGGTCTATGCTGCTCTACGGAAAACGCTCAGGCATCGGGCATGTCACTCCTCACATGCTTCGGCACTCCTGTGCCACCGAGCTGCTTGCAAACGGCGCTCCCCCGATCGGCGTGCAAAGGGTGCTCGGCCACCGCAGTCTAGTGACCACGCTGGCGACATATGCTCACGCATGCGACCAGCACGCAAACGAGGCGATGGCCAAGCGCTGAGCTAGCGGGGTGAGTGCGTCTATCGCTTGGGATGGGGTCTTCTCCGCGTTTCGGATTGACACAGTTCGCAGTACTGCATATCGGAGCGCGCCCGGACATGCTTGCGCTGTCTTCTGCCTGTCTTTCTCAGCCGAGGCTTCGCTAGAAAGGGCATTCCACACCACTCGCAGCATCTGAAGTCGCTGTTGATAGACCAGCTGGTGGCTACCGAGTACCACATCCACGAGGCGAGATCTCGAGCACCTGGCACAATCCGCAGGCGATTCCATTCCTCATCGGGAGAGGGGTCAACGGTTGCGAAAAAGCCTGTGTCTCTCATCTTCTCTTGGAGTCTCAAGGCCACATATCCCAAGAGGAGCACCCATTGATTCTCACGGTTTACCAGAGGTTCCAAAGAGGGGTTGATTCTCTCGGCCTTGTCGAAGAGGACGGAGTGCGTTGTCCGCGTAGACCCTTTGGCCTTGAGCTGCAGCAGCGCCCGCCGCCGTGTCTCATCTATGCGCACCACTTCGTCTAGATGGAGACGACCGTAGAGACTGTCTTCTGTCCACGACACTTTCGACTGCTCTTCTGTCGTCCCAGATTCTTCTTCTTCGGTGTTCTTCCCCATGTACCGAAGTCTCGCCTGCTTGAGACTCGGCTCAAGTATCTCTTGTCGAATAGCAATCATCAAACTCATGTCTTCTATTTCTCGGCGCCAGTCAGACAAGGTGTCGGTGAAGACATGCTCGACGTGGCCCGGCTCGGCCTCCACTTCAGCCTGGGTGCGCCCACGTAAGGGACCGTACTTGTCGGCGAATCCCAGGATCTCGGTGGTTGAGCTTGGATCGATTGAGCCGAATCGAAGGAAAAGGTCATCGGGAAGATAGTCCGAGCCGTACGTCAACCACTCCTTCGCAACCGCCCCCTTTGAATCAGTGCACAACAGCACCTCGCTGTTCACAGCTTCAGGATGTAGCACTCCATCGGAGTCCTCGGTCAGGCCAACTCGAGCATCTGGCCGCAAGTGAACGAACTCCTCGGGAAACTCAACGGGCGCCGTTTCCACCTGATAAGAGTGTCCTGGTGCGGGCCTAACCCACCTGAATTCCAGATGCAACAGCACCCGTCCCCCTCGATTCAGGACCTTTGTATGCGCTTTAGCATGACAGAAGCTAGCGTCCCGCGCCAGACTGTTTATGAAGGCGCCCGCTGCAGACCAGCAGCGCTAGAAAGGATGCAGAGCCCATGAACACTGCAACGCGAAGGACCCTGACCGTCGCCGAGACCGCAGAGGTCCTCGGTATCGGCGTCAGCACGGCACGAGAAGCGATCCGCGAAGGAAGGATCCCGGTTTTGCAGTTTGGCCGGCGCTTGGTGGTTCCGCAGGAGGCGCTGGAAAGTCTGCTGAGGAGCGGTAACTGGAATGAGCCAACGAAATACTAAAGAGGAGAGATTGACATGAATAAGATGTATGAAGAGATTCGCAATGCGATCGCGCAAGTCGAAGCCCGCGAGATGGACGAATCGCGCGAATTCCGCCTGCGCTTGCACGGATTCGCACTCTTGTTGGGGTGCGAGGACACGGGGTACATCGGTCCCGTCAAGGTGATGTGCGACGACGACGGGTGGTTTTCCTCAACCGATGTCTACCGGGAAGCCCCCGAGGCGCCCCTTGAGGCACCCTCTTGGGGTTGGCCAGGGCAGGCTGCTCAGAAGAACGAGAAGGACTGTGAGGGCTCTCGCGCGAACGTTCCCATCCCGCTGATCAGCAGCATGAAGGCTCTTGACGAGTTTCTCGACAACGAGGTCGGTCACCGGTGGGAAAGTGCTATGGAGGTGGATAGGGTCTGTCGCAACATGGTGGATTTGCCCGGCGAGACCATCGAGGAGGAGGGCACGTCTGAACAAGAACTCGGGCAGATGATTGCCGCTTTGGATCGTTCGGATCCCAATGATGTCCGCCCGTTTCGGCTAGACATTGGCGATGAGGTGATTGAAGGGGGTGTAGGTAGCGACCAAGATGGTCACCTTGAATGCCGCTTCTCGTGCACACTTCCCGTATTGAATCCGCTGCTTGCCGACGACTTCGTTGAGTTCTGGAACGAGAACAGTGGCGGTCATGTCGCCGTGTGGGACGGCGACCGCATCGTACTCGCAATAGGGCTCGAAGAACCTGGCCCGCTCGACGGCAACGACCTCGCAGACTCGATGCGCGACGCCTGTGCCAAGGCGCACCGCTACTTCGAGTACCTAATGCATGGCTTTGCCGACTGGGCAGGCGATTTCATCGTGCTCATCGAGTGCCCACCCAGCCCAGCGAGCGCTCTGCCGGGGGAGGCTGATCTTGATGCCTGATCACAGCGAAGCGATGAGGCCCCTCGAGCACTCGGCCGGAAAAACTGAGATGCTCGAAGGACCCCACGCAAAAGATATTGTACACCCGGCCGAGATGTCCGTGCTCGACTTCGCGGACCTCTACCGTTCGCGAGGGTGGAGCGTTATCCCGCTCCGCCCCGGCTCGAAGAAGCCGAGAGGGCCTTGGGCTGGTTTCCAGCTTCGTCACGCGACGGACAGTGAGGTTCAATCTTGGTGGGCCGGCTCGTCGAACGGGATCGGTATCATCGCGGGGGCTATCAGCGGTATCGTAATCGTCGATATCGACGGGCCCGAGGGCGAGCAGGCTGTCGCGCAACGTCAGCTGCCGGTCACGCCCACCGTAATCACGGCCAGGGGCAGGCACTTGTACTTCGCCCATCCGGGCACCGGAGTCACGAACCGTGTGAGTCTCTACCCACAGGTCGATGTGCGTGGCGACGGTGACTACGTCGTCGCGCCGCCCTCGGTCCACGAGAGCGGGAGCACCTACGCCTGGGCAGAAGGCCTCTCACCTTGGGAGGTGCAGCTCGCAGATTGCCCACAATGGGTCGTGGCACACCATGAGCAAACCTCTGTTCCAGCAGTGGCCCGCCCGCTCAACACGTGG
>PWVH01000058.1 GCA_003563465.1 Coriobacteriaceae bacterium | reverse complement strand
TAGACAAGGAAAAGGTGGAGGGTTCGTTCTACAGGCCAGGTCTGGTCCTGTTCGACGAAGTCGAGAAGGCCAGCGAGCCGGTGGTCCAAGCGCTGATGAACATCATGGACAACGGTCTGCTCGAACTGACTTCCGGCACTACGACGATCAGCTTTCGGAACACGATGGTCTTCATGACGAGCAACATCGGTGCGCGAGAGATTCAGGAGTATGCGCACCATCGTCTCAGGTTCCTAGTGAGGAAGCTGGGGCACCAGTTAAACCCTCGCCACTGGGGAGAGAGTGAGGCCGCCGTTCTCGGCCGGATCATCGACAAGAAGCTTCATTCTCGCTTCTCGCCGGAGTTCCTGAACCGGATCGATGACGTGATCGTTTTCAACTGGCTTGACAAGGAGTCCCTCAACCGCATCCTCGATATCGCAGTCGCAGACCTGAACGTGCGGCTCTCCCGTCTGGACGTCACAGTGAAGCTGAGCGAGGAGGCCCGTGAGTTCCTCCTGCACGTGGGGTTCGACCGCCGTTTCGGTGCGCGGTTCCTCAAACGCACGATCCGCAGTCACATCGAGAACCCGCTAGCGAGGCTTCTGATCACTGAGCCGAGGCCGGAGAACCCGATCGCCTACACGGCAGTGCGCAAGCCGGACAGCGAAAAGCCGGGCAGCTCGGTCTCGTTCGTGATCGAGTCCGTCGGCGCACCGTGAATCTCAAGCACAGAGACGTAGAAGCCGATTAACACGGTAGTCGAAACACGGACTCGCAGACGGGAGATGACCTCTTGTCCAAGGGGCGTCCAACGGAGCCGAGCAAGTGCTCGGCGTTTATCGCATTGGCGGGGCTCACCGCTTCGGCTGCCGTCTGGTTCGGACACGCCTATGTCGACGGCGTCCTCTTTGCCGGCGACACACTCACCTCAGCACTCGTCCAGCCTGAAGCCCATGTGCTCTGGTCCAGACTCGTTGTCATCGTGCTCGTGCTCGTCGCTACACTGTTGGCACAGGTCTTGAGTGCTAGGCGTGCTCAGCTGGAAATGGCATTTCGTTGCGAACGCGAGCTGGCCGCTGCGACGCTCAGAGACTCCCAGCAGCGCTATCGTCTCCTGGTGAACAACTGCCCCGACATGATCGCGATTTCCGCCGATGGACGCGTCGTATTCGTGAACCCGGCCGGCATCCGGCTTCTCGGCCTCCCCTCGGCAGACGATGCGTACGGTCTTCCTGTGTCCGAACTGTTCGAGCCCAACGGCTCCGGTCTGAGTCCCGAAAGCTTCGCGGACGTCCTCGAGCGTGGCGCCTTCGACCGCACGCTCCTGGCCGTGTTACGGCGGCCCGATGGCACCCCTGTCGATGTCGAACTCACGGGAAACCGTCTCATGCTTTCCGGCGAACCGGTTGTCCAGTTCGTGGCACACGACATCACCGAACGGTTGCGTGCAGAGGCCACCATCCGACGGATGGCGTACTACGACTCTCTGACCCAACTACCCAACCGCTCCCTGTTCAAGGACAGGCTTGGCGCCGCCTTGGCGCTCGCACGGCGCACCGGCAGCCAAATCGGGCTCATCTTTCTCGACCTCGACGAGTTCAAGGCGATCAACGATACGCTCGGCCACGCTATCGGAGACACTCTGCTCCGCATGGTGGGAACCCGGCTTCGAGCGGTCGTGCGCGAGGAGGACACGGTAGCCAGACTCTGCGGTGATGAATTCGCGATCGTGGCCCATCTCTCCTCGGCTGACGAGGCCGAGGCTCTAGCCGACCGCTTGCTGCACGAGCTCAGCCTGCCGTTCGAGATTCAACGCCGCGTACTGCACGTCACGGCTTGTCTCGGAATCGCTATCTTTCCGCATGACGGTGATGAAGCGACCACCATGCTCAGGCACGCTGACACGGCGATGTACTGGGCAAAGAAGGTCGGGCACAACACCCAGCGCCGCTACCACCCCGAGATGGGCGAGGAGGCTGCCGAAAACCTCGAGTTCGAGATGCGCCTGCGCCAGGCGCTTGCCCTCAAGGAGTTCGAGATGCACTATCAGCCACAGGTGGATCTCCGCACCGGCAGGGTGATGGGCATCGAGGCCTTGCTGCGCTGGAATCACCCCGAACGAGGCCTGCTCCCAGCAGAAGAGTTCATAGATGTAGCGGAACGCACGGGTGTGATAGTGCCGATGGGTCAGTGGATAATCAAGGAGGCCTGTCAGCAAGCATGCGAATGGCGTGCGAAAGGAGTCGAGTTCGATCGCGTAACGGTCAATCTTTCGGCCCGCGAGATCATGCAACAGGATGTTGCCGACATCGTATTCGAAGGTCTACGTTCGACCGGTCTGCCGCCTGAGGACCTCGAGATCGAAATCAGCGAGAGCACCGCGCTACGCGGAGTCGAGAAGGTCCTAGAGGCGGTCGAACGCTTGCGCAGTCTCGGCGTGCGTATCGCCATCGACGACTTCGGCACCGGATACTCCTCACTCTCACACCTCAAGCGCTTTCCCATCCAGACTCTGAAGATCGCACAGGATTTCATGCAAGAAGTCCCTGAGAACGAGTATGCTGCTGCAATCGCACGCATGGTCATCGAACTCGGCAAGCTGTTGGACTACGATATCGTTGCCGAGGGGGTCGAGAGCGAGGAACAGCTGGAGTTCTTATCGTCTCACGGGTGCCACATCATCCAAGGATTCATCTTCAGCCAACCCGTTCCCGCTGATGAAATACCCGTTCTTCTCGAAGGGCAGAAGCCCTCGGTTCTGATGGTCCGTCAGTGCACGCCCAAGGCGTCGTGAATCTCGTCGACAGCCTCTTCGAAGGTATCGATCTGTGGCTCGATAAGGGCGAGCCCCTCTCTTGCTGTCAGGTCGTCGGAAAGCTCTTCGGAAGCCCGAACGAGTTCCGCCAGTGCTTCCTCGGCTTCCGTAAGATCGAACTCCTCGAGACCCTCTGCTGCGGAGCGGACTCCGTCCCAGGCCGCAACGACCCTGTCCGTGGTTCGATGCAGCTCGGCTACGGGACCTTGTGGATCGGCCATCGCGTAGCGTCCGAGCACCCGTTCCACCTCATGTATAGCATCATCTAGCTCTTGTTTCTGTGCGTGCATTTGGTTCGCGCAACCTGTAAGAACTATTCCAACCGACACGGCCAAGAGCGCGAGAGCCATGAGCATTCGCATGAGGCAATCCCTTTCTGACTTCCGGACACTTAGCACATACTAAGTTAACATATCCTATCGTGCAAAGTCATTCCCCTTGCCCTCTGCGGACCGCGAAGAGCGCTCGCGGACCGACACTCCCTCCACCATCTGCTACGCTGCGAGTATGAGCAGACTGGCGATCGAGGAGTTCCCGCTCGGTGACCCTCGTATCCGAGAGTTCGCGTTGCTGCCCTGGAAGCTCTATCGTGGCGACCCGAATTGGACGCCCCCGCT
>PWVH01000152.1 GCA_003563465.1 Coriobacteriaceae bacterium | reverse complement strand
GTTCGCCACTCTATACACTCACCGAAGTGAGCTTTAATCGTTCGACTTGCATGTGTTAAGCACGCCGCCAGCGTTCATCCTGAGCCAGGATCAAACTCTCCGTTGAAAATGTCACAGGGCAAGCCCTGTGTTCTACGAAAGTTTGGATCTGCTCGATCCGAACGGACCCACCTTCGCCGACACGAGACCGACGTGGTTTGAATCCATTCCTGTGTCATTCCGGTTTGGCCTGTTGGTGACCCTCTCGGAAGACGGGTTCATGTGATTCGCATCTGCGAACCTACTGGCTTGTCACAGTATCCGGTTTTCAAGGTTCAGATTTCGGCAGAAAAGCACTTTCTTACTGCAGTTTTTCTGCCGTATGCCACCTACGGTATCTTGGCGGCGAGGAGATACGTTACGCATTCCCTCACCCCATGTCAACAGCACTCTTCTACTCCGCGTGATTCGAACCCACCGGCCTTTGCCCCCATCTTGCACGAGGGCACGAAAAACGCCCTCCGGCCGATCCAGAAGGCGTCCGTCACGACGGCGACCCGTCGCGTTCTGCGACCCGGTCCCCTGCTATACGAACGACCCCTGGCAGTTGGTCATTATCAACCTGCGTCTCGAATCGGATTCCTTACCAAACAGTGCGGCTCGACTAGGCTACCACCAAGCAGAGCCGCGCGCAATCCCAAGCTAGAAGCTCACGACTAATAATCTACCCGCGTGAGCCACCCCACAAACACACTCAGCGTCTTCCCGCAACCCGAGCGAAACGACGCTTTCCGACCTGGATGGTGGTGCCGACCACAGCATCGCGGCTCAGATCCAGAGTGTCCGGGGAGACCTGGTTCCCATCGATGCGCACGCCTCCACCAGCGATCATCCTGCGCCCTTCCCCATTCGATGACACTAACCCTAGGTCTTTCAGCAGAGCTGGAAGGTGGACCTCTTGGGGCAAATCGAGACTGACCTCCGGTACATCCTTGGGAATCTCATGCTCCTTGAACACCCGGTCGAACGCCGCCTCGGCTTCCTCGGCCACCTCAGCAGAGTGGTACAAAGTGACTATCTCACGAGCAAGACGGCGCTTCGCGGCATTGGGATGCAGGGAGTTCTCGGAAAGCCCTCGTTCAATGGACCCGATTTCCTCGACGCTCACCGTGGTGCACAGACGGTAGTACTTGATCATGAGTTCGTCTGGAATCGACATCGTCTTGCCGAACATATCGGATGCTTCGTCGGTCAGGCCTATGTAGTTGTTATAGGTCTTGCTCATCTTCTGAACGCCGTCGATGCCTTCTAGCAGCGGCAGCGTAAGGCACACCTGCGCTTCCATGTCCTCCTTCTCCATCAGCTCGCGGGCAGCAAGCAGATTGAACAGCTGGTCTGTACCTCCAAGTTCGACATCGGCTTTGATGGCCACCGAATCGTAGGCCTGGGCAACGGGATAGAGGAACTCATGGAGTGAGATGCCCACGCCGTCGCGATAGCGCTTCTGGAAATCGTCGCGCTCGAGCAGGCGCGCCACGGTGAAGCGACTGGTAAGCCTGAGCAAGTCTGAGAACGTCAACTCCTCGAGCCACTCTGAGTTGCGGCGAAGCGTGGTACGTGCGGTATCCAGTATCCGAAACGCCTGCTCTATGTAAGTGGCGGCATTCGCCTCAATCTCGTCACGCGTCAGTGGCGGCCGGGTGGAATTCCGTCCTGACGGATCACCGATCAGCGCAGTGAAATCACCGATGATGAGTACTACCTCGTGCCCGAGGTCCTGGAACTGACGTAGCTTCCGCAAGGGAACAGCGTGTCCTAGATGTAGATCAGGGGCGGTAGGGTCGACACCGAGCTTGACTATGAGCGGCTGCCCTTTTGCGAGCTTGGCAGACAATGCCTCCTCGGGCACAATCCCGGCTACGCCACTCTTGATGACATTCAACTGCTCTTCAACATGCAGCACGTTCGTCGATACTCCTCGATCGGCACAACCGTCGGACTACTCGAGCGGACCTCACACCCGCAAGCATTCTTGTCGCGCGGCTACCCGCTGTCGGTCTGAGGTTTGCGTGTCATACTCTAGCACGAGAGGCACGCCCGAAAGACGTGCTTGCTGGCTTGTTGCCCGCACGCTGGAGAGCCGACTCAGGCGCTGCAACCGAAACGATCTACTCCGGACGAACAGGCGAGATGAACGGCCCACAACAAGAACCCCAAAGCCGTCCTGCCCGAGGCCGCGATAAACGCCCGAAGCCCCGACCTCGGAAGAACCGCACGGACGCTCAGCCCCGCTCGAGGCGCAACGTTTCGCGCGCCCGAAGCAGTCCTTCGGCAAAACGCCGTCATGCCGTCCGCCCGAAACGGAGAAGAGTGCCTCCAAGGGGCAAGTCACAGGCTCGACGACCGAACTGGCAAGGCCGTCGGGTCGCGAAGCTCTTCGCCATCGCAACAGCAGTAGCTCTGCTCGTGGCTGCTATCGCGGGAAGCCTGGTTTACGCATCGATCGTCCGCGACTTGCCGAGCACAGATGGAAAGGCGCAGGGCAGAGACCAGACTTCTATCGTCTACGACCGTAACGGAGAGGAACTGGCCAAGCTTTTCGCAGAGCAAGATCGCACAGATCGCGCGCTCGACACTATTCCTGCCAGACTAGTAGAAGCTGTGATAGCCACCGAAGATGCCCGCTACTACGACCATAAGGGTGTCGACCCCATAGGAATCGCACGAGCACTTTGGGTAGACATCCGAACCCGCTCACCTGCCCAAGGCGGCTCGACGATCACCCAGCAGTATGTGAAGAACGCCTTCGTCACTCCGGAGCAAACCCTCAAGCGCAAGCTTTCCGAGGCGCTCTTGGCGTATCGCGTCGAGAAGACATACAGCAAGGACCGCATACTCGAGCTCTACTTGAACACCATCTACTTCGGTCATGGCGCGTACGGTGTGGAGTCTGCAGCTCGCGTCTACTTCGGTAAGGGCGTGTCCGAACTCGACCTCGCCGAATGTGCCATGCTCGCCGGGGTCATCAAGTCCCCAGGCAGATACTCGCCGTATCTTGATCCGGAAGCAGCTCACAATCGACGCACCACCGTGCTGTACCAGATGGCCAACCAGAAGATGATCTCGAACGAGGATCGTAGGGAAGCAGCTTCGTCCGAGCTGGAACTGGCAGGCCTCACTTCTTCCGATGCCACGGCGCCGTACTTCCTGGAATACATCAAGGCCGAGTTAATCGACGAGTACGGGGCTGATGTGGTGTTCCGCGGAGGAATCCACGTACACACGACCCTCGACGCGAGGATGCAGGGCATAGCCGAGGATGTCATCGCAGAAGTCCTCGACCGAGAAGATGATCCCTCTGCGGCACTCGTGGCCCTCGATCCACGGACAGGTGAGGTCCTGGCCATGATAGGTGGTCGGGACTTCGCATCACAACAGTTCAACGTCGCGGTTCAAGGACGCCGTCAGCCAGGCTCCGCGTTCAAGCCGTTCGTTCTGGTAGCCGCCCTT
>PWVH01000140.1 GCA_003563465.1 Coriobacteriaceae bacterium | reverse complement strand
ACGCCGCGCGTGATCCTGAGGAAACACGCCGTCGCGTGCGTGGCTAACACGCGCATCAAGCTGACGCGCACGAGGTAGAATCGACCTGAAGACGCACGGCGCGCAGCTTATGCGCTACATCGTTCGATGGAGTGAGAGAATGGCTGACCAGCCTGCCGGTCGCATCTCCCAAGTGCTCGGGTTTCTGATGGTTGCAGTGCCGGTGGCCGCAGTCGTCCTCGTGGTCCTCGCTTTCGGCGTGTTGCCGCGAGTCGCCGCGGGGGAGGGATGGCCGACCGCGCTCATCCTCACAGCGGTAGGGTTCCTCGCCGCCTTCGGGTTCTGGTACTCAGTCGCGCGCATCCAAAACAGGTGCCGCTAGGGCTGTCAGGCTCGCAAACGGTGGTGTTGCACCCATCGAACAGGCGCATTCAGCAGACTCGGCGCTCGCGCGGTAGACTCGGGTCGGGAGCATTAGCTGCGCCTCGCAGCTGATGCGCTACATCGTGCGTTGGTGACACTCGGGGGATGGCATGCCGCTTGTAGACGAGGAGCTCGCTGCATCTGGGTGCGTGATCAGTGTGATGGGCGCGCATGCGGGTGAGGACGCGGACGTCATCTTCGGGCGGAAGATCGACGACTGCGAGACGGTCGGGCGTACCTTCTGGGTTGCGAAGTCGGCCAAGGCGCGCCCGCCGCAAGTCCAGGCGATCTGCAATCCCGGGCCGGGCTATGTGATCTTTGTTGAGCCGGTGACTCCGGGCGGAGCGCGGCCGACGACCGAATCTGACAGCGCAACTGAGTACTCTCCGAATCGAACCGAATGGCTTGCACTTCCAAACGGCATAGGACCTGTCACCGGGCAGATGGACGGTGCCGCCACCGCTCTGGTGTTCGACAGGCTCACCATTGATGTGGACCGGACCATCGACCTTTGGGCCTACGCTGACGCAGCAGATCCGGACAGGCCGCTGAAGTTCGCTCTCGGTCTGTCCGCTGCCTGCGCCATGCGCAAAGACACGTCGGCACATCCCCAGCGCATGAAGTCGCGCTACCGTCGGGTAGTCGCAGTCGGCGGCTTGCGGATTCGTACTGTGTCTGGTTGCACTCGGTCACTAACGAGCGCATCGTTAGTGTCACTCTGCCTTCGTGGGACTCCTGACCCGGTAGCACGGGCTCTGTCTACTGTGACCGATCAGGCCTTCGTCGTGCCTGACACGGCCGAACTCACCGATGCCGAGACTGCGGAGGTCGAGCGGATCATCGAAGAGGTCGCCACTCGCTCGTTCCGCAACGGGATGTCTCTGACTGCCGCTCTCGTGGCGTTCGGCGGGCTCACCTCGGCAGCACTCGTGAAAAATCCCCCACACGCAGGAGAGACCTGATCCCTAGTTCCGATGCCCCGCACGTCCCTTGCCACCGCGGCGACCGCTGCGGGTGCGGGGCTTGGGACTGCTCGTGCCGACCGCCTTCTGCACTCTTCGGTCAGAAGCAGGCACCGTTCGAGGGGCGTACCTGAAGCCCTCGAGATCCTGGCAGACGATCGTCGCACCGAGGACCTTCTCGATCTCGGTAAGCGTGGCGATCTCCTCTGCGGCAAGGAAGCTGATCGCCGTGCCGCTTGCGCCGGCGCGGGCGGTCCGCCCGATGCGGTGGACGTAGTCCTCGGGCGTGTTGGGCATATCGTAGTTGATGACGTGACTGATTCGGTCTACGTCGATGCCGCGAGCAACGACATCGGTGGCGACCAGCACCTCGGAGCGCCCCGCTCGAAACGCCTCCAGCGCACGCTGCCGCTGGCCCTGAGTCCTGTCTCCGTGGATTGCAGCGCTCGCAACGCCTTTTCGCTCAAGTTGACGACTGAGCCGGTCGGCGCGGTGCTTCGTGCGAGTGAAGACGAGTGTGCGTGTGTGTTCCCTGCGCGCCAATAACCTCACCAGAAGGTCCGTCTTCTGAGTGCGGCAGACAGGATAGAGCGTTTGCTCGATGCGATCGATGGGCGTCGCGGGGGGCGATACCTCGACTTGCACGGGCTCATTCAGGGTCGACTCTACGACCTTGAGCACCTCACGCGACATCGTCGCCGAAAAGAGCAGGTTCTGGCTCTTCTCGGGGAGCAGGCCGAGGATGCGGCGAACATCAGGCCAGAAACCCATATCGAGCATGCGGTCAGCTTCATCGAGCACGAGCGTCTCGACCTTCGACAGGTCGACGGCGCGTCGTGAATGTAAATCGAGGAGGCGGCCCGGGCAGGCGATCACCACATCGACGCCTCGGCGCAACTTATCGACCTGCGGCTGGATTCCCACGCCGCCGTAGACCACTACCGAGCGATGACCGGTGTGGCGCGAGACGTCCCGGACGACCTCTGATATCTGGAGCGCGAGTTCGCGGGTAGGGGTGACGACGAGCGCACGGACACCACTGCGGGTGGGGGTGCGCTGCAGCATCGGCAGGACGAACGCGGCGGTCTTGCCGGTTCCTGTCTGCGCAACGCCGACGACGTCGGTGCCTTCGAGAATGTGAGGGATGGCCTCAGTCTGGATGGGGGTGGGATCGGAATAACCCATCGAGGACACGCCATTGAGAAGGCGCGGCCCAAGGCCGAGCGTGTGAAACGACATCTTCTGTTCTCCTGTACCGTGCGCCGCGTTCGGGTCGCACTGCGTTGGCAGACGCAGTCGATCCTTGACGCGTGCGGCTTCGTGCAGCACAGGACAACCGAGTCTTGAGATTGGGTCCGGCGAAGTGTAACACGAAGTCCCGCGCGCCACCTAATGCCTTACTTCATTGTCCCAACACAAAATTGTGACTACGGTCACAACTGAACTTCCCGAACCCGCGCAACAGCGGGCAGCGCGAGGTAGACTGACCTGGGGGGTATGGGCTGCCGCTCATGCTCTACATCGTTGGGCACATCGCAGCAGGAGGGACCGAGTGCGGAGAGCCGCCCGAGTCTGGTTGCTTGTCGTGAGCGCGCTGAACGGCGCTGCCGGTCTAGTGTGTGGACTCCTGTTGATCGCGAGGCCGGATGGCAGCCTGCTCATGGCAAGCGGGCTGCTGCCCGTCATCAAGCGATTCCCGCTCGCGGACGTGTTCTTCCAAGACATGTTCTGGATCGGGGTGGCGATGCTGCTCGCGCTCGGTGCCCCGAACCTGGTCGCGTTCGTGGCACTTCTCCGGCGCATGAGCCGCCAGTACCTGCTGTCGCTCGTGGCGGCCGTGCTGCTGATGCTGTGGTGCGGGTTCGAGATGCCCTTCATGTTCAACTATGCGGCCCTGGGCTACTTCTTCGTCGGCGCGATCTCGGCCGCCTGTTCCGTGTGGCTGCTCGGTGCCTCGCGGGAGGCGAGTGCCCAACAAGCGCATGAAGCTGACGCGCACGAGGTAGAATCGACCTGAAGGCACGTGGCGCGCAGCTTATGCGCTACATCGTTAGCCACGGCAAGAGATCGGTTTGGCTCGGTTAGGACGGGGGGCGTATCATCGAGTCATGAGCAGTTCTGCCATCGACATCAGCAAGCTTGCACCGGAGGAGCGCCTGAGACTCATCGGCGACTT
>PWVH01000133.1 GCA_003563465.1 Coriobacteriaceae bacterium | reverse complement strand
GGTGGCAGACGCCCTCGCCGATGTCGTAGAGACGCACGCCCGTCCTCGCCGCGAACTCGCGCATCATGGTGTGCAGAGCGCTCACGCCCTCCAGCGGACTCGGCGAGGAGTGGTCGATCACCAGGGCGATCTTGGCCGGGTCGAAGACCTCTTCCACGCCCATGTTCGCGAGCGCGCTAATAGCCAGCGGGGAGGTGCCGTCCTGGCCCATCACGAAGTCGACGCTGGCGACGACGATGTCTCCGGCGCTCGCGTCGGTGCCCGAGTGGGCCGCGAAGATCTTCTCGGCGATGGTCTTTCCCGGAATCTCGATCACCCCTCCGGCTTATCGGCCTCTCTCGTCGCGGCCTCTTGCTGCTGCTCGACCCAGTCGTTGTAGATGTAGAGCAGCTCCTTGTCGAAGAGCGACCGCTTGAGCTCCACTGCCATGTTGCGCACCATCGGCAGGATCTCGGCGGCCTGCTCCTTGCCGAGCTCGATACCGTACTCAGCGAACTTCATCTCGATGGAGCGGGTGCCCGAGTGCTTGCCGATGACGATCTGGCGCTCGAGACCCACTTCTGCTGGGCTGAAGATCTCATACGTCTTGGGGTTCTTGATGACTCCGTCCGCATGGATGCCGCTTTCGTGGGCGAACATGTTCGTCCCGATGACCGACTTCCACGCGGGGATGCGACGTCCTGCCGCCCCCATGACGTACTCGCCGATCTCACGGAAGCGGGCGGTGTCGATGCCAAGCTCTACGCCCTCGGTGTACTTCAGCGCCATCACGACCTCTTCGAGCGCGGCGTTACCCGCTCTTTCGCCGAGGCCCGCCACGGTGACGTTGACCCAGTTCGCCCCGCCGTGTATGCCCGCGATGGCGTTTGCCACGGCCATGCCGAAGTCGTCATGCGTGTGCATCTCGACGTCCAGGCCGCAGCTTTCTTTGAGCTCCTTGATCACCTTGTAGGTGCGGAAAGGCTCCATGGTGCCGATGGTGTCGCAGAAGCGGATGCGGTCGGCGCCTTCGGCCTCGGCGGCGCAGGCGTACTCTTTCAGGAAGCCCATGCTGGTGCGCGACGCGTCTTCGGCGTTGACCGAGACGTAGACGCCGTGACTCTTGGCGAACGCGACGGCCTCACGGACGGTGTCGAGCACCCACTTGCGGTCCTTCTTGAGCTTGGTCTCGATGTGGATGTCGGAGGTGGCCAGTGAGATGGCGACTGCATCGACGCCGCAATCGATCGACATCTTGATCTCGTCGAGGTTCGCACGGTTCCAGCCGAGGACCGAGGCTTTGAGGCCGAGGTTTGCGATCTCTTCGATGGTGTCGCGCTCGTCTCCGCCCATGGCGGCGATGCCGGCCTCGATCTGGTGGACGCCGATCTCGTCGAGAAGCTTGGCGATGCGGACCTTCTCGCGGTTGGCGAAGACCACGCCCGCGGTCTGCTCGCCGTCTCTTAGCGTGGTGTCGTCGAGCTTGATGGGCGACGAGGTCTCGTCCTTGCCGAGGTCGCTGTCCAGCGGCGCCTTGTATGCCATGACGGCATCGTTCACGGTGCGGGTTTTCCTCTCCTTCGCGGACTGCCTTCGCTGACTGCCTTCGCCGACTGCCGAAGAGGTGCTTCGGTGCCGAATATCCGGGCTTGCGACGCAAGCATGCATTCTACGGCACCGCTGCGTAGAGCGCTATAGCGTGCGCGGGGCGCTTGCGCGGCGGGGCCTCTGGGCGATGCGGCATCTGGGCCACGGGGCCTCTGGGCCACGGGGCATCTGGGCGATGCGGCATCTGGGCCACGGGAGGCCTCACTCGCATTGTCGATGCGGTAGGCTTGGAGTCTGACGGAGTACCCTCGAGTTAATTGGTGCAATTGCACCCACTAACCAGAGGGTGTCTACCGCAGGCTCGGCACCTGAACGCGCGAAACGGCGACCCAGGAGGCTTTGATGGCAGGCTTTCTCCTCTACGACGACGCGATGGCCGGCTACGATCTCGGCTCCGCCCATCCGCTCAAGCCGGAGCGCTTCACGCTGACCGTCGAGCTGATGCGAGCTTACGGGCTGCTCGCCGAGTGTGTGTCCGAGCCGACGGCCGAGAGTGCGTCCCAGCCGACGGCCGAGTGTGTGTCCGAGCCGACAGCCGAGAGTGTGTCCCAGCCGACGGCCGAGGGTGCCTCCGGGTTGTCTGCTGCCGCCAGCGACCCCGGCAGCAACCGGCTCGTCGTGCGCCGCCCGCATCCCGCCCCAGACGAAGACCTGGCTCTCGTCCACGATCGCGCCTACATCGACACCGTCAAGGCCGCTTCGGCCGAGCCGGAGCGCTTCACTTGGCGCTCGAAGCGCGGCATCGGCCCGGGCGACACCCCCGCCGCGCCCGGCCTGCACGATGCCGCCGCTCTCATCGCCGGCGCAACCACTCAAGCCCTCGAACTCGTGCTCGGCTCCGAGCCCCCGGCGCGCGCTTTTGCGGTGGCCGGCGGCCTTCATCACGCGCATCGCGACTATGCTTCGGGCTTTTGCATCTACAACGACCCGGCCATCGCGATCGCAGTGGCGCTGCGCGACGGTCGCGTCGCACGCGTAGCCTACCTCGATATCGATGCTCACCACGGCGACGGCGTCCAGGAGGCCTTCTACGCATCTCCTGACGTGCTAACCATCTCGCTCCACGAATCCGGGCGCTACCTGTTCCCGGGCACCGGGCGCGAGCGCGAGACCGGAAGGGGTGAAGGTGAGGGCTATGCGATCAACGTGCCTCTACCGCCGCTAGCCAACAACGCATGCTACCAGCTCGCTTTCGACGAGGTCGTCGCGCCGGCCCTGGCCGCCTACCGCCCCGACGTCTTGATCGCGCAGTGCGGCGCCGACGCGCACCACGCCGACCCCCTCACTCACCTCGGCCTTACGCTCACCGACATGCGCTCTCTCTACCGGCGGATCGTCAGCCTTGCCGAGGAGCACTGCGGCGGTCGCCTCGTCTGCACGGGCGGGGGCGGGTACGGCACGTTTTCGGTGGTCCCGCGTGCTTGGACGATGCTGGCGGCCGAACTGGCCGAAGTCGAGCTGCCCGAAGAGCTTCCCGGCCCGTGGCGGGAAAGAGCCGCTGCGCTGGCGGAGGCGGCGGGCGGCGCGGCGATGGGCGCAGGCGCGGGCGGCTTGGGTGCGGGCGGCTTGGGTGCGAGCGACGCGGGCGCGGGCGGCTTGGGTGCGAGCGACGCAGGCGCGGGCCCCTCGGCACCGCGGACGCTCACCGAGGACACCGTCCCTCCCGGCGACCCGGTCCCTCTGCTCGAAGAAACGCGCGCCGTCGTCGCACGCGTACGGGAATCCTCGCCTCTCCTGGACTGAACACCTTCGGCAGTCAATCAGTGTCGGCTGCCGTGCTAGTCCGACTGTCCACCCGCCTGCCGCGTCTCTCGGCGCGTCGCCCACACGTGCGTGAACTCGGCTCCGAACAGAAACACCTGCGTCGAGTAGTAGAGCCAGACAAGCAGTACGGCAAACGAGCCGGCTGCCCCGTAGAAAGACCCTACGGTGCTGCGCGCGAGATAGGCTCCG
>PWVH01000132.1 GCA_003563465.1 Coriobacteriaceae bacterium | reverse complement strand
GGAAGTCGGTGAAAGGGGGAACGATATGTCATGGTGGTTACCAACTCCTGTTGATTTCGAGAAACACAATGCGCAAGTGGTCGATCTGTGGGATTCGAAACGACTCTTCGTGCTGTTAGGAGTTCGGTACGGTATTCGCTAGCCGCAGGCGTTCGTGGCAGGCGCCAGCGGCGCAGTTGGATGTGGGCCGTAGGGATGTATCCTTCGGACTGCGAAAGGCGACTCAGATGACATGCAGCACGCGCATCACGGAGTATGAAGGTGTTGCAATCATATACGTAGCCGGAGAACTCGACCTTTCCGCATGTCCCGAGTTCGAGTCGACTGCGCTCAAAGCGGCCGAATCTTCAGGCCATCGACTTATTGTCGATCTTCTTGACGTGAGCTACGCCGAGGCGGGTCCAATCGGCGTGCTGATTAAGATCGACCGGGCGTTGGCCTCTCGGGGAGGCGCGCTTGCGGTCGTATGCTGCGACAAACACGTAAGACGGCTGATCGAGACCGCCCGGATTGATCGCGGGATTACCATCTTTGAGGATCGCGACGCCGCTGCCTCGTTCTTGAAGAGCGCTTCCGGCTCGGGAAGGGACACGTAGGGCTGACTCTAACCGGTTCGATCTCGGGATTCGGTTTTGCGCGCTCGGGGCGCCACGATCTCGCGGTTGAGAGCCCTGAAGCCTCGCTCGTACTCCGGGGATTCAGTTACACCATACATAACGGGTACAAGACAGTGTGAGTCTTCACAGACATGAGTCCACAGAGTTTCGTCGGGAACGAAAGGAGTCTTGATGGTGGGAATTTCAGACATGAAGAGAGTGCTTCTCTTGAGCATGTCGGCAGCCATGGTGCTAGCCATTATTGGCGTCTCGGGCTGCGCGGCTGACGAATCGCCCACGATCGAAGCCCCTGAACCCGCCGCGCCAGTCGAGAGTGATGCTACCGTACCTGAAACGGATTCAGATCGCGTGCTAGTGGAGTCGAAATGCTCGCAGTGTCACGCTCTCGATCGTGTGTGGGACGCTAGCATGGATCGCTCCGGGTGGGAGACGACTGTAAGGCGGATGGAAGCCAACGGCCTCTCCATCAGCGATGAAGAGCGGGCCAGGATCGTCGACTATCTTTCGGAGCAGTAGTCGCCTAGACGACTATCGAGGTGCCGAAGTCTCGCGGGACACAAGCATGCGGGCGGCACGTGGGAGTACGCGCACGCACATAGGTGTGGTGGCCTTAAGTACCTCGCCGTCGTATTGCAGCGGCAGGGGTGGATCGGCCTGGATGTGTATCTCGCTTGCCGTGTGTATCTCGAGTCCGGCAGAGCGATCCGGGTTGTCGATAAAACGGTCCAGAAAGGCTGCCCAAACAGCGGGAATCAGTTCGGGGACGTTCTTGGTTCGCAAGACGACGACCTCGAAGATCCCGTCGGAGGGATCGCTTGAGTGGGTGAGTGCGAGGTCGAACTGTATTCGCACCATGTTCATCACGAGCACGGCGATGCCCTCGGTATGAATCGTCCTGCCATCCAACTCGAGCGTGAAGCGAGAGACCGTGGGAGTGAGGTTCTGTAGAGCGCCAACAAGGTAGGCGGCGACGCCTAGAGTGGCCTTAAGCGGTTCTGCCGCCTCCATTATCGCAGCATCATAGCCGGCACCTGCAGCGATGACGAAGCCCCTGCGGGAACCCGTCCTATCGCAGAGCAACTCGCCAAGGTCTATGTCGGTGGTATCTCCCTCGATAGTGACCCGTGCCAGCTCGCGAGGATCGCTCGGGATGCGTAGGTTGTGTGCGAGCAGGTTAGCGGTTCCGGCAGGGTATGCGAGGACCGGAGTTCGAGTTCCCGCCAGTGCGTGACAGATTGCAGAGACCGTCCCATCCCCTCCAGCGGCGACCACGCCGTCGAACGAACTCGCATTCTTGAGCAGATCCGCGATCTCTCCGCCAGGTCCGCAGAAGCGCATCGTGACTTCCGCTCCGGAGGCACCGAGTTCGCGGACGTAGTCGTAGAGACCGACGTCAGCCTGGCCGGACTTGAGGTTCACTACCAGCAAGACGCGCATTACTGCTCCTCGGTCTGGAAATATGGTGACGCCGGACGGGGTCGGAGCCTCCGAGGCGCGTGGTACACCAATACGGTATTGTGTGAACGGCGACAATGCCACCCTGAAACGGAAAGGAATGTGGTGTACGTCACCGATGCCGAGGGCCTGGGTCAGCTGGTAGAGAGCATCCGAGATGTTGATTTCGTCGCTCTCGACACCGAGTTCATGCGCGAGCGTACGTATTACGCTCGCCTTTGTCTCATTCAGATCGCGACCGACGAGATAACGGCGATCGTCGATCCGATGGTCATCGACGACATCGATCCTCTTCTCGACCTGCTGTCGGATACGCGCATCACCAAGGTATTACATGCGGGGTCTCAGGATCTTGAGATCTTCTGGCATCTATCAGGTCGTGTGCCCGCTCCTGTATTCGACACCCAGATTGCTGCGACGCTGGCGGGTTTTCCCACACAGGTAGGTTATGGAGTTCTGGTCAACGAAATTGTAGGCGTGAGCCTAGACAAATCGGACACCTTCACCGACTGGTCGCGCCGCCCTCTATCCGGTACGCAGATCGAATACGCACTCAACGACGTGCGCTATCTCCCTGAGGTGTACCGAGAGCTATACGGTCGTCTCGGGGCTGATGGCCGCCTGGCTTGGCTCGAACCCGATTTCGACCGCCTGGTCGATCCAGCCACGTACGAAGCGGTGCCCGAGGAGCAGTTCCGCCGGCTTAAACGAATCGCGTCACTTAAGCCTCAGCAACTGGGTGTTCTGATGAAAGTGACCGCGTGGCGCGAGATGGAAGCCCGGCGTCGTGATGTGCCCAGACGATGGGTGATCGGTGATGAGAGTCTGGTGGAGATTGCTCGACGGGCTCCTAGAGACCGGGAGGAACTCGCTGCTATCCGGGGAGTTGCCGAGAAGTTGACGAAGTCTTCGTACAAAGGTCTCTTGGACGCGATAGAAGAGGGTATGTCACTCTCGCAAAGCAAAATTCCGAAGCTGGAACGCCGCCGTCGCCGTGCTCTGGATGTAGAAGGAGCTGTGGATCTGATGGTCGCCCTGGTGCGGCTGCGGGCGAAAGAGCACGACATCGCGACCCCACTGCTTGCTTCCCGTAGCGAACTGGAGCTTCTAGCTGCCGGAGAGCGCGAGGACACGCCGCTGCTCGACGGCTGGCGACGATCGATTATCGGAGAGGAGTTATTGGAACTCCTGGATGGCAAACGCTCGATGCGACTGGTCGACGGTCGTCTTGTAGTGGAATCCTGCGATGAATCGAATCGTGGTGAAAACCAAGTCTGATGTAGACACGGTCAAATGCTGGCAAACGGTTTGCACCGTTACAGGTGGGTAAAGTCACGACATAGCCCCTTAATCGATCACATGCGGAGGAACAGATGCTCGGCTCATACTTCCCGATACTGATAGTCGCAATGCTTCTTGGCGCCGTGACGCAATGGTTCGTGAGTTCTTCATATCGCCGCTACTCGAAGGTGCCTCTTGCGACCGGGCATTCCGGAGCCGAGGTGGCCCGAAGGATGCTCGACGCGGAAGGCTTGCACAAGGTGGGTATTGAAATCGTTCCAGGTGAACTCACGGACCACTACGACCCGCGTTCAGATGTCTTGAGGCTGTCTAAGGATGTCTATCACGGCCGCAGCGTGGCGGCTGCCGGAATCGCGGCTCACGAGGCAGGCCACGCTGTCCAGCACGCCCGCGGCTTCATTGCCGCTCGCGTCCGCCAGGTGCTTGTTCCGACGGCCAACATCGGCTCTTCGCTTGCGTTTCCCCTTATCTTGGCTGGGCTATTCATCGGAATGACGGGTCTCATCATGGTCGGCGTGATCATGTTCGCCGGTGCAGTGGCATTCCAGTTGGTGACGTTGCCCGTCGAGTTCGACGCTTCGAGGCGGGCGCTCGCCGCGTTGAACATCGGCAACGTACTTCCCGAAGACCAGGTTCGCGGTGCGCGGACGGTGCTCAGCGCCGCTGCTTTGACCTATATCGCTGCCACCCTGGTGGCCGTGTTGCAGCTGCTGTACTTCCTTGGACTGGCGCGCCGCTAGTGGCTGCCGAAGACCGTGCGGTAAGTGTCAGCGAAGCTCTAGGCCTCGCGAAGCGTGCGCTGGAGAGCGTACGCTTGCGCGTGATCGGAGAGGTCTCGGAGTTCACCGACAAGCCCGGCTATCGTGCAGCGTATTTCACGGTCTCCGACGGTGACTCAGCCATGTCGTGTCTAATGTGGCGCGAGCACTATGAGACGTCAGGCGTACTTTTACGCTGCGGCATGCTCGTCGAGATGACCGGACACTTCTCGGTCTACGCCCCGAAAGGGCGAATGCAGTTCATGGTGCGCTCCCTGGAACCCGCAGGAGAAGGACGTCTGCGCGTGCTCGTGGCCGAGACCGCTCGTCGGCTCGAGGCCGAAGGGCTGATGCGTCCCGAGCGCAAGAGGCCGCTTCCGCGTTATCCGCAGCGTATCGGACTGGTGACTTCGCCTCGCGGTAAGGCTCTTCACGATGCCCTGCGCACGCTAGAACGTCGCTATCCACTTGCCGAGATTCTCTTTGCGGGTGTCACGGTCGAAGGCGATCAGGCAGTCTCCGCCATCGTTGAGGGCCTTCGCACTGTCGAAAAGGCCGATCCCGATCTCGTGCTGCTGGTGCGTGGCGGTGGCTCTTACGAAGACCTGATGCCATTCAATGCCGAGGAACTGGCGCGTGCGATGGCGGCATGCCCGAAGCCGATCGTGACCGGTATCGGTCACGAACCCGACGTCTCGATCGCCGACATGGTCGCGGATGTGCGCGCTTCTACGCCCACGGCGGCGGCTGAAGCTGCTTCTCCGTCTCTAGAGGAGCTACGTTCCGCTCTTTTCAAGATCGCACGCTTGCTAGGTCGAGCACTCAGGCACCGCGTCCAAGGCGCCCAACACGAGGTAGTTGTTCTCCAAGGGCATCCCATCTTCAGGGAGAGCACTGCCCTCTTGGGTCCGTCGGCCCAAAGGATCGATCGTATTGCCACCGGCCTACACCGAGTTCTCCCTGCAAGATTGGAACAAGACCGACATCGGTTGCGTTACGTGCAGGAGGGTCTAGCGCGAGTGGGCGGGCGTACCTTGCAGCCTGCGGAGAGCCGCATTGCGAGAATCGAGCAAGACCTCAAACGTCTTGGAAGAGCCGCCACAGGTCGTGCGTTGGAGCGGGTTAATCATGTTCGGGAGCGGCTGCAGGATCTCTCACCGGAAGGTATCCTCGGCAGGGGCTACGCCATATGCTTTTCAGCGGATGGCAAGACGGTCGCTCGGTCCGTTCGCGACGTCTCTATCGGAGACCGGGTAAGCGTTCGGCTGAGCGCAGCAATGCTCGGTTGTCTTGTGGAGTCGGCCGAGGAGGAGGGTTCCGATGGATGAAAGCACCGTTCCAGCGCCCGGGGACATGCCGTTCGGTGAGGCTCTAGAAGAACTGGAAGGCATCGTCGATGCGCTGGAAAGCGGCCAGCTCGAACTCGAGGATAGCCTCAAGCGTTACGAACGCGGGGTGGCCTTGTTGCAGGCTCTGCAGGCCAAGCTCTCTGATGCCCAGCAGAAGGTTACGACACTCATCGGCGAACTCGAGGAGCCTGCCGAGAGCGGAGAGGGGGCGGCGACCGGAGAAACGCCCGAGGCTGGAGAGGCGACTGGGACCGGGGAGGACCAGTCTTCTGGCGGGACCGTACTGCGATAGACTTGGTTCAGGGTCGACGGCGTCCAGGGCCGACGGCCGGGCACATCGACCGATTCAGTTAGGAGGGACGGTCGTGGAAGATTGCTTGTTCTGTGGGATTGGAAGTGGTGACGTTTCTGCAAAGAAGGTCTACGAGGACGAGATCGTGGTCGCCTTCGACGACATCGCGCCGCAGTCCCCGGTGCACACACTCATCATCCCGAAGGAACACTACAAGCATCTCGGAGACGGGGTTCCCGCCGAGACACTGCAGAGCCTGTTCTCTGCCGTTCCCGAGGTCGCTCGCATCAAAGGTGTCGCCGAGACCGGCTATCGGGTGATCGTGAACAACGGGGCGGACGCCAATCAGACCGTCGGCCATCTTCACGTACATGTCATGGGTGGTCGAGCGATGTCTCACGGGATGGTGTCCTTTTCGGAGTAGCGCCATCGGACGCGAGGGGTTAAGACATGGCGGATGGCGTCCGAGTGACCTTCGCTCCAAGCGGAGCCGAAGCTCTGGTAGTAGGCGGTGAAACCTTACTCGAGGCTGCACGGATCGCTGGCGTGATCTTGCCGGCGCCGTGCGGTGGTCGCGGTGCATGTGGCCGTTGCGCTGTGATCTTGGAGAGCGGAAAGCTGGCCGAGGCGTCCAACACCGAGATTCGAGCGCTCGCGCGCGCCGGAGCGGATTCCGGACGATTCAGACTTGCGTGCATGGCGCGAGTGGAAGGGTCGGTCACCGTGCGGCCAGCCGTGTCGCCGGAAAGACATCATGGCGTCGGCGGCGGCATCACCGGTCGGGCCGACAGGGTTACTGCAGGCATAGACCTCGGCACTACAAGCGTTGGTGCACTCCTCGTGGATCCGTCTGCAGCCAGGACTCTCGGCAGCGCTCGCGTCTCGAACCGCCAGTCTTCGTTCGGAGCGGATGTGCTCTCGCGCGTGGCCGCTGCGATGGCGGGCAGTGCGCACGAACTACAAGAGGCAGCAGTCTCATCGGTGCTGGAAGCTCTCGAATCTGCTGCGGCGGAGTCGGGATTCGCGATCGCGGACGCAAGTATCGAGCGGGTAGCGTTGGCAGGGAACACGGCGATGGTATCCCTCATTGTCGGGGCGAGCGTAGACGGTCTTGCCTCTCACCCGTTCCGTCACGAATTGGATGGTGTCCGAGTCGTAGCGAACGGTCCACTCGGCGAGGCTCTGCCCGGAACAGAGATCATTGTGGTTCCGCCGGTCGCGGCATTCGTTGGAGGCGACCTTGTAGCCGGCTTGATTGCCGAGGGGCTTGCCGAGGGATCGAGTAACGTGATCTACATGGATCTCGGCACGAACGCCGAGATTGCGGCAGTGGCGCGTGATTTCATCGCCGCGACATCTGCTTCCGCGGGCCCTGCCTTCGAGGGTTGGGGTATCACATGCGGCGGTCTGTCCGGAGCGGGCGGCGTCGTTCGGTTTGCAGCAGATGAAGAGACGGGCCTGCATCCGATGACGGACTCGGGATCCCCGACTCACTTGACTGGATCGGGTCTGATATCTGTTCTGGCGTTGCTACACAGGCTCGGACACCTCAGGGCGGATGGAGCGCTGATTTCCGAGGGGCCTGCACATAGCCGATTCTTCGAGGCCCAAGGAGTGCTGGCGGTCTCTCTGGCGCCCGATCCGCTGGACCGCTCGCTCTTCGTCACACAGCTTGATGTCCGGCAGGTACAGTCAGCTAAGGCCGCGGTACGCGTGGCGACAAAGAGGGTGTTCCAGGAGTCGGGAATCATCGTCTCGAATCTGAGTGACGTAGTGGTAACAGGGGCTTTCGGAGGGGCGCTCGACCCTGCCGATCTCTTGACACTAGGGGTTCTTCCATCTCAGGCATCCGAATGCGTCAGACTGGCCGCGGACGCCGCGCTCAAGGGCGCCGCCGGGATTGCGCTTGACCCGAGCATGATTGATATAGCAGCAGGGCTTGCCGGACGAGTCCGTCATGTCGACCTTGCAGCGGGGGATACTTTCGCCGAGGAGTTCCTGGCGGCGACCCCCTTCGAGCCCTACGAACTCTGAGGCACGCTTTCGAGAAGACGAAGACCCCGACCTTCGGGCCGGGGTCTTCTTATTCCTTCCCCTGTATACCCATGAGTCGTGGCGGTGGGTGTGGTTGCCTGGGTATCCACACGCGTATCGCGATGCCGGTCGACGATTTCCGCCTTGATACCATCCGGATTCCCCGGAAGGACTCTGTCGGGAAGGGGAAGCTGCTTTTGGGTGGAAGTTACATCAAAGAGGGATAGAGGCGCAAGAGTCCTTAGATGTTGAAGACGTCGCGAACTGGGCAAACAGTGCCGCATCTTGCCGTCCACCGAACAGTTCGCACCGCCCACCTGATTGCCGGGGACGTGTCCCGGCCTACGGACGCTACCATTGCCCATACCATCTTCTTGGGCGGGACACGTGTTCTTCGGCGTCTCGCGCTATCGGAGAGGAGAGCAAGACCTCGTGGGCGCGGATCGTCTCATCCGCGCATGCATTGGTCGACCGGATGGACTAAGGAGGCCGCACATGACTGACCAGTCCAAATCGATCGAATCGTTGATGACGGAGCTCAGAGTTGTGGATCCGCCCGATTGGGTCCGCGAGCGCGCCTATATCAATTCGATGGAGCAGTACGACGAGATGTACCGGCGATCCGTGGAGGATCCAGAGGGGTTCTGGGCCGAAATGGCCGAGGAGTACCTCTACTGGCACAAGAAATGGGACAAGGTGCTCGATTGGGAGTTCGATACGCCTCGTGTCGAGTGGTTCAAAGGGGGCCAGACGAACGTCACCTACAACTGCATCGACCGGCACCTCACGACCTGGCGCCGTAACAAAGCCGCACTGATCTGGGAGAGCGATGAAGGTCGTACGAAGATGTATACCTACCAGTCGCTCTACTATAAGGTCTGCCGTTTCGCAAACGTGCTCAAGAAGCATGGCATCCAAAAGGGGGATCGCGTAGCCATCTACTTGCCGATGATTCCCGAGCTGCCCATCGTCATGCTTGCGTGCGCGCGTATCGGCGCGATCCACTCGGTTGTCTTCGGCGGATTCTCGGCTCAGGCGCTACGAGACCGTATTCAGGACAGCAGCACCAAGATGCTCGTAACGGCTGACGAGGGCCTTCGTGGCGGCCGAGTAGTGCCGCTGAAGGCCGAAGCGGATCTGGCGCTGTACGAGTGCCCCTCCGTTAAGTCCGTGATCGTCGTCTCTCGCGCTCGGACGTTAGTCGACATGGAACCCGGCCGCGACTTCTGGTACCACGATGAGGTGCGATCCGCCGACGTGACCCAGCACTGCGACATCGAATGGATGGATGCGGAGGATCCGCTCTTCATCCTCTACACGTCAGGTTCCACTGGCAAGCCGAAGGGCGTCCTTCACACTACAGGCGGATATCTCTTGCACGCGGCGCTATCGTTCAAGTACGTCTTCGACTATCACGACGAGGACGTGTTCTGGTGCACCGCTGATATCGGTTGGGTCACGGGTCACTCCTACATCGTCTACGGTCCGCTGGCGATGGGAGCTACTTCGCTGATGTTCGAAGGTGTTCCGACCTATCCGGACTCGGGTCGTTTCTGGCAGGTATGCGAGAAGCACGGCGTGAATCAGTTCTACACCGCTCCGACTGCTATCCGTGCGCTTATGAAGTCAGGGGAGGAATGGCCAGCCAAGTACGACCTTTCGAGCCTGCGGGTTCTCGGCACGGTCGGCGAGCCGATCAATCCTGAGGCATGGATGTGGTACTACAAGAACGTTGGCCGGGAGCGGGTGCCCATCGTGGACACGTACTGGCAGACGGAGACCGGCGGCCACATGATCACGAACCTGCCGGGCGCCACTCCGCAGAAACCTGGATCGGCGACCCGCCCGTTCTTCGGCGTAAGCCCCGTTATCCTGAACGAAGATGGCAGCCCGACACCTGACGGGGCGGGAGGAAGGCTGTGCATCGATTTTCCATGGCCCGGGATGTTGCGTGGAACTTGGGGGGATCCGGAGAACAAGCGCGTGAAGGAAGTCTACTTCACGACTTATCCCGGCAAGTACTTCACTGGTGACGGTGCTCGCAAGGACGAGGACGGCTACTATTGGCTCCTTGGCCGCGTGGATGATGTCATCAACGTTTCCGGTCACCGTATGGGCACCGCAGAGGTCGAAAGCGCCATTGTGAGCCACGAGGCCGTAGCCGAAGCTGCCGTGGTCGGCTTTCCTCATGAGATCAAGGGCGAAGGCATCTATGCTTACGTAATCCTCAAGTCAGGGAACGAGCCGAGCGAGGACCTTCACAAGATACTCCTCGGTCACGTGCGTGAAGAGATCGGCCCTATTGCCAAGCCGGATGCTTTGCACTTCGTTCCGGAGCTACCGAAGACGCGCTCTGGCAAGATAATGCGGCGCATTCTCCGCAAGATTGCTGCAGGTGAGAAGGACATGGAAGCTCTCGGCGACATCTCAACACTTGCTGATCCCTCGATAGTCAAGACCATCCTGGAGACACGTCCGGAGGGCTAGGCTAGTACGGATACAGCTCGAAGCGATACGTGGGACAACTGGGGCCCCGGTTTCCGTTCGAGGAAGCCGGGGCCTTGGAACGGAATCGAAGTTGTGCAGATGAGGGATGAGTCGAGCAAGCATCAGCCTAACCCTCTGTCCCTCGGACGATGTCGAGCATGCGTTCGTGTAGTGCGGGATTGGCTGCGAGGATGCCCGAACAGTGGACGCTCCACTCGCTGCCGTCGATGGCGGTGATTCGAGCACCCGACTCGCGGCATATCACGACCCCGGCAGCAGTATCCCAGGGCTGCAGCCCGTACTCCCAGAACCCATCAACTCGACCGAGCGCAACATGACAGCAGTCCACTGCAGCCGAGCCGTCACGCCGGATGCCATGCACCGGAGCGCGCAGGAAGCTTCCCAGCGCGGAAAGCTGTCTGTCGAGAGGAGCGCCGCGATCGTAGGGAAAGCCTGTGACAAGCAGCGCCTGGTCCAGCGAATCGGTCTTACTACATCGGAGCGGTTGCTCGCCAAGAGCAGCACCCTTACCTTGTGCGGCCGAGACCGTCTCGGAGAGCGGGACGTTGGTGACTGCTCCTGCGACCGGTTCTCCGTGGCGAAGCAGTGCGACCGATACCGAGTAGCAGGGATACCCGTGCACGAACGAAGTCGTGCCGTCCAGAGGGTCGACCAGCCACACCTCAGGATCCTGCAACGCGCCACGTGGGGCATCGGCTAGATCGTAGACCTCATCCTCTTCGATTACGAAACGCGCAGAGGAATCGCGAGAGAGGATGGCACGGGCTACCGCCGAGCCCGCAGCGATATCGGCTTCGGTCACCAGATCGCTCGCCCAAGACTTCGAGCGAACCCTTTCCGTGACTCCTGCCCGATTCCTGATGGCGGTTGCTCCAGCTTCGGCAGCAGCGACGGCAGCCTCGAGTTCGTCGCGCATGATTCCTCCAGTGTTCAGGCTTCGGGCATCTTCTTTCGCGAACGGATGGCCTCGAGGATTCCGGCGTCTATCGAGTGATTCTCGCTAGGTGTCGGAAAGACATCATGGTCGGCGAGGATATCTAGGACTGCGGCAACAACAGAAGGCAGTGCGGCTTCTACGGGCGGAGACAGGTCGGTCACCCACTGCTGCATGGTAGCCACCTGTACGCCGACGCATATCGCATCAGGGCGGACACCGGTAAGCTCGGCAGCTTCCAAGACGTTGACGAAGCGCATGTCGTGTAGCGAGTGCATTATCTGGTTGGGCGCGATGTCTTCGGGCTGCAGGGTGACTACGGTACCAGGAGGACGACCAGTGCCGTCTACCGCATCGACCACTATGACAAGCTCAACTCCACGGAAAAGGTTGATGATGCCGAGACCCATCGTGCCAGCGTCGACTACCTGGATCTCTGGAGCGAACTCGTAGGCCTCCATTAGAATCTCTGCAGCCCGGACTCCGACGCCTTCATCGGCCATGAGCGGGTTTCCGATTCCTAGAATCAGAATGCGTTCTGCCATTCTGCGAAGACTCCTAAGGGCTCGGTGACGGCTTCGTCCGGTACTCCGAGGAGCAGCCGGGGGCGGGGCTCAGCTTCAAGGAAGAACTATCCGGCGGCGGTGTTAGGCGCGAGGGACTCATCGGCACCGGACGGGTCGATACCTTCTATCAGAAGCATGCGCTCCTCGTCAGAAAGCGCGTTGCGTGCCTGATCGCGGAGATCGTTAGACGAGGCCAGCGTTTCACGCATCATCACCATGAGCAGGTAGCGCCCTTTCTCGGTGAGCGTGACGTAACGGCCATCATCGCTTGCGATGCCACCGGCGAGCTTCATGAAAGCAAGTTCAGGGGCAAGACCGATCTCGGCCGAGACACCGAAGTCCCGCGCGAAGCGCTCTTTGTCCAACCTGAGGCCGAAGAGGTCGGTCACGAAACGGTACCGGTGCATCGCTCTACGTGAGTAGGGTGGACCGGCTTTGGACACGGACATGCGCCCCGAGTCCAAGCGTTCGGAGTACTCCTTCAGGGAGAACGTATTCACGTATATCCGGTTCTTGAGGAAGGACAGTGCTCCCGAGCCGATGCCCACGTATTCGCCATAATCCACGATATACTCGTCGATCATCCCTTCGCCGTCGCGCGAGTAAGACCATGCCGCAGAAGGATGGAATTCGTCTGCTAAGCCTTCTGCAATGATGTGGAAATAGCGCTCTTCGCGTGCGTAGTCCATACGCCCGACCGTCTTGGCAAGTCTCGCCCGCGTCTTAGGTGAGGCCAACAGTGGATAGAAGGTCGTCTGATTAGCCCCCGTCTCCTTGAGAAGGGCGATGTCTCGACGCAAGACCTCTTCGGTCTGTGAGGGGAAATTGAATATCATGTCGACATTGAGCGAAGGGAAGAGCTTGCGTTCTGCGACGGCTTGGATACGCTCAAGAATCTCCGAGCCCGAGCCGTACTTCTCGTAACGATCCATCTGCCTGAGCAGCGTGTCCTCAAAACTCTGCACGCCTATCGAGAGACGCTGCACCCGGCCGCTGAGGGCGTCTAGTGTGTCCGAACCGAGGTGGTTGGGGTTCGTCTCGGTGGATACCTCTTCGATCGAGAAGAGGTCTCGAGCTAGATCGATGGTCTCGCAAAGTTCATCAAGTAGTATCGTAGGCGTACCTCCGCCGATGTAGAGGGAGGGAAAGTCATAACCGAGTTCCGATACCATGCGCATCTCTCGGCGCAGCCGGCGGAAGTAGTGCCGCGCACGGTCTTCCCGGTAGAGGAAGCGGTTGAAACCACAGTACAGGCAGAGTCGCTCGCAGAAGGGCACATGAGCGTATAAGACGTAGGAGCGGCCCGGTATGGGCTCGGGTAGACGGTCGAGCTCTATCGGTGCCTGATGGAGGTAACGTTTGTTCAGAGCGTGCAGTGCAGCTGTGACTATGCGCTCGGCGAGCATTCCTATCCTTTCGCTTGCGAGGCTCTCTCGTGCCAGCGGGCTTTGTGATCGCCAGCTCTTTCT
>PWVH01000098.1 GCA_003563465.1 Coriobacteriaceae bacterium | reverse complement strand
TGCTTGACTACAGGGATGCGCCTGACGCCGAACTTCTTGCCGGTCGCCTCGGCACCGTCGCCAAGCACCCGTCCAGGCTCTCCGCCCTCGAACACGCTCTTGAGTGCCGCGAGCGCGGCTTTGCCGTCGCCGAACGGTATCGCGCCTGAATCCATGTAGACCGCCATGGTGGCGCCCATCTCGATAGTGTCGAGCCCGTAGTCGCCGCAGGTGCGGTCGAGCTCGGCTATATCATCGAGACTGTCGATCCCACAGTTGGCCCCGAACGACCAGACCGTCTCGTACTCCGGCCCCTTGGTCTTGTAGTGGCCGTCCTTGTCGACCCAGTAGCGTGAGCACTGGATGATGCAGCCGGTGTGGCAGGCATGCTGGGCGTTGCCGCCACGCTCGAGAATGACTTCGCGCTGGGTCTCGCCACCGGTCGCGTCGGCACCCTCGAAGGAGCCCTCCGAGAAGTTGCGGGTGGGAAGGCCGCCCGCCTCGGAAAGGATGTTGGTCAGCACGTTCGTTCCGTAAGTCGGTAGCGCCTGGGATGAGACCGGGTGCTCCTTGAGGGCTGCGGTGAAACGCTTCATGGCCGCGTTGAACGCTTCCTTGTCCGCATGCGACCTGTACGATAGGCCCTTGTCGGATACCACGATCGCCTTCAGGCCCTTGCTGCCCATCACGGAGCCCAAGCCGCCGCGGCCGGCAAAACGGTTCGGATAGCCCTTCATGTCCGAGACCGCGACGCCGGCAGCCTTCATGCCAGCCTCTCCCGCTGGTCCAGTGGTGATAGTGGCGTAGCGGTCGTCGTCGGGGCGCATGGCCTTGATCGCGTCGGCCACGGCGTAGTTGCCGGCGCCAGCCCACTCGTCCACGCGGTCGAGCTTCGTGCTGCCGTCGGCCTCAATGGTGAGCATGTAACGTGCGTTCGGGTCGGCTGGCTTTCCGGTCACGACGATGGCGGCTATTCCGATGCGGCCTAGCGCGTGCGCAGCCTGTCCGCCGGAGTTCGATTCCTTGATGCCGCCGGTCAGCGGGCTCTTGGCTCCGACAGAGAGCCGTCCACCATTAGGAGTGGCAGTCCCGCCGAGGACTCCGGGCGCGAACACCAAGACGTTGTCCGCGCCGAGCGGGTCTGCATCGGGTGGCACCTCGCTGAACACGATCGCCGAAGTCAGTGCACGGCCCCCGTAGTTGGACCATGCGGCGGGCACTTCCTCTTTGGTCACGGATAGGTCGGACATGTTGACTCGTAAGACATCGCGCATACGCACCCTCCTAGCTCGGGCCACCGGAACACAATTCGAACGTGAAGCAGAGGCGGCTCCACGTAATTAGTAGTTACCCTGCAGTGCGAGGTCTGCGACACACGGGCTTCAGGAATCTTCGTTCTTTCCGCTGTATTCTCGTGGAGCATTCGAGTGGCCGGCGTGATACAGGCCGAGGAAGAGCCGGTGCGGTCCAGGTGTCCCGACAGGGACAAAGGCGGCGCGGTCACCGGGATGCAGCGGGTACCCTAGGCCCCGGACCGTGTGGTTCACGAATACGCCCTCGATTCTATCGAGCGGAAGGCCCAAGGAAACGGCGACATCGAGAGTGCTGACACCCTCAGGAGGCACGTCTATCTCTACCGTGGATGGGAGTCCGCGTTCGCGCCTGAGCGAGTGAAGGATTCCGAAGAACCTGACCGTAGCCGGACAGGCGCTCGGCGTGCGAGTTTCCTCTGGTGTTGATGGTGGTTTCTTCATAAGGGCGATATACCCGCGGCGTGTTAGCCACAGACACCGTCAGGCGCTCGCGACGCGACAGCTGCGACTTGCTACACTGAGCGACGCCCCCATCGTCTAGCGGCCAAGGACACCGTTCTTCTCGGAACGGAAACGGAGATTCGAATTCTCCTGGGGGCACCAGGGGCGCACGCACGGGCCGCTCGAGGTCGGGCGGCCCGTGCCTCTTCGGGTATCAACAACGGTAAGCCGTCGACCGAGCCAGGAGGATGCGTGGGATCCGATAACGGTGCCGAAGCAACGAGCACCGAAGAGATGAGACGCATGGCCGGGCGCGCGGCAGTCGAGTTCGTCCGGCCGGACGAGATTCTAGGCGTCGGCACGGGCTCTACGGTGGCCCACTTCATCGAAGCTCTAGCTAGGACTGACTCGAAGCCGAAGGCCGCCGTGGCCACTTCGGCAGATACCGCTCGCAGGCTCGGTGCGGCCAGCATCGAGACGGTTTCTCTCAGTTGCGTCGACGAGCTCGGGCTCTACGTCGATGGAGCCGACCAGATCGATACATCCGGCCGACTCATCAAGGGCCGCGGAGGCGCGCACACGCTCGAGAAGATTGTCGCATCGGCGTCAGAGGTGTTCGTCTGTGTCGCCGATCAGTTCAAGCTGGCCCCTCGGCTGGGCAAGACGGTGCCGCTGCCGATCGAGGTGCTCGAGGTCGCCGAGAGACAGGTTCGCCTGCGTGTTGGAGAGATGGGTGGAGAGGTGCATCGACGACAGGCTCCGGTGACCCAGCGCGGCACCGTACTTCTGGACGTGGAGGGTTTGGGATTCGAGAATCCCGAGGAGCTCGAGCGCATCCTGGACGCAATCCCGGGTGTGCTGGAGTGCGGCCTGTTCGCGATTCGTAAGGCCGATGTGGCGTTGGTGGGCATGGCCGACGGATCGGTGCGCAGGATCGAGCTCTCGTCGATGCTTGACGACGGCGAAGGGTGAGGTGCGATGCCTGAACGAGGGAGAAGAGCCACGGTCCTTGTGGTGTTCGGCGCGACTGGAGACTTGATGGCTCGCAAGATCGTGCCGTCACTCTTCCATCTCTACCATCAAGAGTTTCTCCCCGAACAAATCCGCATAGTCGGCTTCTCGCGACGAGACTGGTCCGATGCCGACTTGCGCGAACACGTACGAGGCATCCTTGCCGACAAGTATCCGGATGCCGATGCTGACGCACTCGAGTCCTTCCTCGGGCTGTTCACTTATCAGCAAGGGACTTTCGACGATGCCGAGGCGTACGCATCTCTGCGGCAAGGCCATTTAGCGGTGGAAACCGAGTGGGGTGTCTGTTCGAACAAGCTCTACTACCTCGCCGTTCCGCCCGAGCACTACGAGACCATCTTCCGGCACCTGGCCGAAAGCGGTCTCACGGCAGCCTGTAGCGAAGAAGAAGGCTGGACGCGAGTTCTCGTCGAGAAGCCTTTCGGCCACGATGTTGAGAGCTCACGAGAACTCGACGAGCTTCTGGGCTCGCTCTTTCGCGAAGAACAGATCTATCGTATAGATCACTATCTGGCTAAGGAGATGCTCCAGGGCATCCTCGCGTTCCGTTTTCGAAACGACCTGTTCGAGGCGGTCTGGAACCGCGATTCGATAGAACGCATCGACATCTCGCTGCTAGAGACCCTCGGAGTGGAACACCGCGGAGCTTTCTACGATGGCGCCGGCGCTCTGCGCGACGTGGGCCAGAACCACCTGCTGCAGATGCTCGCTCTCGTCACGATGGACACTCCGCGAGAGCTGGACGCACGCGCGATCCGTGACGCTCGCGCAGAGGCGCTGAGGCTACTGCGTCCGATGGGACGAGACGAGATCG
>PWVH01000044.1 GCA_003563465.1 Coriobacteriaceae bacterium | reverse complement strand
TCGAGCCTTCGCCGATCACCTCCAAGAGCAACAGGTCGCGACCGGGATAGGCATCGATCAGCCGTTCGAGACGCTCGAGCCGTCCGTTCTCGAAGGCGCAACCCTCGGTGGTCACAACTACCTTGCGCGGAGGAGCAGACGTCGCTTCGCCATCCAGAGGCTCTACCTGGTCGACGATGAGCTTGCTGCCGCGATCGGAGTGTTCGATCTTGGCTCGCACCTTGACGACCGCATCTACAGCCACGACATCGCGGTGCCTCTCGTAGGTCTGCGGGAAGAAGACCGCTTCCGAGAAGCCCTCCAGATCCTCCAGTGTCACGACCGCCATCATCGTTCCCCTCTTGGTCGGCTTGCGCTGAACCGAAGAGATGATGCCCGCGAACCAACCCGTCGAGCCGTCCTCGGCATCCTCGAGTTCGCCGATACTCATCGAGCGCGCCGTCTTGATGGCTTCGGCCACATCACGCAAGGGATGGTCCGAGACGTATATGCCGAGCATCTCCTTCTCGAAAGCGAGCTTCATCTTCTTGTCCCACTCGTCGCCGTTCGGAGGCGGGGTCTCTTCGGCGAAGCCGTCATCGGATCCGTCGAACATGGAGACCTGTCCGTTGGCCGCATCGCGTTGACGCTTGATCGCACTGCCCACGCAGAGATCCAGCATGGCCATCAAGTGCTTGCGCGTGTAGCCGGTCGAGTCGAACGCACCTGCCTTGACCAGCGCCTCCAAAGTCTTCTTGTTGGTGCTCTGCATGTCGACCCGCGCGCAGAAATCCTGCAGTGAGGTGAAGGGACCGCCGCATTCGCGTGCCTCGATGATGCGCTCGACGACCCCCTCGCCCACCCCGCGGATGCCCGCCAACCCGAAGCGGATGCCTTCGGAGACGGCGGTGAAGTCGCTCCCCGAGGAGTTGACGTCCGGGGGCAATACCTTCATGCCGGCGTGATTGCACTCCGCGACGTACTTGACGATCTTTTCGGTCTTGCCCGAGTGCGAAGTCAGCACCGCTGCCATGTACTCGAGGGGATATTGCGCCTTCAGATAGGCCGTCTGCATGGTTATCAGCCCGTAGGCTGCCGAGTGGCTCTTGTTGAAGGCGTACTCGGCGAACTTCTCCGTGTCTTCCCACATGCGCGCCGCGAGCCTGGGATCGTAGCCGCGAGCCCCGGCGCCGCTCACCCAGTCGTCTCTTAACTTGTCGAGCACCCTCTTCTGCTTCTTGCCCATGGCTTTGCGCAGCTTGTCGGCTTCGGCCGCCGAGAACCCGCACATCTCCATGGAGATGCGCATGACCTGCTCCTGGTAGACGATGGTGCCGTACGTCTCTTCCAGGATCGGCTTGAGACGGTCGTCGTAGTAGGTGATCTTCGCCCGGCCGTGCTTGCGGTTCACGAAGTCCTTGACCATGCCTGATTGAAGCGGACCGGGGCGATAGAGCGCGAGCAGGGCGACTATGTCGGCGAAGGATGTGGGCTTCAAGTCCCTGAGCAGAGCGCGCATCCCGGGCGACTCGACTTGAAAGACTCCCACGGTGTCGCCGCGTCTTAGCAGATCGAAGGTGGCCTCGTCGTCGAGGGGGATCTTCTCGGGATCGATGCGCACCCCGTGACGCGACTCTATGCTCGCGATCGCGTCGGCGATGACGGTCAGTGTCCGAAGGCCCAGAAAGTCCATCTTGAGCAGTCCGAGGTCGGCTATCGTGTTCCCTTCGTACTGCGTGACTACGGCGTCGCCTTTCGTGTCGCGCTTGACCGGCGTGTGCTGACACAGCGGGTCTCGGCATATGACGACACCTGCTGCGTGCACGCCCTCTCCGCGCACGATGCCCTCGAGGGATCGGGCGGCGTCTAGGATGCGCCTGGTATCGGGGTTGGTCTCGTAGTCGGTCCTTAAGTCGGGATTGCCCCTGATAGAAGAGTCGATCGTCGCCTTGATGTCGTCGCCTATCATCTTGCTGATGCGATCGGGCACGCCGTAGGGATAGCCGAGGACGCGACCGGCGTCCCGAACCGCCAGACGTGCCTTCATGGTGCCGAACGTGATTATCTGCGCGACTTTGTCCTCGCCATACCTCTGACGCACGTACTCTATTACCTCGCCCCGCCTCAAATCGTCGAAGTCGATGTCGATATCTGGCATCTCCATGCGCTCGGGATTGAGGAATCGCTCGAAGAGCAGTCCGTTGGCTATCGGGTCGAGACTGGTTATGCCGAGGGCGTAGGCGATGATCGAACCGGCCGCGCTCCCTCGACCGGGACCCACGCCGATGCCGCGCTCCTTTGCCCACCTGACGAAATCGGCCACTATCAGGAAGTAAGCGGCCAAGCCCTTGTCGTTGATGACCGAGAGTTCTTGGCCGAGGCGCTCCATGGCTTCCTGCGGCACGGGGTCGCCGTAGCGCCCCTTGAGGCCCTCGACGCACTGCTTCTCGAGATAGGACTCGCCCGTGTGGTCTGAAGGGACCTCGAACACGGGCAGCACGATCTTGTTGAAATCGAGCTTGACCTCGCATCGCTCGGCGATATCGAGCGTGTTGGCGACCGCCTCGGGATAGGCCTCGAAGACCTCTGTCATCTCTTCGGGCGATTTCATGAAGAACTCCTGGCAGGAAAACCTCATGCGATCGGGATCGTCCATCGTCGACCCGGTACCGACGCAAAGGAGCATGTCATGGGCTGAAGCGTCCTCGGCCTTGACGTAGTGGACGTCGTTCGTGGCCACGAGCGGCAGGCCCAGTTCCGCACCGATCGCGGCGATGTCTTCGTTGATGCGTGCCTGGGTCATGCCGTTGTCGCCGGTGATCCCCTGGTCTTGGATCTCTAAGTAGAAATCCCCTTCGCCGAAGATGCGCGCGTACGTTTCGGCCCAGTGGCGAGCCTGCTCGGGGTTTCGCATCTCGATCGATTTGCTCACCAGACCGCTCATGCATGCGCTGGTGCAGATGAGGCCTTCGCTGTGGCGCTCCAGAAGCTCGAGGTCCACTTGAGGCTTGTAGTAGAAGCCGCCCACAGAAGACTCCGAGACCATCGCCATGAGATTGCGGTAACCCGTCTGATTCTTGGCGAGGAGCAACAGATGGTATAGGTCGGGTTTTGCGTCCCGGGACAAGCGTGAGCCGGTGGTGAAGTAGATCTCGCATCCGATGATCGGCTTGATGCGGCCTTTCGCCGCCTTGTAGAACTCCACCGCTCCGTACATCGCACCGTGATCGGTTATGGCCAGCGCGGGCATACCGAGCTTTTCGGCGGACGACACCAGGTCTTTGATGCGTGCAGCTCCATCGAGAAGGGAGTATTCCGAATGCGTGTGGAGATGCACGAAGGACACTTCTAGCTCTCCCCAGCCTCTTTGATACGCTCCAGGACTACGCGGTAGCCGTCGGCGCCGTAGTTGAGCGCCTTGCTCACCCGGCTAATCGTCGTGGCCGAGGCGCCCGTGACTTCACGGATGCGCGAGTACTGGTCGCCGCTCGCCAGCATGCCCGCCACCTGAAGGCGTTGCGCCATGTCCTGTATCTCTTTGATGGTGCAGACATCCTGGAGGAAGGCGTATGCCTCCTCGGCATCCTCCAAAGAGATGAACGCCCTTAACAGCTCCTCTACCTCGGGCGTTCTGAGACGGTCCTCCGGCACGGGTGCGTGCTCCTCACTACGTCATCACGAACACAAGATGATGTGGTCAGAATAGCACGGAACAACGACATTTGGGGCCTGTGGATAGCCGAACGGCTCCGTGCTGGTGATGGGCGGGGCGAGCGGCCGACGAACGAGGCGAAAGAGCATCACACCACGTGGTTGACGAGACCGCCGATTCCTTCGATGCGAACCTCGACGGTGTCACCGGGCTTCATCTCCCCTATGCCACCGGGCGTGCCGGTAAGTACCACGTCGCCCGGCACAAGCGTCATTACCTTCGAGATGAAGCTTACCAGCGTACCGACATCGAAGATCATGTCCGAGGTCCGCGCCGACTGCCGCACCTCGCCGTTGAGGTAGCACTCGACCAGCAAGTCTTCCGGGTCGACATCGGTCTCGATCCACGGGCCGAGCGGGCAGAACCCGTCGAAGCTCTTCGCACGGGTCCACTGGCCGTCGGCCTTCTGTAAGTCGCGAGCGGTCACGTCGTTGGCGCACGTGTAGCCGAGGATGTTGGTCGCGGCGTGCGTCGCACTGACGTTGCGAGTGCGGCGTCCGATGACGATGGCCAACTCCGCCTCGTAGTCCACGCGGCCCACACCTTGAGGTATGCGGATATCGGCCCCCGGGCCGGTGATGGTAGTGGGCGGCTTCAAAAAGATCACGGGCTCGGCGGGGATGTCATGCCCCAGCTCTTCGGCATGGCTGCGATAGTTGAGCCCCACGCACACGATCTTGGTGGGCACGACAGGCGTCAGCAGCTCGGCCGAGCACAATCCCATGGCACCCTCGGCCTCCCACTGGGCGAACGGTTCGTCCGAGATGAGAGTGACGGTGGTGTCGTCGGCGAGCCCGTATCTGCAATCTCCTTCGGAGAGCACGCGCACGACCCTCATACCACGACCTCTGATCGCTGGAACGGCTAGTACTCTGGCTTACATTCCATGACCGGGGTCGGTTTCCTGCCTGGGGTGAGAAAGGCCGTACTCCACCGAGTCCACGAGCGCCTCCCAAGAGGCCTCGATGATGTTCTCGCTGACTCCCACCGTGCTCCAGCCCTTCTCCCCGTCGGCGGACTCGATCAGCACGCGGGTGACGGCAGCAGTGCCCTTCTTCTCGTCGAGCACTCGCACCTTGAAGTCCGTAAGCTCGATATCCTCGAGCGTCGGATAGTACCGTTCTATGGCGATGCGCAACGCCCGGTCCAGCGCGTTCACGGGACCGTTGCCCTCTGCGGTGGCGATGTAGCGATGCCCCGCGACGTGGATCTTGATAGTAGCCTCCGTCATCACGCGCCCGTCCTCGCGCTTCTCCATGATGCAGCGGAACGACTCGAGCCTGAAGAAGGGCTCGTAGGTGCCGAGGCGCTTCTTGAGCATGATCTCCAGACTCGCGTCGGCGGCCTCGAAGGAATAGCCGCGATGCTCGAGCTCCTTGATGGAATCTAGGACCGCTCCCACCGTCTCCTGGTCGCCGGTAAGATCGATCCCCATCTCCTTGGCCTTCATCGTCAGACTCGCCTTGCCCGCGAGCTCGCTCACAACGACGCGGGCGAGATTGCCTACCGCGGCCGGGTCGGTATGCTCGTAGGCCTCGGGAAGCCTCGCTGCAGCGCTGGCGTGCACGCCGCCCTTGTGTGCAAAAGCGCTCGCCCCGACGTAGGGCTGATGCGGCTCGGGCGAGATGTTGGCGACCTCGGCGACGAAGTGGCTCACCTCAGTAAGCAATCTCAGCTGTTCGCGCGAGATACCCCTCTTGTCCATCTTGAGCACGAGAGCGGGGATGATGCTCATGAGGTCGGCGTTTCCAGCACGCTCTCCGTAACCGTTCACAGTTCCCTGCACGTGAGTGCAGCCCGCCTCGACCGCTAGCAGCGAGTTGGCGACGGCGCAGCCCGCATCGTTGTGCGCATGGATACCGAGCGGGACGTCCACTTCCAGGCGGATTACCCCGACGGTGCGAAGGACGTCGTGGGGCATGGTGCCTCCGTTGGTGTCGCACAGAACCACCGCGTCGGCGCCGGCGCCGGCAGCCGCGACGACCACCTCGATAGCGTAACCGGTGTTCGCGGCATACCCGTCGAAGAAGTGCTCGGCATCGAAGAACACCGTGCGGCCTTGCGACTTCAAGTAGGCGACCGAATCGCGCACCATGCGAACGTTCTCGTCTAGGCTTGTGCGCAGCGTCTCTTTGACGTGCAGGTCCCATGCCTTGCCGAAGATGCAGATGGCCTCACAGCCCGTCTCCAAGAGGGCTTTGAGCCCGGGGTCGTCCGCGGCGTCGGTGTCTTTTCGGCAGGTCGCCCCGAACGCCGTGATGCTGGTGGTCTCGAGCTTCAGATCGCGCGAGCGCTCGAAGAACTCCATGTCCTTGGGGTTGCTGCCCGGGTATCCGCCTTCCACGTAGTGGATTCCTAGCGCGTCTAAGCGCTGGGCGATGCGCAGCTTGTCTTCGACCGACAGCGAGAGGTTCTCCCGCTGCACGCCGTCTCTGAGTGTGGTGTCGTAGAGGGTGATCACCCTCGTGCCGTCCTTCCTGCATCCGATACGAAATCGAATTCCTATTCTAGCCGAGGAACCGTGCCTGCTGCACTCATGTTCGTCTGGCGGTCCCGAAAAGGCCCTCGGAATCCCTCGCGGCACGGCCTTCGGAATCCCTCGCGGCACGGCCCTCGGAAGCGACTACTCCGCATCCCGAGACCAAAGCAGGTAGGGCTTGGTGCCGAAGAACAGCATGACCATGACGATCGGATACCCCATGATGAACCAGCGGTAGGCCCGCATCGCCATGATCGGCAGGACTCCGGTGCCTGCGATCCGGCCGGAATCTGCGAAGTCGACAAACCCCGTGACGTTCAACACGATGCCGATGCCGAAGTAGATCCCCAGCGCCACGGCCAGGTACGACAGCCTGTCCTTCAAGCTCACTCCACGAGCGACGAGAATCACCGCTGTGGCGGGCACGGTCAGCCAGGCGTCCGGGGCCGAATGCGAATAGATCCCGGCGACGGGCAGGAGCAGAAGTGCTGCTGCAATCGCGACGGACATGACAAGCGCCGCTGCTATCGAGACGGCCAGGTCCGCGCTAGCGCGCATGACGCCTCACCCACTCGAGCCACGCCACCCATACGAGCAAGACAACGAAGACCATGAAGATCATGAACATGTAGTCGTGAGCGAAGGTGAAGGCACTCCGCGAAAGGGAATCGGCGGCTACGCCTGTCAGAATCAGACGGATGTAGTTCGCGACGAAGATGACCGGCAAACCGAAAGCGACACCCACCAGCTTCTTGCGGACCTCGACCGGATAGGCTACGACGAGGGCGACGTACATAGCCTTCAGGTTCAAGGCGAGGCAGGCGCCGTCCATGCTGAGAACCACCTCGCCGACCGAAAACCTCTTACCCTCGACGATGGTCTCGATGCCGAGGAGCCGCAGAGCAGCCGCGGTCGCCGACGTCATCCAGACACCCAGCGGTTCGAGAAAGAGGGCGTTGCCCAGGAGCACGACGATCGTGTCCAGAAAGACGAAAACCGCTAGGAAGGTAAGCGCCACCTTGATCAGGGGCCACGAGGGCGGTCGCCAGTCTCGCTTCTGCGTGCTTGGCGCAAGAACGCCTTCGTCGAGTTCGGGTCCTGAACCGGCGGACGTCACGAGGTCTCCGTCAGACTCGCTCTAACCAGTCGCTGTAAGCAGGATCCTCGCCCTTCACGACACGGAAGAAGCTCTCCTGCAGATCGAGAGTCACCGGGCCGGGATCTCCGATCTCTCGTCCGTCGACCGAGTGAACGGGCACGACCTCGGCTGCCGTGCCTGTCATGAACACTTCGTCGGCCGTGTAGAGGTCGGTGCGAACGAGCGAAGCCTCCCGCACCTCGATGCCTTTGTCGCGGGCCAGCGTCATTATGCTCTCACGAGTGATGCCCTCGAGTATGCCGTCGGAGACCGGCGGTGTCAGAAGGGTGCCTCTCTTGACCACGAAGACGTTCTCCCCGGTGCCCTCGCAGACTTTGCCATCCTCGTTGAGCATGATGGCCTCGGCGTACCCGTGTTCGTTCGCCTCGATACGTGCGAGAGACGAGTTGAGGTAGTTCGCGGTGGCTTTGATGGCCGGCGGACTGGCGTTGACACCGCGTTGCCGCCAGCTGGACACGCCGACCGCAACCCCGTGCTTGAGGGCGTCGTTGCCGAGGTAGGTGTCCCACGGCCACACGGCGATCACGACGTTGATCGGCGCTGGCAGCGGATCGAGCCCCATGACCCCGTAGCCGCGAAACGCAATCGGGCGGATGTAGCAGGAGCTGAGCTCGTTCGTACGGATGGTCTCCTTGACGGCTGCGATCATGTCTTCGACCGAGTAGCCGAGTTCCATCAGCAACATGCGTGCGCTGCAATCGAAGCGCTCCATATGCTCGGTAAGGCGGAAGACCGCCGGGCCGTCGGCCGTTTCGTAGCAGCGGATGCCCTCGAAGACACCCGAACCGTAGTGCAGGGCGTGCGAGAGGACGTGAACCTGGGCGGCATCCCAATCAACAAGCGTGCCGTCCATCCATATCTTGTCGACCTTGGGCAGTGACATGTGTCGCATCCCTTCCCGCCGCCTTGTCGGCGCGAGTCGCGCCGCGCTCGCTTGCGCCGTGCCGTGTGGGCTTACGTCGTGCACTGCGCTCGCTTGCCCCATACCGTGTAGGCGTGTGCGAAACAGTTTACGCGAGGTCGGCGCCGCTGCGTAGAGGTATCGGTTTCTGCGTCCTCGCAGATTCCCCTGCTAAAGGCGCTCCGCCACCAGGTCTCCCATCGCGGCCGTCCCGACCAAGCGCTCGTCCGGCGTAGACTCGTCGGCGATGTCGCGAGTGCGCCACCCCTCGTCGAGCACAGCCTCGATAGCACGTCCGAGCCGGTCGGCAGACTCCTCCATCGCGAAACTGTACCGCAGCATCAGCTCGACGGAGAGCAACATCGCAAGCGGGTTGGCTACGCCTTGCCCGGCGATATCCGGCGCGCTGCCGTGACTCGGCTCGTAGAGCGCGGTGCCGTCGCCGAGCGAGGCGCTGGCAAGCATGCCGAGAGAGCCCGTCAGCATGGAGGCCTCGTCGGAGAGGATGTCACCGAACATGTTCTCGGTCACGATGACGTCGAACTGGGCAGGCCAGCGAATCAGTTGCATGGCAGTGTTGTCGACGAGCTGGTCGATCAACTCCACGTCCGTGTAGCCCGTGCCATGTACGCCGTGCACGATCTCGCGCCACATCCTGCTCGACTCCAACACGTTGGCCTTGTCTACGGAGTGCACGCGACCGCGCCGCGATCGTGCGGCCTCGAAGGCCACCCTCGCGATCCGCTCGACCTCGTATTCCTGGTAATCCATCGTATCGTAGGCGCGCTGCCCTGCAGCACCGTTCCCTCCGGCGCCCGGCACGCCGTACTCGCGAGCGCGTTCGCCGAAGTACAGTCCACCGGTAAGCTCCCGCACGATCAGCATGTCCACCTCTTGGAGGTGCTCCGGCTTCAGCGTGCTGGCATCCCGCAGCGCGTCGAAGATCCGAACCGGCCGCAGATTCGCGTAGAGACCGAGCGCCTTGCGCAGGCCGAGCAGTCCTTGCTCTGGCCGCGGCTTGGTCGGATCCGTCGTGTCCCACTTTGGTCCGCCTATGGCCCCAAGCAGAACCGCATCGGCGGCATGTGCCACCTCGAGTGTGGCATCCGGAAGCGCGGTCCCCGTCTCATCGATCGCCGCCCCGCCGAGAATCGCCTCGGCAAACGCGAAACTCACGTCCTCGCGCAAAGCTATCGCTTCTAGCACCTTGACGGCCTCGGCGGTTATCTCCATACCGATCCCGTCACCGGGCAGTAGGCATATGCGATAGGTGTGCAACTCCCCGAACTCGCTCACCTGGTGGACACCTTCTCCTTGATCGCTTCGATGAGTCCACCCTTCTCGATGATCTCCTTCACGAACGGAGGGAAGGGTTGCGCGCGATATGTCTCGCCTCGGGTGACGTTTACGATCGTGCCTGCATCGGCGTCCACCTCGACCTCATCTCCGTCGGAGATGCCTTCGACGGCTTCTGGCGACTCCATGATCGGAAGCCCGGTGTTGATCGCATTGCGATAGAAGATGCGCGCGAAAGACTTCGCGATCACCACGCTCACGCCAGCCGACTTGATGGCGATGGGCGCGTGTTCCCGGCTCGAACCGCAGCCGAAGTTCTCCTCGGCGACGAGGATATCCCCGAACTCGATCTTGGAGACGAACTCAGGGTCGAGGTCTTCCATGCAATGCTTGGCGAGCTCTTCGGGCACGCTGGTGTTTAGGTAGCGCGCCGGTATGATGACGTCGGTGTCGATGTCGCGTCCGTACTTATGGGCGGTGCCATGGAACTTCACCGCAATTACCTCCCCTTCAAAGCCGGCAGCGCGACGCCACGAGCACGCCGATCGCACGTCAATCGGGGTTGGATTGTATCACGCCCGAGGCCCTACTCATGCCTGTTACCGAGGAGCCGACAGCGTCGGACCGCACGCTCGCCTAGCGCCGGTGACACATCTCGCAAGACGTCTCGAAATTGCCTGCAAACAGGTGGCAGCCGTCGCACTCCATCGAGACGTCGGGATCGAGAGCCCGAGGGTAAGCGGCAGCTATTCCGTGAGTCCGCGGGAAGGTCGGGTCCCGCGTGTAGTGGTACGCCAGCTCTGCCTCGTGGCATCCGGCCTGGTAGCAGGAGTTTCGCTCCTCGGTATGGCAGCTGTAACAAATCTGTCCTGCGTTGAACCAGATGTCTTCGGCGGCATCGTACATATGGGTCCAATCGTACTGCTCGGGATGTGGAAGCCTGACACCGTGACACGAGTCGCAGGGATCGGGGTCGTGACACGTGTAGCAATCGGGCTGTGCGATGATCTGCCGAGGTTGATGAAGAGCCAAGCCCGCCTTGGCCAAGACGGCCATGCTCACGTCACCCGTGTGACAGGTCGAGCACGCGGCGCTAGCCTCGGTATCGTCGTGGCAGCGCAGACACGTGCTCATGCCTTTCGTGGCTTGGCCGACCTTCGCATCTCCATCCAGCACGTGGCAGTCCATACATCCGGCACCGGCCTCCAAAGGCTCTTTGTGAGATACCAGCAGCGCCCTATTCTGGATCTCTACCACCTCGTCGGCTACGCCGGCGTGACAGTTCCGGCACGAACGGCCTACTACCGGGCCGTATCCGAAAGTCCTATCCGTCTCGAACAGACCTGCGAAGATGTGTGCCATGCGCCCCGGCACCGAAAGAGTGATCGAGCGAACCCTGCCACCGGGCTCGTGACACTGCGTGCAGCGCACCGCCTGGTGACTGTCTCCTGCGCTCTCGGAAGTGTGAGCGATGCCGTCATGACACGACAGGCAAACCGAACGGCTCTGCGAACTCACTCCTCCGGCGAGAAGCACCAATACCACCGCAGCGGCGGTCCATATCACGGCCCTGTGGTGGCGAAGCGGGTCTTTGACGTACCTGACCTCCGCCGGGGTTGCGGGGCCGGTCTCTTCTGCACCCTCGGCCGGCAAGACCACATACTCGTGCTCTTCCTCCTCACCGCTTCCGATCCGAGTGATGAAGAGCATGACCGCCATACCGATGATGAGCATCAAGGTGATGGCTATGAGCAGCAGCACGATTGCGGCGGGCGGGTTGCTCGCCGGATTCCTCACGATTTCTACGACCATCGGCCAGAAGTCCCTCAAGAACTGCTCGTCGAGAGGACGTAGCTCGAGCCCTTCGAGATACTCCAAGAATCGCCCGATCACGGCCTTGCCCCCCTTATCGGAGACAGCGGACCGGCGCCACCGGGGTGCACGTGCAACTCGTGGCAGTTGACGCAGTCGGCCTGCACGTGACATGTGGCGCACCCGCCTTCGCCTTCTTCGGCGACGATGGCGCTGTGCTCCAGCGTGAACTCGAGCGGATGGGGCATCTCGTAGACGTGGCACTCATCGCAGAACGACTGCTTGTGGCAGCTCGTGCACTGAGCCTCGCTCGACGACGATATGGGGCCGTGGACGCTGACGAAACGCGGAGTATGGGGCACGCCAGACCCGTGACACGGCGTGCAGAAGCTGTCGGTGTCGTGGCACGCCGCACACGTGGACATCTCGCCCATCCCGTGCGTCCGTCTCCAGTTGGGGCCGTGAGTGATTGGAAACGTTCCGGTTCTCGGCAGCCTCCTATCGAGTCTGCCGGTATGGCAAGACTCGCAGTTCTGCGACGCCTCGCGGGCGCCGTGACAGCTGAGACACTTCTCCATCGCGTAGGTGGTAGGCCAGCTAATCGCCTCGGGGTGCGCGACAGTCGAGTGACACGATGTGCACCTGGAGCCCTCGGCGCAGACATCGTGCCTGACACGTAGCCCACCCGCTTCGGTGATCGTACCGAGGTCGTCATGACACCGCACGCAAGCCGAATCCTGGACCCTGGAGATGCGCGTGTCGTGCGTCGAGACCAGGGTGACCATCATGCCGAACGCCTGATAGTAGCCGAAGCTCACACGCTCGGTCAGAGTCGGCCCCACGTGGCACGAAACGCAGGCGACACCCTCATGCGCTGAGGAGCCTGAAGGCTGCCCGGCGAGGTCCTGCTCTTCGTGACATGAAGCGCACCAGATCGGCGCGGCTGTAAACACACCTACAGGGACGGCCAGTGCGAGAAAGGCTATCACTATCAGCCACGCAGCCCAGCGCACGATCCGTGCTTGGAGCTTAGGGTCCATGCCTTCCTTTCGCGCCCGACGCTCCGCAAGTCGCATCAATGGATTCTAGCAGAGCAAAGCAGGTGCCGCCGCGTCGGTGCAACCCGATGAATCGACCGTTCTCACGCGCTTCGCGCGTCAAGCGGGCCGACCCATGTGGGCCGGCCCGGCTCCAAGTGACTCTGACGTGGTTCGAGGCCGTCCGAAGGCACCGCTTAAGGCAGCAACCCCGCCACGTGGCACTGCAGGCAGAGCTCGTCGGGCTCGATGAAGAGCAGGTTGGGGACGTTTGACGTGTGCGGGAAGTCGTCTGTGGGGTCGTAGAGATAGTCGTTGTGACAGATCAGGCAAGAGAACGGGTGGTTGTGGATTCCCGCTGCCCTGTTCTCCTCGGTCGCCGCACGCAGGTCGTGACAAGCGCCGCACCACTCATCCCAGTCGGGGTCTACGGCCGCGGGCACGTGGTTGGGCTTGGAGGAGAGAAGCGCCCGGCTGAAGGACATCGGCATCATCTGGCCGAAGTCGCCATGGGGCGTGTGACAGCTTGCGCAGTACAGGCCGTCGGTAGCCGCGAACTCGGTCGCAGGCACGGTGGCGTCGTACATCAGGTACTGGATGGCTGTGAGTCCCTGAGAGCCGCCGGGAATGTCGTCCGTGCCCATACCCAAGCGGTGGCCGGAGTGCGTCGTAGCCTGACCGAACGGCACCTTGTATGCCTCGATCTCAGGCATTTCCTTTGCCGAGATGCCCGAGTAGCCCGGGTTGTAGGCACCTGTGGGCGGCTGCTGATAGAGGGTGTGGCACGTTGCGCAGACTGCGGTGACCGTCTCTTCACGCATGAGTACGTAGTCTCCGGCGGCCTCGTGGATGTCATGACATTGCAGACAGACATCGGTGTTCATGCTGTACCCACCGTGCGGAGAACCGTGGTAGTCGGGATGGCAGGAAGCGCAATCCGTATCACCCTCGTTCATCGCAGCGATGACGATAGGATCCGTACTGAAGTGGCAGGCCGCACAAT
>PWVH01000068.1 GCA_003563465.1 Coriobacteriaceae bacterium | reverse complement strand
GTCTACGCTCTTCCGCTGCTCGGTCTGGGGATGGGGTACGTCAACAGGCGATGGGGTGCTGCGGTGCTCGCAGGCAACAACCTGGTGATCGACAGCGTCAACGAACAGGGCCCGAGGCTTCCTTTGCGGATGGCGCCGATGGTGCTTATTGGTACGGTGCTCACGCACCTGTTCGGTGGAAGTGCTGGCCGCGAGGGCGCCGCGGTCCAGATCGGAGCGACCCTGTCTGACGACATCTCGCACCGCTTGCGCTTGAGTCCGGAGATGCGATCTAATCTGCTCTCGGCCGGCATCGCAGGGGGATTCGGCTCGGTCTTCGGCACGCCGATAGCCGGCACGTTGTTCGGGCTGGAGGTCGTCTGCTGTGGCAGGCTCAGGTACCGGGCCCTGATGCCTGCTCTCGTCGCTGCCGTTGTAGGCGACTGGATCGTGCGGGCTCTCGGTATCCGACACACTCACTACACGCGGCCCGAATCCGTTTCGCTCGACCCCCTACTGCTCCTGAAATGGGTGGTCTTTGGAGTGGCCATCGCGATGCTGGCGGTCGCTTTCATCGAGCTCACGCATTGGATCAAGGACCGCTCGGCTCAGGTGATCCCCTCGCTGCCGTTACGGATGGCTGCGGGTGGGGCGATGGTCGTGGTGATGTGGGCGGTCATCGGTGACTCGGCGTTTCTGGGCCTCGGTATCCCGACCATCGAACGGGCGTTTCTGGACGCATCGCTTCCTTGGTACTACTTCGCAGGCAAGCTTCTGTTCACCGCGGTCACGCTCGGTGTTGGCTTTCTGGGAGGGGAGGTGACACCGCTGTTCTTCATGGGATCGACGCTTGGCAACGTGCTAGGCCGGCTCCTGGGGATACCGCTGCCACTGGCCGCAGGTGCCGGGATGGCGGGGGCGTTCGCGGCCGCATCGAACACGCCGCTCGCACTCTCGGTCATGGCTGTAGAGATTCTGGGGGTGGAGATGCTGCCCCACGTGGTCATTGTCTGTGTGGTGGCCTATCTTGCGACCGGGCGGCGGTGCATCTATCCAGCGCAACGGGCGCTTTCGGAGAAGGTCTAAAGGCGCAATGTTCTGCCTGCACGTGGGGTACTTGCAGATACGTCTCCCAGAGGGTTTCTTGAAGGAAACGCTGCGATGCCCGCCGCACGGAAACGTGGGCGAGCATCGCTCGGAGAGAGTACGCTGTAGATAGTAGCACGTTATGCGACAGCGTAACACCCACCAGAAAGAACAGCCTCGCCGATGCTGAGGGGTGTTATGCTTGAGTCGTGGGGTGGCACGAACGACTAGATTCGGGAGGCTGGCGCATGTCAGGTGTCGTGAGATTTGGTGTATCTGCCGACGAGCGTTTGCTCAGCCGGTTCGACGAGTTCATCGCCGAGAAGGGATACGTGAACCGCTCGGAAGCCATTCGCGATTTGATCCGCAACGCACTAGTCGAGGAGATGTGGAACGTCGGAGGAGAAGAGGCGGTGGGTACCGTCACTCTCGTCTACGACCATCATGCAAGCGATCTCGCCGACAAGCTCACCCAGCATCAGCATTCGCATCACCAGGAGATAGTCTCGACCCTGCACATCCATCTGGACGAGGATCACTGTCTCGAGGTGGTGGTGTTGCGCGGGCAGGTCGAGCGGATCGAACACCTCGCATCCGAACTCATCGGAACCAAGGGCGTCAAGCACGGAAGATTCGTCGCGACGACGACCGGCGAAGGTCTGGCCTAGCGGCCGAAGAGCCGAAGCACGAGATTGACGATCAGCGTCAGTAAGAGGCTCAGCACTATCATCGAACCGATGGGCACGTAGCAGCCCCATTTTTCGTCCCCGAAACGCAGGTCTCCCGGCAGCGAGCCGAGACCTAGCCTTCCGCCGAGCCAGATGAACAAGCCGAGGGCAGCGAGCGCGAGGCCCGCCACGAAGACGATCTTGCCGATGCCCTGCAGTTCCACGGCTGTGCGAATCCTCTCAGCTAGTACTCGTCTGAAGGCGTGCGTCTCATGCGCTTCACGCGGGCACGGCGCACCTTGTCCTCAGTCCGGCGCTTGCGCGCCGCTGCCGTAGGCCTTGTCGGTATGCGTGGAGCACGTGTGCGGCCAAGCGCCTCGAGGCGAGTGCGAAGCCTGCGCAAGCACTCGGCCTTGTTGCGGAGCTGGCTGCGCTCGCGTCTGCATACGACCGTGACGCCGGTGGGCCGATGCACGAGCCTGACAGCGCTATCCGTGGTGTTGACAGACTGCCCCCCGGGTCCCGAGCTGCGAAAAACATGCACCTCGCACTCCGTAAGAAGGGCCTCGTCGGCTTCGGGCACCACGTATCCGGATGGAAGATCGCCCTTGGAATCGTGCTCGGCATACACGACTTCGCGCTCACTCCCCCTGTATGGAAATGGCGTCTACCGGGCACATGTCCTCGCAGTCGCGGATGGTTCCGTAGAGTTCAGGTTCGGGATTCTGGTCGATGACGTAAGCGAGGCCGTCGTCCCTGATCTGGAAGACCTCCGGGCACTCCTCTTCGCATATGCCGCACCCGATGCACAGATCGTGGTCCACGTCGGGCTTCATGAGCACTCCTCACTCCGGGGACATGCCCTTTCGACGGCTTGCCGCTGTATGGATGATACCCCCTCACGCCAAGGGTACACTCGCAACATGGGAGATGTCGTCATAGGCACGTGTTCGTGGACCGATCGGACGATGGTCGAAAGATGGTATCCTCGCGGAGTCTCCTCCGCCGAAGCCCGCCTGCGCTACTACGCTGCGCGTTTCGACACCGTCGAGGTGGACTCCACCTTCTATGGCTTGCCGAGGCGGGAGCACGCCAAGAACTGGGTTAGTCGCACTCCTGAGGGATTCGTCTTTCACGTCAAGGCATATGCCTTGATGACCTGGCATGAGGTCGAGGAGCGCTCCCTCCACCCCGAGCTGCGCGGGTACGCCTACGAGCGCACCTCTCGCGGGCGGGTGCGCCTGCCCGAACCGGCGATGATCGAGCGATCTTTCGAGATCTTTGCCGATGAGCTTGCTCCGCTTCGCGAGGCTGGGAAGATGGGTGGAGTCCTGATGCAGTTCCCACCCTTCTTCGCAGCCAGCGATCCCAAGAAGACGTCTCGCCACCTCGACTACCTCGAGAGCGCTCAAGCGATGCTCGAGCCACTCGGCGCACAGATGCTCGTGGAGTTCCGGCACCCGTCCTGGGTGACGGGCGCCCAACTCAAGCCCACGATGCGCTTTCTCGCCGACCACGGCATGGCGTACGTGAGCGTGGACGCGCCGCAGTTTCCCGAGGGTTCGACGATGCCGCCCATCGCGGAGGCCACTAGTGCGTGGGCCTACGTGCGGATGCACGGCCGCAATCGCGACACCTTCTTCATGCGTACCGGTAGCGCCGCCGACAGGTTCGACTGGCTCTACACCTCACAAGAGCTCTCCGAATGGGCCGGCCCGGTTCGCCGCCTGGCTGGCGAGACCGAGCGCACGTGGGTGATGTTCAACAACTGCAAGTACGACTACGCGCCGCGCAACGCACGCGAAATCGCGAGGATACTTGGCGATGTGGTTGCGCTGCGACCAGACGGCACGCCGACGGGAGAGCCCGT
>PWVH01000049.1 GCA_003563465.1 Coriobacteriaceae bacterium | reverse complement strand
CCTCATGGGCGACAGCCCGCTCGTTGGCTGTACCGGCCCCGAGGGAGGGACACCGTTCGTTGCGCTTCACGATGCGTATGATGCGCAGCTTCGCGAAATCGCGCACATCCGTGCTGAGGAACTCGGCATCGAGCTTTCCGAAGGTGTCTACGCAGCAGTCCTCGGCCCTAACTATGAGACACCGGCCGAGGTGCGTTACCTGCGGAGTATCGGAGCGGACATCGTCGGCATGTCGACAGTACCCGAAGTGATCGCCGCACGGGCACTGGGCATGAGGACCCTCGGCATCTCGCTCGTCACCAACGTCGCAGCCGATGCTCACATCTCACACGACGAGGTGCTCGAGCGCGGCAGACAGGCAGGCGAAGACCTGCAGCGCCTTCTCCCTGCTATACTTGAGCGGCTCTGACCCGAATCGGGTCGGATGCCTTCTTCGGATCTGATCTCTTATCGCCTGCGAGGAGGCTTGACGCATGGAACATCACGTGAAGGACCTGAGCCTTGCCACAGCGGGTAAGGTTCGCATCGAGTGGGCGGACGGTGACATGCCAGTTCTCGCATCGATTCGCGAACGCTTCGCCGCCGAGAGGCCACTTGAAGGACTGCGCGTGAGCGCATGCCTGCATGTGACCACTGAGACCGCCAATCTCATGCGGACTCTGGCCGCAGGCGGAGCCGAGACCGTGCTGTGTGCCAGCAATCCCCTGTCCACGCAAGATGACGTAGCGGCAGCGCTTGTTGCCGAATACGGCATACGTACGTATGCCATCAAAGGGGAGGACACTCAGAGCTACTACAATCACATAGACGCGGCGATCGACCACAGGCCTCACCTGACCATGGATGACGGTGCGGACGTGGTAGGTCGCATCCACGCGGATCGTCCAGAGGTGCTCGAGGACATCATCGGTGGGACCGAGGAGACGACCACTGGCGTCATCCGACTCAGAGCGATGGCCGCTGACGGAGCGCTCCGTTACCCGATCATCTCTGTGAACGATGCCGACACGAAACACCTCTTCGACAACCGTTACGGCACCGGCCAGTCCACGATCGACGGCGTGATTCGTGCGACGAACCGCCTGATTGCAGGCCGCAAGGTCGTAGTGTCCGGCTACGGATGGTGCGGCAGGGGAGTCGCTATGCGCGCGAGCGGCCTCGGCGGCAACGTGATCGTCTGTGAGGTGGATCCGCTGCGGGCGCTGGAGGCCGTCATGGACGGCTACCGAGTGATGCCTGCGGTCGAAGCCGCAAGGGAGTGCGACATCTGGGTGACGGTGACCGGTAACATCAACGTCGTGGATTCACCGGTGTTCGAGGTGCTCAAAGACGGCGCGATAATCTGCAATTCAGGTCATTTCAACGTAGAGATCGACATTAGTCATCTGCGGGAGAAGGCTAAAGGCGTGCGTGAGGTACGACCGCTTGTCGAGGAGTTCACGATGCCCGACGGCCGGCGGATTCACCTTCTTGCCGACGGCCGGCTGGTGAACCTAGCATGTGCCGAAGGTCATCCCGCATCAGTGATGGACATGTCCTTTGCGAACCAAGCCCTCTCAGCCGAGTATCTTGTAGAGCACCACTCATCACTTGAGCCGGGCGTATACAGCGTGCCGCACCAGATAGACGAAGCGATCGCCGCCTTGAAGCTCGAGACCATGGGTGTGAGAATCGATAAGCTCACGCCCGAGCAACAGGAATACCTGGAGTCCTGGCAGGAAGGTACTGTATAGGTACAGTGCAACCCTAGGAGACCGAGAGGATTCACGACCATGCCCCTAGAGAACATCCCTCGTACCATCTGGTGGGAAGACGGCAAAGTCATGTTGATCGACCAGACACGTCTGCCCCTGGTGGGCGATGTCTTGGTCTGTAACAGCCATGAGGGGATTTGCATTGCCATCAAGTCCATGGCTGTGCGCGGTGCCCCTGCGTTGGGAGTCGCCGCGGCACTCGGTATCGCTTTGTGGGTCGTCGAGGAGACCTTCGACATCTACGACAACCGGGAGTTTTTGCGTGCACTCGATCTCGTCGCATACGAGATCGCCTCGAGTCGTCCGACCGCTGCAAACCTGGCGTGGGGAGCGGAGAGGATCAGACGTCTGGCTCACGACAACCGGGAGTTGCCACTGGACGAGCTAAGAGAACTCATCGTCACCGAGGCGCTCGCAATGCAGGCAGAAGACGAGGAGCGCAACCGCCAGATCGCCGCGAACGGCGCGGAGCTGATAGAGCCCGACTCTCGTATCCTGACCCACTGCAATGCCGGGTCTTTGGCTACCGTCTACTACGGGACCGCGCTCGGGGTCATCTTCACCGCGCACGAACAAGGCAAGATAGCCAAGGTATGGGTAGACGAGACGCGCCCGATGCTGCAGGGCGCTCGGCTTACGACGTGGGAACTGCGCATGGCTGAGATACCCCACACACTGATTGCGGACAACATGGCTGCGAGCATAATGAGGTCGGGCGAGGTAGACGCAGTGATCGTCGGAGCGGATCGCATCGCTGCAAACGGTGATGTCGTCAACAAGATCGGGACGTACGGTCTCGCCGTACTGGCCAAGGAGCACGGGGTGCCGTTCTATGTGGCAGCCCCGACGTCTACGGTCGACTTGACCGTCGCCAAAGGGGACGACATCGAGATCGAAGAGCGGGATCCACGCGAAGTCGAAGGGTTCACCGTATCCGGACTCATAGAACCCGATTCGGATGACTTGACCAAGGCGCTTGAGATGCTTACCGAAGAAGGTCCGTACGCGCTACCCGTGGCTCGCGGTCACCAGCTGCAGATATCGCAAAAGGGCGACGTCTACCAGTTCGATGCATGGTTCCGGGTTGCCCCTCCGGGCACTGAAGTCTACAACCCGGCGTTCGACGTGGCCCCTGCAGAGTACGTCACGGCCGTCATCACCGAGTGCGGAGTCGCTCGTCCCGATTACGCTGTTTCGCTTGCCAAGACCTGCTCCGGCGCCGGAGGGCTCGACGAGATTCGCCGAGGTTAGGCTGGGTCGGTGGAGGCAGCCGAACTAGCGAGCATCGTTCTAAAGCTCCTGGGGCTGGTAGGGGTTGGATGGCTCTTGCGTGCCACGGGCGTGCTCGCGTTGGATGACGTGCGACCGATTCACGCGCTGATAATCTACGCGGGGCTTCCGGCATTGGTATTTCAAGCCATCCATGGGGCCCAGCTCAGCGCGGAGCTGGCGGTGATTGCCGCTGTGGCATGGATTGTCTTCGGCGTATCCGCTCTGCTCGCATGGGGATTCTCGCACATCCTGCGTCTGCCAAGGCCCTTAGCCGGCGGATTCATCATCGCTGCTTCACTCGGTAACACTGGCTACATCGGATACCCACTCTCGCAGGCGTTGCTAGGCGATGAGGGACTTATCCGTGCGATCTTCTACGACATTTTCGGCACGGTCGCCGCATTCTTGCTTGTAGGACTACTCATAGCACAGAGATTCGGTTCACGAGAGGGTCATCGAGTGAGTCCGGCCATGGAAGTCGTCAGGTTTCCAGCCATCATCGCTCTTGCGGCGGCTTTCGCGCTGAGGCCGTTCGAGATTCCGGAAGTGGTGAGCTCCGGGTTAGACTCCCTTGCTAGTCTCGTG
>PWVH01000084.1 GCA_003563465.1 Coriobacteriaceae bacterium | reverse complement strand
CGACGGACACACCTTAACCGGGGCCTCTATCTAGGCCAGGCTCCTATCAGGTCACGAAGGCGACCCCTCGAATCCCGGCGGCGGGGGACATAACAGCTGACGGTCAACCGTGCAGGTGACAGAAGCGCGGTGGGTCACTCCGCCGCCGGATCCGAGGCTACCTGACCTTCGTCAGGCATCCCACAAGGACAGAGTGACGTTAACGATCCCCGGGTTAGACACGCGCCGCCTGCTTAGGCCATCGACCCAGACGGCTTGTTGTTCTTTCTCGCGTCAATCAATACCACATGTGGCGAATCCAGCATGCCCAGACGTTCGAGAATGGTGTGCACCCTCGCCTGTTCGCTCTCCGTGAAGCAGAAGATCGCCTTGATTGAAGGGTGCGTTGCGTCAGACGCGGCCTCGTACACGGTGGTCTGCTTCGCGAGGTTCTGTTCGAGCTTGCTGCTCTTGGCAAGCTTGAACTCGACGAGGGTCTTGTCAGGTGCGCCCCGCGAGGCCTTGAAGTCCGCGGGTCCCCGTCCGTCGTTGACTTCCCGACTGATGTCTGAGGGTGTGGCGAACCAGGTCAGGCGATAGAGGATGTGCAAGTCGGTCTCGCGGCGGATCGGCTCGCCATCCTGATAGAAGAAGACGTGGCCTCCCTTGTTCTCGACGACGTCCTTGAGGAAGAGCAGACGCTGCATCGCCTCGTCGTACGTATCACCCGCGACTCGATAGAAGCCCTGCGGCACGAGGAGCTGGGCCACGAGCGCTTTCACTTGTTCGACGAACAATCGCTCTGCGGCCGCGACACGCGACTGGGCGAACGACGCAGCTTGGTCGCCATGGTCTTCGCGTTCGCGGACGTAGTAGTCGATGACCTCCGGGTAACGCTCAATGACGGCCACGATTGCAGAATTGACGTCGTCCTGTGTGGCCTTGGGGTCTGTGGGTAAGACCTGCATGAGGTATTGGTTCACCTGCGCTCGCAGTTCATCGTTCGGTAGAGCGTCTGCGATGCCCATGAAGCGATGGAGCAAATCGGAGCGGTTTATCCAGGTCTCATCCTTGGTCAGTATGTCCTTGGGCGTCAGCAGTACGAAGTCACCCTGATATGCAGGAAGAACGTACCTTCCTGTTGACCATGTTCTCGTCTGGTAGTTGAAGTGGGCCTTGCGCAGTGCGAACTCTCCGAGGAGTGACTGCTGGATGTTCTCGCGTGCGAAGGCCTGCGTGTACTCCGCAAGGAAGCCCTGAATGAGATTCGTGGTGAAGTCACTTAGGTTGTCCCTGCCGACCCCGTCGCGAATCAGCGTCAGCTTCTCGATGTGGCTGCCGCGTGAGACCGTCTCCTCCCCGAAGTCCGAGAAGACCGTTCTGAAGTTGCGGTGAAGCGAGTTTGCGAAGTTCCAACCCAGTCCGTGTCCCTTGTTGCCCCGTTCGCAGTAGCCGAACCAGTTCTGACTGACTTCGGGGAAGGTGAACCATGCAGACTTCAGAGCGTCCGGAATCTGCTGATCCAGTGAGACCTGCTTGAGGAAGCACATGTACTTGATGATCTGGTCATGCAGGGCCAGATACGTTGGATTGTCGCTGTTGAAGAGCAGGAACGGGTCAACAAACAAAGGTAAGTCATTCACGAGCGAGACGTCGAAGGCGCCATACGAGTCAAGGTCCTGGGCTTGGACGTCATAGTAGTCGCTGAAGTAGATATCCACGCTGGCCCCCAAGGCCCTGCTGTGTCTAACCCTAGATTCTGCAGTCTGGATAACGACTGCACCACCCATTGTCGCACCCCGTGCCACTCTCGACGCCCAGCGTCATTCATCCCACTCCCAGACGTCCGCCTTCACGCGCTCGTAGTTCGCGTCGAGCTCGGGTCCCATGAGCACGAGCGCAGCGATCCGACGCACCATCTCGGTGACATAGCGCGCCTCCTCGGGCTGCAAGTCCCGCCCGAGCAGCGCCCGCTCACGGTACGACAGCCACTTCTTGATCACCTGGTACCCGCCGATGGCGTAGCGCCACACGCTCGCCGGCACGCACCGCCAGTACGCGACGTCGTTCAGGTACACGTCGTAACACGTCTCGCCGAGAAGCTCGATCGCCTGCTCAACAGACACGCCGAGGGACTCGGCTGCTTCAGCGATGGCGCTGCGCTCGTCGTCGGTGTACTCGCGCTCGGTGAGCTTGCCGGTCGAGGGCATCGTGACCCCACGCGAGCCCGCAATCCCCCACCGAGCCGTCACCGCAAGGTCGGTGGACGGGTCGAGAGAGCCGGTCTTACCGGACAGAACGCCAAGGCCGAACACCTCGGGTGTGGGTCTCGACTCCATGAACGAAGGTGCCTCTGGGTCGAGGAGGGACGCTAGCGCGCCGCCGATAGCAGCCGACAATTCCAGCGCTTCTCGCGAGGCGGGCAGAGGGATTCGCGGCCAATCCGTCTTCACGCCGTCCGTGTTCTCCGTGAGGTAGGCCGCCGAGTAGCCAATCGCCAGTGCGTGCATCCATACGAGTCCCGCAGCGGCCCTCTCAGATGCATCGCCCAGGCCGATGCTCGAAACATACGCACGCGCAAGCTTCGAGAGGTTCGCCGTCTTATCGTCGCCTTCAGCTGCGAGATCGAGTTGGCCTTCGTTCGAGGAAGAATGCATCAGGGCGAAGTAGTAGGCGTGTCCACGCAGCGCGTCGTTGTCACCGAGTGCACCCGTGAAGCAGATAGGCACACCTTCTGGGTAGGCCACGCCCGCCGGGCGGCTCATCAAGAACGCGTTACCCTCAGCGAACTGAGCGAAGAGCGACGGTCGCGCACGGTTCCACAGACTTGGGACCGGCGAATAGTACGCCCAGCGGTCCTCGAACGGGCGGATTGCGTAGCGCACGATGCGGCTCTCGTCGTAGCGCTCAGCGGACAGAACCTTCGCACGAACCGCCTTCGCGTCGAACGCAGCCGCATCGCGGGTAAGTCCGGTTTCAAGCGCCTCGAGTTCGCTCCAATCGACCGCGGAGTCGAAGTACATCCGCATGCGACTCTCCAACGCATCGCGGTCGATGTCGAAGAGCGCGCCTCCTCGCTTCTCCATGAGGCCGTTGATCGGCGCGACCGCACAGAGGTCCGTCATGCGCGGCCATGTCAGGTACGACTCCTCGATGTGACGCGGCCGCAGCGAGTAGCGGGTGGAGGCGAACGGGCTTACCTGCACGTACGCCTCGGTGATGTCGTCTGCACCAAGGGATTCGAGCAGATCTGCGCGTTTCGTGACACCCCAGAACTCCCGGTAGCGCACGCCAGGAGTCTCGTCACGCATCTCCTTGCGGGCGAGCAGCGAGACCGCAGTGCCCACCCGGATGCCCTCGCGGTTCTTCTCGGTCGAGAATATGCTCGGGTCCGGCTTGCCCTCGGGCGTAAGCTTGCCGGTCTCGCGACTGTCACCGTTAAGATTGTCAATCCAGAATGCGTCGAACTCGCCGAGCAGGCGCTCGCGCATCACGACGAACGAAGCGTCGCCCAGCCACGAGAAGTTGCTGATGAAGCAGACGACTCCTCGGCCTGTATGCTCGGCGATCTGGCGCTCGGCGAGCCGGAAGAAGCGGATGTAGAGGTCATCGAGGTTGAACTTCTTGATGCCCCACTCGCGGACGAGGCCCGCCTTGTACGGG
>PWVH01000137.1 GCA_003563465.1 Coriobacteriaceae bacterium | reverse complement strand
GCCGCATACATGTCCGGAGCGGCCTCCTTCGCTCTGATCACCGGGCCCTTTGTCCATACCGTAACCTCGGCGACATGGCTGTTCTCTATGGCCGGGTTCTTCTCGGTGAACAACTCGACCTCGGTGGTCATGTGCTCGCCGTCGAGAATCTTGCTGACCCGGCCCACCTTTTCCTCGGCGTAATCGCGAATCGCATCGGTGACAGACATGTGACGGCCTTTGATGATCATCTTCATCGGAGGACCTCCTTGGACAGCTCATTCCGTCTACGGAGAAGATACCCATGCCCAGAGAGACGAAGGCGCATAGCATGTGGGATTCGCATGGAATCAGCGGATGTGGCCGAGGAAGTCCTGCGTCCGTTCGCTCCGAGGTCTGTCGAAGACGTCCTCAGGAGTCCCCTCCTCGACGATTACACCGCCATCCATGAAGACCACTCGATCTGCGGCTTCACGGGCGAAACCTATCTCGTGTGTGACGACTAACATCGTCATCCCTGCTTCGACAAGTGCTCTCATCACTTCCAGCACGCCTCGGACGAGTTCGGGGTCTAGAGCCGACGTAACCTCGTCGAATAGCATCACGTGCGGATCCATTGCGAGAGCACGGGCTATGGCGACACGCTGTTGCTGGCCACCGGAAAGCTGCGAGGGGAAGTACTCTATCTTGTCATCGAGTCCGACACGGGTCAGTTGCTCAATGGCGATGCGCTCCGCTTCCTCTTTCGAGCGCTTGAGAACCTTTCGTTGAGCCAGCATGACGTTGCCCTTGGCAGTAAGGTGCGGGAACAGGTTAAAAGACTGAAAGACCATACCGATGCGCTCTCGCACCTCGTTGATGTTGGTCTTGGGATCGTTGACCATCACGTCTTCGAACCAAACCTCGCCCGCGGTCGGCTCTTCCAGCTTGTTTACACAGCGAAGCAAGGTGGACTTGCCCGAACCCGAAGGGCCGAGAATCACGACTACTTCTCCCTTTTCGACCTCCATGTCGACTCCACGCAGCACTTCGAGATCGCCGAAGGACTTGTGCAGATCCCTGATACGGACTACAGGGGCACCTCTGTCTTGCTTAGAGGATTCGGTGATCGAGGGTGTGGCAACCTCAGTCATTTCCATGTCCTCCACTCACGCCCTGGCGCGTTCGGGTAACGGGGCCGGGTGATCGGGATCGATGGTCGTCTCAGTTTCGGTGTCCACAGGCGGCCGCGGCGGGCCTCCCCGGCCTTCTGAGATCGCAAGCTTGGCTTCGAGATTAGCGACCACGCGTCCCAGCGGAATGGTCACCATCAGATAGAAGACGGCCGCAAGCACGTATGCCGAGGGGTTGAACCTCGCCGCCGCGACCTCCCGTGCACGCAGCACCATTTCCGTGATGCCGACTGCTGCAAGCAGCGCGGTGTCTTTGAACAGCAGAATAAACTCGGACATCATCGTCGGCAGTATGCGCCGTACCGTCTGCGGGATGATCACGAAGGCCATGGCCTTGGGAGTGGTCATTCCCAGCGAGCGAGCAGCCTCCATCTGGCCCCGAGAAATAGACTGGATGCCGGCCCGGAAAATCTCGCACAGATAAGCGGCGCAGTTCAGGCTCAGTATGAGGAACCCTCTAAGATACGCCGACCAGGAGATTCCGAAGATCGCAGCCTGGTTCATCCACGGATTGGCCTGAATCATCGATTTCCAGAACGGGAACAGCGGCAGACCGAAGAAGACAAGAAGAATTTGCAGGAAGAGAGGGGTCCCGCGAATCACGTCCACGTAAATCGTGGCCGGCAAGCGCGCGAACCGGGTACGTGCCATCTTCATGAACGCGAGAGCGAGTCCGAGTGGGATTCCCAGGATGAATGAGCCCAGGCCGAAGAACAGGGAGACAGGAAAGGCACGAAGGATAACCGGGAACGCCTGCATCATGATGGTGGGCGAGAGGAAGAGGTGGGTTATGGGATTCGACTCCCACCACTCTAGAAATACCTCCACGTTAGAATCCCCTTACTCGCTCCATAGAGAAAACGGGGCCGGCGGCTCGACGGCCGCCGGCCCCACTTTAACGCATCACGGAAGTCTAGTCGCCTTTGCTTACGGTGAGAGACTGGTTCGAATTGATGTACGGATCAGAGAAGTCTACCGACTGGGCACGCTCCTCGGTGATCGTCATGGCCGAGGCGACCATGTCGAACGATGTGCCCGCCTGGAGATCGGTTATCAGGGCGTCGAACTTGTAGCTCAGGAATTCGACCTCAAGACCGATCTTCTCACCGATGGCGTTCACGAGGTCCACGTCGAAGCCTACGGTCTCTCCACCCTCGACGAATTCGAAGGGAGGATAAGCGGTGTCGGAGCCGACGATGATCTTGCCAGGAGTCAAGGTCTGTATCTCTTCATCGGCAGGCTTGTCGCCTACGAATGAGCCTGCGGGAACCGACATCGGGGGAGCGCCGAACCACTTCTCGTAAACCTCGTCATATGTGCCGTCGGCAATCACCTCGGCAAGTGCCCAGTTCACAGCATCACGCAGTCCGGTGTTCTCTTTGTTGAAAGCGAAACCGTACTGCTCGCCTGTCTCGATCTCCTGGACGACCTCGATGTTGCGGGCGGGATCCGCCGCAACCTCTTGAGAGATGGGCAAGTCGTTGATTACGCCTACGACGTCGCCAGCCTGCAGAGCAGCGAACGCCGCCAGGATGTCATCGTACGGGACGATCTCGACGCCTTCAGGCTCGAGATTCTCTTTCGACCACATCTCGCCGGTGGTTCCGGATTGCACGCCGACCTTGTCACCTTCTTTGAGGTCGTCAACGCTCTGGATGGCATCGGCCTCTTCGACTTCCGCGCATCCTACCAGCCCTACCACGCCGAAAGTCAGCATGAGTGCCAGTGCTACCAGAAGCAGCTTCTTGGCTTTCCGCATCGTTCCTCCCTCGTACGTAGTCCACGGTCTGCATGCACGGACGTGCATGCCCTACCACTAGAAAGTAACAATACACCAAACGGCATTCGTTGTGAAAACGCCGACGCTCTATGCATTTACTAGCCGTATCTATTCATTCAGGGGCGTGTCGGCTTCGTTGGTCTCGAGTTGCGGCAGGTAGCCGACCCACTTGACACGAATGTCCTCCAGCACACCGTCAGCTGAAAGCGAGTCCAAGGTCTCCACTACTACTGAGTCCAGTCCCGCAGAATCGGAACGCAAGGCGATGCCGATAGGAGTTGCAGGCGCCAACTGTGCTGCAAAGCCGATACCTGGAAAATCACGCGCTAGATAGGAGCATACGAAGCCATCGCCCGCTACTGCATCGGCCTTCCCGGTTCGAACAGCCTCGAATGCATCGCGCAGGGTCTCTGTCACGGTCAGAGCGTCTTCACCCAGTTCGTAATCGAGCACCCAGAAGGACTCCGAGTTCCTCTGCACCGCGATGTCGAGAGCCCCGAGGCGATCCGGGGATACGGTTGTCTCGTCGCTTGCGAAAAGAACCGGGCCGCTAGCCGCATACGAGCCTGCGAACGAAGTATTCGCGCTGAATCGTTCGTCGAAGCGAACCGACATCACGATATCCACGTCTCGAGCACCCAGCCGCGATGCCGCTTCATCTGGTGCCACTTCGACCAACTCGAGCTGTAAGCCCAGTTCGGAGGCGAGAGCGGAGGCGACGTCGATATCGATCCCGGCCTCACGCTCTT
>PWVH01000157.1 GCA_003563465.1 Coriobacteriaceae bacterium | reverse complement strand
TGTGGTATCTCTTCCCGAGCTGGCCGCAGTGGATCGCCAAGCTCTTCCCCCTCTACTGGATTATCGAGCCTATCTGGCAGGTAGCGGTGATGGGCGAGGCCATCGCGACGGTGTGGCTAGAACTCGCGATCGCGCTCGCGATCGTCGCAGCGTTGCTACCGCTCATCGTAATGCTCGCGCGCCGTATGCAGGCCCAGATGGCCGCGCAGTAGCACCGGGCTCCGTCGCGCTACAATTACCGCGACCGCGCCGCATCAGGGGAGGCCGTGGAGCAGCAGCTCATCTTGGATAGATACCGTCCGCTCGCAGAACTCGGCGAGGGCGGGTACGGTACCGTGGTGCTCGCCTACGACACGCGTATGCAGCGCCGCGTGGCGATCAAGCGTCTCCCTTTCCCGTTCGATCGCTCCGGACGCCCCTCGGCGCCAACCGGGCTCGCCGAAGCACGCACCGCTGCTCTGCTCAACCACCCGAACATCGTCACCGTCTATGAGTGGGACTCGGATGCCGACGAGTCTTTCATCATCATGGAGCACGTCGACGGCGCCTCGCTGGCAGACCTGCTCGAGGTCTCGGGGGGGCCACTCACTCTCGACGAGGTCGCAGCAGTCGTCGACGGCGTAGCGGCAGCGCTGGAATTCGCACACGACAATGGCGTGCTGCATCTCGATGTGAAGCCGGAGAACGTGCTCGTCACGCGAGACGGGCGCATCAAAGTGGCCGATTTCGGGGTAGCCGTTTTGTCCTCGGCGGCCGGTCACGGATACGGTGCGGGAGGAACGCTCGGTCACATGCCGATAGAGCAGCTACGCGGAGAGCATCTCGACGAACGCACCGACGTGTGGGCGTTCGCCGTGCTCGCCTACGAGTTGCTGACCGATGCGAACCCGTACTATGCGGAGACTTTCGAGGGCGCGGTGTTCAAGGCCGAAATCGTCGAGCCACCGGCCGCGAGCGAGTTCGTCACGGACCTGCCCGGCGGCCTCGATGACATCCTGCTTGCCACACTCGCGCCTGAAGCCGCCGACCGCTATCCGGACGCACGATCTCTTGCCCAACACCTGCTCGCGCACCTCGGCGATTCAGCAGCCGGCCGTCGTTCGCTATCCACGGCAGTCGAGCGGGCGTCCGGCGAAGATGCCGAGGAGAGGGAGGGGTTCGGGGAGCTGGGGCTATGGGATCGGCTGATACCCTATCGTCGCCTGGGTGTCGGAGCTGCTTCCGCACTTATCGCCGCGTGGTTCGCGTGGGCGGGACTTATGCCGTTCGACCTGCCGATCGCAGCGGTCGCCGGTGCGGCCGTGCTCGCCGCTGCAGCAGCCGCCCTCGCTCCCGGACTCGGACTGGCGGTGGCCACCGGAATCCTGCTCTTGGGCATGGCGCGGGTCCTTCCACTGCCCCACGTCGGCATCCTCTCTCTGGCTGCGATCGTCGTGTGGTGGACAGCCGGCCGAAGAGAATCCGGCATGCTCGCCGCCCTCGCTGCTCCCGCTCTCGGCGTCGCCAGGATCGCCACCGCTGCTCCCTTGCTCGCCGGATTCGCGTTGCGGCCGCTGCGAGCCGCAGTGCTCTCTGGGTTCGGCGCCGCCCTGACGCTGTATCTCTCGGTGATGTCGCGCTCGGCTGCACCCTATGTCGATCTGCCGCTCCTCTTCCTCCCGGCCGAAGATGCCGTCCCTGCAAGTGAGGTGGCCAAAGCCGTGTTCGGCGCCCCAAGAGGAGACGGCTGGCTACTGCTCGCAACGGTGCTCCCCCCGCTCGTGGTGGTAGCCGCGTGGGCTCTCGCCGCTGCGCTGATGTCGACAGCTTGCGGACGCGCTACCCGGGCCTCGGCCGTATTCGGCGTCGTGCTCGGTTCTGCGACACTTCTCGGTGGATATCTCCTGGCCGACACTATTGCAGTGTCGTTCAACGGCTCGGTGACATGGTTCGATCCGCTCTTGCTATCGCGCCTCACAGCCTCCTCTATACTTGTGATGCTGGTCGTCGCGGCAGGACCGCCGGCCAGAGCCGAACAGGAATAGACCCTTCCGCCAGACGGGAACGCATCGCACATGAGCATCCTTTCCGATTTCGAAGACCGCATAGCGGCTGCCGTAGAAGGCATCTTCGCGGGAGCGTTCCGCTCGCCGGTTCAACCGGCGGAAATAGCCAAGGCGCTCGCCAAGGCGATGGATGACCGGACCGCGGTAGGCGTCGGCAAGGTCTACGCGCCGCACGCCTATACCGTTGCGCTCTCAGCCGAAGATGACGAGGGCATGGGCGTCTTTCGCCCCACTCTTGCTGGTGAGCTTGCGACCTACCTGTCCAGTCACGCTGCCGGGCGCGGATACTCGCTCGCCTCCAAGCCCAAGATCACCTTCACCGTGCATGACGACCTGCGTCTCGGTCGCTTCAGAGTCGCCGCTACGGAGGGACAGCCCGACGAGGAGATTCCTGCCGAAGCGGACAGCCGCGCGCCCCAACCTCCCAAGACGGCCTCTCCCGTGCCGGCCGAGCCGCTCGAAGCTCCCCCGGCGCCGCCCCGTCCGGCTCCTGCGGCTCCTGCGGCTCCAGCGGCCCCGACGGCTGCCGCACCCGATTCGGCGACCGTTACGGTAGGCGGAAGCGACGATCGTATCCCGCTCACCGGAGACCGGATCTTAGCAGGACGTCTGTCCTCGTGTGACATCACGCTCTCCGATGCCAACGTATCGCGCGAGCACGCCGCGTTCGTTCGCGAGGGAGCCGGCTGGGCGATCCAAGATCTCGACTCCACGAACGGTATCTACCTGAACGACGAACGCGTCGACTACGCTCGTCTGCGAGACGGCGATGTGGTCTCGCTAGGTGCCACCAGACTCGTCTACCACGAGCCGAGGGGGTAGCGCGCATTGGTCGACATAGTCCTGCTCGTGGGCAAGCTCGTTCTGCTGGCACTTCTCTACCTCTTTCTCGTGGCGGCCGTACGCGCCGGACTCGGCTACGTGCGGGCTGCCGGCCCAGCTGCATCGGAAGCCCGACTCGCGCTTGCCGTCGTGCAGGGTCCACGGGAGCTCAAGGGTGTTAGCGTGCCTATCGCAGGCCCGGTCGTGATCGGACGTTCGCCGGGGGCCGACATCGTCATAGCAGACGACTTCATCTCTTCCACTCACGCCAGAGTTACCCCTTCCCCGGATGGAACCGCCGTCATCGAAGACCTCGACTCGACCAACGGAACCATCGTGAACGGTTCTGTCGTCAACCGCCCGGTCGCGCTCGCCTCGGGAGACCTGGTCGACTTGGGTGCGGTACGCCTCAAGGTGGTGCGGGCGTGAATCGTCCCGCAAAGCGACCCTACGCCGGCCTCACTGATGTGGGCCGAGTGCGCAGCCACAACGAGGACTCGATACTGGTCGAGCCGCCCCTGTTCGCGGTGGCCGACGGGCTGGGAGGTCACGAGGCCGGCGAGGTCGCCAGCAGCATCGCGATCGAGGCGCTCGTGAAGGCTGCGCCCAGAAGAGCGGATGCTAAGGCACTAGGACGAGCCGTCAGGGCAGCGAATCGTGCGGTCATTCGAGCGACACGTGAGGGCCTGGGACGCGAGGGCATGGGGACTACTCTGACCGCGGCCATCGTGGACGGCACTCGGATAGCAATCGCTCACGTCGGCGACAGCAGGGCCTACCTGCTACGCAACGGCCATCTGGAGCGTCTCACCGAGGACCACTCGATGGT
>PWVH01000102.1 GCA_003563465.1 Coriobacteriaceae bacterium | reverse complement strand
TCGTGTGATGCGTGTGAAGGAGAAGGCGTCCACGTCTGCCATCCGTGCGACGGGATCGGATCTCCCACCAGCGGTGACCTTGCCGCATATGAAACCGCACTCGAGGATGCGACCGTCAGTTTCACCATAGATGTTCCGGGGTTCGTCGACAAGGACTCGAGCACGTCTTGGCGACTCAGTAGTAGCGAAATCATCTCACCGGAAGAGATGACGGCTTCTTCAAGGGTGCTCAACTGGCCACTAGTGCTGGGCTCTGGAGGCGGACTGCTCGCTCTTTCGATTTTCGGTGTCATTCTCTCCGTGCGCACTATTCGCTGTCGGTCCCGCATGAAGGCGACAGCTGAGGCCACGCCAGCCGCACCGACTCCAGCCGAAGAGGCGTCTGCAGCCACGACCCAAACAGCCGGCCCTTCTCAAATCACCTGCGGGAAGTGTGGAAGCCCCGTGGACGCGAGCGCGATCTTCTGTACCGAATGCGGCACACGCCGATGAGCATGCCGCGACGTTTCTGCCCATAGGAGGATATGTGGCAATCTGCCCCCACTGTAGCGCGCGGAACTCCGAGAGGAATCAGTTCTGCGGTTCCTGTGGGAAGACAATGGCTGCGCTGCCTGTGGAGAAGCCCGCTTCTGAGCGGCCGTCCGAGACGCCTCCCGTTTCGTCCTCCGAGCCCACACCGGTATCGAAGGCCCCCTCCGTTGCCCGTGGGTTCCGGAGAAGGCGTGTGCTACGCATGGCTGTTGCTCTCGCGCTGGGCGCTGTTGTCGCGTTCTGCGTCGGGATAGGACTGCCGCTGCTCAAGTCTATGATTGGTCCGCAAGAAACCGGAGTGCGGGAGGTCGAACCGGTGGCTTCCGATTGGCACCGGACACGCCTTGCGCATCCTCCTCCGCTCGGTGAGCGGGTGCTCCGGGCCAAGGTCGCGCAAGTCGTCAACCAGCCCGAACGCTATCAGGATCGTCTCGTTCGGATAGACGGCGAGATTGTCGGATTACGCGAAGGTGACCCCGACATGCTGGTGAGCATCGGCGAGGACGAACAGGTACTCAACGGACTCTACCCTGCGATTCGCACGGACCTCACCGTAGGGCAGACGGTATCTGTGGTGGGATTCGTCTCGCCAGAGGGAACCGAAATCATCGTCCTCGCCCTTTCTTCGCAGGTGCATGAGAAAGAGGATGATCTCATCACACTCGCGTGGCACACATTGCTCGTGGCGGGCGGGTTCTTCCTGGCGACGGCGTTCGTACGTCTGCGGGGCGGCATCGACCGCAGCCGGCGCCGAGTCTCCTCAGCCGGTGTGGTCGGTGTGGCTCTGTTAGCGCTCATGCTGTCCGGATGCGATGTGAGTATCACGACGACGGTGAGCCAGGACGGCTCGGGTAGCGTGGTCACCGAGATCGAGATGGAACAGGAGCAGGTCGACGAGATACTGGGTCTGCCCAATGCAGAGGCATCCATCGACTCGTGGATAGCCGAGTTCGAGCAGCAGGGGGTGACCGTGGCGCAGAGCGACAGCACGCTTCGGATGACACGTGTCTTCGACTCGTGCAGCGATTTCAACAGCACTCCATTCGGGTCGGGCGAGAGCTGGTCGTACCTGCAAGCGATAGAGATGTCCGATGGGACGCACTATGTGTTCGCAGGATTGCTCGACACCTCCTCGCTCGAGCCGCAGCAGGGGGTCTACGACGAAGACGGCCGGGTGTATGAGGAGCTGGACTCGCGCACCCGGGACGCAGCCTTCACCTCTTCGGTGGTCCTTCCCGGCACTGCGCTCGGTGCGCGGGGCGGGACTCCCGAGTGGCGGGTGGACATGGGTGAGTCCAAACAGCTGTTCGCGGAGTCCGTGATTGGCTCGAGCGCCCGATCAGAGGTGATTGCGCCACGGCTGATCGAGGCTTGGGCAGTCGGACTCGACTGGGGCACAGCCATGACGGCCGGCGTCTTCGTCTTCGGTCTGCTGGCATATCCGTGGCGGGCAAGGAGGCAGGAATGAGGTTACGTGCATCCAGAACACTCCGAGCCGCACTGCCACTAGTCGCTCTCCTTGTGTTCACGCTCGCCTGCGTGGGCGGGGGCACACAGCAAGTGCAGGAGTCCGTCAGTAAGACCAAGGCCGACTACGAGAACTGGCTCCGTAGTGTTGGCTCGCTACCGGGGCACGTGGTCGGGATGCCTCTCATCGTCGAACCGGAAGACGGGAGTGCCCTCGAAGACCGCTCGTTCGTCGTCAAGGGGTGGTCGGTCAAGGCCTCGGACAAGTCCGATGATCCGGACGCCGTTGCACGCGTCCGCGTGTACCTGATGCCCGACGGCTTTCGAAGCGCATCGGCTGCGAAGGCAGAGCCTTACTCCGAGGGGACTGCGGTCGTCGACGAGCGGACTGGCGAGTGGGAGATGACGCTCTCGAGCGACCTGCTCTGGCGGGGTGCTAACCACATCGCGGCCAGGACCGAGATCGATGGTGTTGGATCAAGTGGCCTGGCACGAATCTCGGTGACGGCACGAGAGGGCCAGGAGAGCGGCAGGGGTCCTGGATTTCGGGAACCGGAACACGACTACACCCTCGACTCCGGCTTCCGTCCTAAGGTCGACGGCTACGGCTTCATAAACGGTTCAGACACCGTTCACGACGATGACTGGGACGTGTGGAAGCACGTCTTCGGCGACGGACCCCTCTCGTGGACGAGATTCAAGTTGCTCACCAGCCCCTTCGGGGACGGCTGGTTCGGCGGAGGGACGTGTCAAGGGTTCGCCTCCTCCGCCAACACCTTCTGGCAGGGCGCCAACGACGTGTCCGAGTTCCCGGGTTCGCCGCAGAGCGTGGCTGCGGTAGAGGTGAGTCACGACTATCTCGAGTTCGGGCGCGCCGAGCCTCGCGTCGTGCGGGAATTCATACAGCGCTATCATCTCTCGCAGTTCATAAGTGGCTACTCGGACCTCAAGAAATGGGGGGACAGGAAATCCTACGATCACCTGCGCGAAGTCCTCGAGGACGACAGCCGCGACCTTCCTGTCCTTGTCATCGTGGAGAAGATGTTTGGCGGCGGACACGTGGTCACGCCGTTCGCCATCTCGGAGCAGGCTGACGGCAAGACGACAGTGTGGGTCTGGGACAACAACCACCCGAATCAGGCTCGGCCGCTCTACATCGACACCAACGACTGGTCGTGGTCATACGACTTGCGCAGAGAGGGCGAGCGGGAAGGCAGGTCGGCCGTCACCCGGTCCTCTGCAAAGGGATGGCTTGAGTTCGTGCCGACGTCGGACATCGTCGACCTGATGGATGACACCCCCGGCGGATCCGGCATCTTCCCTGATGAACGCCCAGGCTCCTTCGAGCGCCTGCTATCGCCCTTCACAGCTGTGTCCATCAACACCGACCCGCTCTTCGAGGACGCGTCCGGCGCACGTTTCGGGCTGTTCGAGGGAGAGGCCTACGACGACATCGACGATATCGGCTACTTTCACCCTGACATCTGGGCTGAGCCCTCTGCACGGATCTTCTTCTTGCCCGGGGACTCGAGATACGCCCGTACCGTGGCGCTTGCCGAGAGCGGCTCGTACTCCTACGTGGTTTCCGATGACTCCGGGATCGTCGAGGCTGAGGTCTCCGGGGATGCAGGAAGAGACGCCTTTGCTGTCGACGCGAACAGCGGTCTTCTGGAGTACGCCGCCGGCTCCGACAGAAGCGATGTGGACCTCTCG